>NZ_JBWKQZ010000020.1:0-153768 GCF_059419025.1 Cupriavidus sp. GW821-FHT07C08
TTGTCAACTTCACCCGAAGTTAACACCGTCCAATCCCGTTTACAACCTTTCCTATCGAGATGTGGGTAAAGGCAAGCGCCTGCGGGAGAGGGAGCACACAATCGGTAGTCGAGATCACTTCGCCAACTCATCGATTGTTACAGCCTGCGCCGCACCAGCCGACACTAGAAGCACCCAACCCATTGATATAAAAAGCTTTTTCCGCCTACATATATTTACAAAAACAAACGGAAAACGCAGCCCGCTTCGGCCACACTGGTTCCATCCCATCGCGGCCTTCGCCGCACCGGAGCCACAATGCAGAGCCAAGCCACCTCGCCAGACCACACCCCCGCCCCGCTGCCGCCGCAACGCCGGCTGCATCCGCTGATTGGCGCGGCGGCCGTGGCCGTGGTGATCGCCAGCCTGACCGCTGTCGCCGCCGTGACCGGCGTGCTGCCGATCAGCAAGGCCAACCCCGACCTGCAAACGCAACAAGGTCCGCAGGGCCCGCTGCCAGTCACCGCGGAAACCGCGCCCCCGCCGGGCAGCACCACGCGCCCACCGGTCTACGATGACGGCCAGCCGCGCCCGGCCAATCAGGACGCTGCCCGTTCGTCGCAAGCCGCACCGCGCACCGCCCCGGCACGCCAGGCCGCGCAGCGCGACAGCGAGCCGCGCGCCAGCCAGCGTGCCGACACCGAGCGCCAGGCAGCCAAGGGCAGCCCCTACGCCGGCCGTATCGTCTCCGTGACGCCGGTCGAGACCCAGAAGCCCAACACCAGCGGCCTGGGCGCGCTCGGCGGCGCCGTGGTGGGTGGCCTGCTGGGCAACCAGGTCGGCAAGGGCAACGGCCGCATCGTCGGCACCGTGGTGGGTGCCGTGGGCGGCGGCGTAGCCGGCAACCAGATCGAGAAGGCGGTCAGCAAGGACACGCATTACGAAGTGCGCGTGCGCATGGACGATGGCAACCACCGCAGCTTTACCTACGAGCAGAACCCTGGCGTGCAGGTGGGCCAGCGCGTGCACCTGGAGAATGGTGCGCTGGTGACCGGGTGACCGGGTGACCGCCCACCGCACGCGCCGGCGCATTTAGTGTGCCGTTACAAACCAAGGCCGGCTTGTCGTCGGCCTTTTTCATGGTCGCTTTGCTATGATTCTTGGGCGCCACCTCCCGGTGGACCGGAGTCCATACCATGCAGCCAGCCCCCCACAACACCTGCAGGATCTGGCAACGGCTTCTCCCACTGGCCGGCGCGCTGCTGCTGGCGCTGTCGCACCACGCGGCGCATGGGCAGGAATTGCTGCTGCTCGGCGGCCTCCAGTCGACGGAATCCCTCGGCGAGCGCAGCTACGGCTACGCCTACTCCTACCAGCACAACCTCGGCGAGAACTGGTACGCGACCTTCACCTACCTGAATGAAGGCCATGTCACCAACCATCACCGCGACGGCCACAGCGTCCAGCTTTGGTGGCGCTACCTGGCCCTGGACCGCAGGCTGACGCTGGCCCTCGGCGCCGGCCCTTACCGCTATTTCGATACTACCGACCAGCGCTCGGACGGCACCTACGACAACCACCACGGCTGGGGCGCGCTGCTGAGCGCTGCGGCAACCTGGTATGTGAACGGTGGCCCCTGGATGCTGCAGGCGCGCTACAACCGGACGCAGACGGCTTCGAGCATCAAGACCAACACGCTGCTGGTGGGCGTCGGCTACCAGCTCGATCGCGGTGACCGCGGCGGGCCGGTGGTGCCGCCGCCGGGCCGGACCGACAATGTCACGCAGAATGAGCTGACGGTGTTTCTTGGCGAAACCATCGTCAACAGCTTCGATTCACAGACTTCTTTCGCCAAAGCGGTGGAATACCGGCGCGGGCTGTGGCAATACGTGGACGGCACGGTCAGCTACATCAACGAGGGCGAAAACGCGGCGCTGCGCCGCAACGGCGTGGCCGCGCAGGCGTGGCTCACGCGCGCGTTCTTCCACGATAAGCTGACGCTCGGGGTCGGCGTGGGCCCGTACTATGCAGTCGACCTGAGCCAGAAAGGCCTGGGCGCGGCCAGCCCGCCGTCGCGCTGGTCCGGCCTGATGTCGATGTCGGCCAGCTACCGGCTCGGCAACCACTGGCTGACGCGGCTGACATGGAACCGCACCGTGACCGGCTACGACCGCGATACCGACGTGATCCTGGCGGGCGTCGGCTACCGCTTCTAAGCAAACAGGCCGGCGGAGCCGGCCTGTTTCAGGGCGTTCTTGCTTATTGGGATTCTTCGATCCAGGCGGCCTGGATCGCTTCCAGGATCTTCTCGCCGGAACGCTCCGGCATATCGGCAAAGCCATCCAGTTCCAGCACCCAGCGGCGCAGGTCGGTGAATCGCACCGACATGGGATCCACATCGGGATACTTGTCGTACAGGGCTGCCGCGATGTCGTAGGTATCGGTCCACTTCATGGGGTTATTCTCCGCTGAGGTCTGCCGGGCCGCTCAGTGGCCTTCCTTGGCGTGGTTGATGGTGTACTTCGGGATCTCGATGGTCAGGTCTTCCTCATCGACGATGGCCTGGCACGACAGCCGCGAATTCGGCTCCAGCCCCCAGGCCTTGTCGAGCAGGTCTTCTTCCTTCTCTTCGGCCTCGTTGAGCGAGTTGAAACCCTCGCGCACGATCACGTGGCAGGTGGTGCAGGCGCACGATTTCTCGCACGCATGCTCGATCGCGATGCCGTGCGAGAGCAGCGCATCGCAGACGCTGACACCCGCCTCGGCTTCAATCACCGTCCCATCCGGGCAGTATTCGACGTGGGGCAAAACTATGATCTGTGGCATCTCGTGTCCTGGTATCTGTAATGCGGTGCAGGCGTGGTGATCAGCCCAGCTCCTGCACCTTGCGCCCCGCCAGCGCGCTCTTGATCGAGCGGTCCATGCGGCGGGCAGCGAATTCGTCGGTGCCGAGCGACAGCTTTTCCACCGCGGCGTGGATGGCTTGGTGGTCGTCGCCGGTGGCGATCTCGCGCACCGTGGCCATCAGCGCTTCCACCGCAGTGCGCTCCTCGGCCGACAACAGGTCGCCATCGGTTTCCAGCGCGCGCTGCGTGGCCTCGACCAGCCGGTCGGCTTCGACGCGCTCTTCGGCCAGCGCGCGGCTCTTCATGTCGTGCTCGGCCTCGCGGAAGCTGTCCTGCAGCATGCGCGCGATATCGTCGTCGGCCAGGCCGTACGACGGCTTGACCGTGACCGAGGCCTCCACACCCGAATGGGTCTCGCGCGCGGTCACCGACAGCAGGCCGTCGGCGTCGACCTGGTAGGTCACGCGGATGCGCGCCGCGCCCGCCACCATCGGCGGGATGCCGCGCAGCTCGAAGCGCGCCAGCGAGCGGCAGTCGCTGGCCAGCTCGCGCTCGCCCTGCAGCACGTGGATCGCCATCGCGGTCTGGCCGTCCTTGAAGGTGGTGAATTCCTGCGCGCGCGCCACCGGGATGGTGCTGTTGCGCGGGATGATCTTCTCGACCAGGCCGCCCATGGTCTCGACGCCCAGCGACAGCGGGATCACGTCGAGCAGCAGCCAGTCTTCGCCCGGGGCATGGTTGCCGGCCAGCAGGTTGGCCTGCATCGCGGCGCCCAGCGCCACCACGCGGTCCGGGTCCAGGTTGGTCAGCGGGGTCTGGCCGAAGTAGTCGCCCACGGCCTTGCGGATCGATGGCATGCGCGTGGCGCCGCCCACCAGCACCACGCCCTTGACGTCATCGGGGGTCACACCGGCGTCGCGCAGCGCCTTGCGCACCGGCGCCAGCGTTTTCTGCACCAGGTGTGCGGTGATCTGTTCAAAGGTTTCGTCGGTCAGAGCCAGGTGAACGATCTCGCCGGAATCGAGCACGGCATCGATCACGGTACTGTCCGCTTCCGACAGCGCTTCCTTGGCCGCGCGCGCGCGCACCATCAGCAGGCGCATGTCCTGCGCCGACAGCGGCTGCAGGCCGGCCTGCTCGACGATCCAGCACAGCACGCGCTGGTCGAAATCGTCGCCGCCGAGCGCCGAGTCGCCGCCCGTGGCCATCACTTCGAACACGCCCTGCGTCAGCTTGAGCACCGAGATATCGAAGGTACCGCCGCCCAGGTCGTAGACCGCGTAAATGCCTTCCGACGCATTGTCCAGCCCGTAGGCAATAGCCGCCGCGGTCGGTTCGTTGAGCAGGCGCAGCACTTCCAGGCCGGCCAGGCGCGCGGCGTCCTTGGTCGCCTGGCGCTGGGCCTCGTCGAAGTACGCCGGCACGGTGATGACCGCGCCGACCAGGTCGTCGCCCAGCGTGTCTTCGGCGCGCTGGCGCAGCGTGGCGAGGATCTCGGCCGAGATCTCGACCGGGCTCTTCACGCCGGCCGCGGTCTTGATCTGCAACATGCCGGGCGCGTCGACGAAGTCGTATGGGCTGTGCTCGATATTGGCGATGTCGCGCAGGCCGCGGCCCATGAAGCGCTTGACCGAGACGATGGTGTTCTTGGGGTCGCGCACCGCTTCATCCTGGGCCCGGTAGCCGATATGCGTGGTGCGGTCCGGCAGGTAGCGCACGACCGACGGCAGCAGCGCGCGGCCGCGTTCGTCGCCCAGCACTTCGGGAATGCTGCTGCGTACTGCGGCCACCAGCGAGTTGGTGGTGCCGAGGTCGATGCCGACGGCCAGGCGGCGTTGGTGGGGCGCCGGCGACATGCCGGGTTCGGAAATCTGGAGCAGTGCCATGGTAATTCTTCGCTGTCTTGTGCGGCAGGGGAAGCCGCCATGCGGGCGGATCTCGCGCCGGGCGCCATTTTGTCACGGGCCCGGCAAACGTGCCGGTCAGTCTTCCAGCCGGTCGATGGCCTCGCTGGTATCGTGCTCGATCTTCTCGATAAACATCAGTTGCCGTACCGCGCCGCCGGCCGCCTCGTTGTCGCCGGAATCCAGCAGCGCGCCCAGTGTTTCGTGGCGCTCGCGCTTTTCCTGGCGCAGCTCGCGCAGCAGCGCATCGAGCCGGTCCACTGCGCGCTCTTCCACCGCTTCCTGCAGCGCTTCGCGCCATTCCATCTGCTGCATCAGGAAGGCCGGCGTCATGGCCGTGTTGTTTTCGGCCTGCACATCGACGCCGCGCAGCTTCAGCAGGTAGGTCGCGCGCCGCAACGGCTGCCGCAGCGTACGGTAGGCTTCATTGGCATGCGCGGCCCACTGCATGGCCACGCGACGCTCGGCGTCGCCCGCCTTGGCAAAGCGGTCCGGATGTGCCTGCGACTGCACGGTGCGGTATGCCGCATCCAGCGCGGCCTCGTCGACACCGTACTGCGCCGGCAGGCCGAACAGCGCAAAAAAATCGTCTTTCAACTGCTTCCCCAAGAAAAAGGAGCGGCCGCGCCGCCCCTTTGTCCATTGCCGCCACGGTGCCGCTCAGGCGGGCTTGCGTGCCCACTCGGCCGGCGGTTCGTTGCGGTCGCACTTCAGGCAGTTCACCCGCATGCCGATCATGCCGGCGCGGCCCTGCTCGCTTTGCGTCCATGGCCGCGACTGCCACGGCGGGTCGTGCCGCATATGCTGGCCGTGCCCGCATTCGAGTTCGGCCACCCAGTGGCCTTCCTCGTCCCGGCGGAACCCGACGATGCTGCGCTCCACCGGGGCTTGCTTGCGCTGGCGCGCTCAGACCGTGAAGGACTCGCCGCAGCCGCACTCGTCCTTGACGTTGGGGTTGTTGAAGCGGAAACCTTCGTTCAACCCTTCACGTGCGTAGTCGAGTTCGGTGCCGTCGATATACGGCAGGCTCTTGGCGTCGACGATGACCTTGATGCCGTGCGATTCGAACACCGCGTCTTCCGGCAGCAGCTCGTCCACATATTCCAGCTTATAGGCCAGGCCCGAGCAGCCGGTGGTCTTCACGCCCAGGCGCAGGCCCACGCCCTTGCCGCGGCGTTCCAGGTAGCGGGCCACATGCTTGGCCGCCTTCTCGGTCATGGTGATCATCGTTGCGTCTTCCTTCGTCGATGCCGTGGTCAGTGCGACAGAATCAGGCAGCCTTCTGCTCGGCGCCGTGCTTCTTCTTGTAGTCTTCGACGGCGGCCTTGATCGCGTCTTCGGCCAGGATCGAGCAGTGGATCTTCACCGGCGGCAGCGCCAGTTCTTCGGCGATTTGGGTGTTCTTGATCTCCAGCGCCTGATCCACGGTCTTGCCCTTGACCCACTCGGTCACGAGCGAGGACGAGGCAATGGCCGAGCCGCAGCCGTAGGTCTTGAACTTGGCGTCTTCGATCACGCCAGCCTCGTTGACCTTGATCTGCAGCTTCATCACGTCGCCGCAGGCCGGCGCGCCGACCATGCCGGTGCCGACCGCATCGTCGTTCTTGTCGAACGAACCGACGTTGCGGGGGTTTTCATAGTGGTCGAGAACCTTGGTGCTGTATGACATTTTGCTTACCTCTTGCGTATCTTTGCGGGGGTATTGCTTTTTGTACTGATGATCTGTGGCGGGCGCGTCAGTGCGCGGCCCACTGGATCGAATTCAGGTCGACGCCGTCCTTGAACATCTCCCACAGCGGCGACAGGTCGCGCAGCTTGCCGATCTTGCTCTTGAGCAGTTCGATGGTGTAGTCGATTTCCTGCTCGGTGGTGAAGCGTCCCACCGTGAAGCGGATCGAGCTGTGGGCCAGTTCATCGTTGCGGCCCAGCGCGCGCAGCACATACGACGGCTCCAGCGAGGCCGAGGTGCAGGCCGAACCCGACGACACCGCCACGTCCTTGATCGCCATGATCAGCGACTCGCCTTCGACGAAATTGAAGCTGACGTTCAGGTTGTGCGGCACGCGGTGTTCCAGGTCGCCGTTCAGGTAGACCTCTTCCATGTCCGACAGGCCGTTCCACAGGCGGTCGCGCAGCATGCGGATGCGTTCGTTTTCGGTCGCCATCTCTTCGCGGGCGATGCGGAAGGCTTCGCCCATGCCGACGATCTGGTGCGGGGCCAGCGTGCCCGAGCGCATGCCGCGCTCATGGCCGCCGCCGTGCATCTGCGCCTCGATGCGCACGCGCGGCTTGCGGCGCACGTACAGCGCGCCGATGCCCTTGGGGCCGTAGGTCTTGTGGGCCGAGAACGACATCAGGTCGCACTTCAGCTTGTTCAGGTCGATTGCCACCTTGCCGGTCGCCTGCGCGGCGTCGCAATGGAAGATGATGCCCTTCTCGCGGCAGATCTCGCCGATCTGCTCGACGTCCTGGATCACGCCGATCTCGTTGTTGACCAGCATCACCGAGACCAGGATGGTGTCCGGGCGCAGTGCCTGCTTGAACACTTCCATGTCGAGCAGGCCGTTTTCCTTCACGTCCAGGTAGGTCACTTCAAAGCCCTGGCGCTCCAGCTCGCGCGTGGTGTCGAGCACGGCCTTGTGCTCGGTCTTCAGGGTGATGAGATGCTTGCCCTTGCCCGAATAGAAGTTCGCGGCACCCTTGATCGCCAGGTTGTTCGATTCGGTCGCGCCCGACGTCCACACGATCTCGCGCGGGTCGGCGCCGACCAGTGCGGCCACCTGCTCACGCGCTTCTTCCACCGCGCGCTCTGCTGCCCAGCCGTACGCATGGCTGCGCGAGGCGGGGTTGCCGAACTGCTCGCGCAGGTACGGAATCATCTTGTCCGCCACGCGCGGGTCCACCGGCGTGGTGGCCGAGTAATCCATGTAGATGGGGAAATGTGGGGTGCTCATCGTTATGACTGCCTTGTTAGGGACCGCTGATCGCTGTTTTGCTGTCGTTGCCTGGGCGCGCTCAGGACTGCGCCAGGCTGAAAACTGAATTCACCATTCTGGCCCGGACCGGCTTTTCCTGCTTGTCGGCCTTGCCGCGCACCGCTGCCGCCGGCTGCGCGGCGTCTTCGCGCATGTCGTGCAGTACGGCCGCGGGCTGGCGCTCGCGCTGCTGGTCCACCAGGTTCTTGAGGGAAACGGAGTCGAGGTACTCGACCATCTTCTGGTTCAGCGTGGCCCACAGTTCGTGGGTCATGCAGCGCCCGGAGCCGTCATCTCCGTTACAATTGCCCTTGCCGCCGCATTGGGTGGCATCCAGGGGCTCGTCCACGGCGATGATGATGTCCGCCACGGTGACGTCTTCGGCCTTGCGCGCCAGACTGTAGCCGCCGCCCGGGCCGCGCACGCTTTCAACGATCTCGTGCCGGCGCAGCTTGCCAAACAGCTGTTCCAGGTAGGACAACGAGATCTTTTGCCGCTGGCTGATGCCGGCGAGCGTGACCGGTCCCTGGTCCTGGCGCATGGCCAGGTCGATCATCGCAGTGACCGCGAAGCGGCCTTTGGTGGTCAGTCTCATGGTGCAGGGCTCTGGGGGTGATGCCAATACTTGATCGTTTCCGTCAAGTATAAAGGTACCCGACTAATTCAGTCAACTACCCTGCCGCACCGCACCACGTCCCCATCACGCTTCGCGCCCGCCTGCGGCCGTCTCCGGGCCTGCCATGCGCGGCGGCATGACCAGCGACAGCGGGTGCGTCAGGATGCGCCGCCGCACGGCCGCGCTCAGCTCCGCGCGGTCCACGCGCCGCAGGTTGCGTGACCGCAGCGCCATATTGAACGCCAGCGCGAAGCTCACCGCCACGTTCAGCATCCCCATCAGCGCAATGCCCGCCACCGCCAGCCACAGCGACGGCATGCGCAGCGCATCCAGCCCCAGCACGCCGATGGCCGCGCCGACCGAGCCGGTCGACAGCGTCACATGGCGCACTTCCATATGCGGCCCGAAGAAGCTCAGGATTTCCGGCCCCAACCCCAGCAGCAGGCCCAGCGACACGTTGGCGACAATGCCCGACAGGTTGCGCTTCCAGAAATCCGCCAGCCGGGTGGCGCCGCGCGCACCCAGCACGTAGCGCAGGCGCCGGTTGTAGGCCATCACGTCATGCACGCGATGCAGCGCAAACCAGTTGTCGGCCCAGCCGGCAATCAGGCTGGACAGCCACAACAGCACGCCGGTGAAGGCGGCGTAGAGCGGTGTCGGGCCCAGGATCGAGAACGATTCGATGGTGGCAATCGCCCTGGCGGGCGTGATCAGGTTGGCGCCCAGCAGCTTGTGCGCCAGCCACTGGATGCCCAGCGCCACCGGGAACACCACCGCCAGGTTGCCGACAATCGCCGCCACGTTGGAACGGATCATGGCGATGGTGTCGTCGATGAATATCTCGCGTCCTTCCGGCCGCCCTGCCCCGTCCAGCCGGTGCGCCAGCGCCGGCCCGGTCATGGCCGGCTGCTTGGTCGCCAGCGTGAAGTGCGCAAAGTGGATGGCCAGGAAGCTGCCGGCGTAGTTGAGCGAGGCCAGCAACCCCTCACTGAACTTGTCCAGGTGCAGGCCGTAGATCAGGAACTTCAGGTACACCGTGGCGACCGAGACCAGGCCGCCGCCGGCCGCGGCGCGCACCAGTTCGGCGTATTCCTTGCGGTCGCGCGTGATGTAGTGCTCGCCGGTCTCGGCCGAGCGCTCCACCACCTTGCGCGCCAGCTGCGCGAACGAGGTCCCGGCCAGATGCGAGATGCTGCGCCGGGCCTGGGTCGATCGGATCAGTTCCGCCACCAGGTGCGCATGCATGCCGGGCCGGTGGGGCTCGACCCAGGCCGCCAGCAGCAGCTCGATGCGGCTGAGCTGCACCTTCATGCGCTCGATCTGGAACACCACCTCGATCGATACGCCGTTTTCTTCCAGGTCTTCATACACGTGGCGGATCGCGGCATGGCAGCCGTCCAGCAGCGCGCGGAAATAGTTCAGGCGATGGCCGAAGCTGTTGTCGTCATGGCGCAGGCCATCTTCACGCAAGGCCTGGATGGCCTCGTCAAGGCGGAAGAACGGCGTCTCGTCCACGCGCCCGGCCAGGCGTGAACGGATCGCCTGGCTCAGGCCGGTGGCGCGCACCTGGCTGACCAGCACCGCTATGCTGGTGGCCAGCGTCTGGCCCAGCGCATCGCGATAGTGCGCCATGCCCGCCGCTTCGCCTTCGGCGCTGCCGGCCTGCAGCACGCGCCCCAGCCGGGCCAGCAGCTCATCGTCGATGGCCTCGACCCACTCCGCGTCTTCATCCCCGACGAACACCAGCGCAAACAGCCCCGCCATGTCGCTGCGGTTGGGCGGCGGCGGCAGGAAGCGGTTCTGCAGCCGGCCCACCATCTCGCTGACGAAGCCCGGGTGCAGGGCCACGCCGGTATCGCAGAACAGGCCGGTGGGGTCGTTCTCGCGCACCAGGCTGCGCACGGTCAGGGCAAAACGTTCGGCCCAGTCGGGATGCCGCTCCAGCACCTGCAGCAGGTAGCGCAGCCGCACATGCTCGGGGTGGCTGCGGTCCGTGCCGGGCTCCTGGCTGCCGGCATCGGCGCCCAGCCCGCCATCGCGGCGGATCCAGAAGCCCAGCTCGATCAGCCAGCCGTTGCGCTCGGCCAGCGGGGCCTCAGGATCGGCCGCGGCCAGGATAGCGTCGAGCTGCAGGCTGGCATTGCGCGATTCGCGCCATTTGCGGAACAGTTTGCGAAGCATGGATTCTCGTGGGATCGGGCCGCCGGCCGCGGCGCTCGTGGCGTCGCGGCGCGGGCCGCAGAAGAAGCGACGGGGCGGGTGCCCGGGATCAGCCCGCGTTGCCTTGCAGGCGCTGGCGCAACTCGGCCACCAGGCCGTCGCAGGCATCTTCGATGTAGTCGAGCACGCGCTCGAAGCCATCGCCTTCGCCGTAGTACGGGTCCGGCACCTCGTCGGCGTCGTGGCGGGTGGCGAAGCTCATCAGCAGGCGCAGCTTGTCGCCGGCATCGGGGCGCAGCCGCGCCAGGCCGGCCAGGTTCTCGCGGTCCATCGCCAGGATCAGGTCGAAGCGGTCGAAGTCAGGCAGGCCGACCTTGCGCGCGCGCAGCGCGGACAGGTCATAGCCGCGCTGCAGCGCGTGGCGCTGGGTGCGGGGATCGGGCGCGCGGCCGAGGTGGTATTCATGCGTGCCCGCCGAATCCAGCTCCACCAGCGTGTCCAGCCCGGCCGCCGCCAGCTTGGCGCGCAGCACGCCCTCCGCCGTCGGGGAACGGCAGATGTTTCCCATGCAACACATCAGGATGGCGTATGTCTTCATCGGATCACGACTTGGCGGGAGTGGAATGGCAGGCGCACCGGCCCTCGGCAGGGCCGCCGGCCGGACAGCCCGCAATTCTACCCGCAGCCCTTCAGGCCAGTTGCTTGGCCAGCCGCTCGCCGTGCGCAAACCCGGCCACTTCCGCGGCTTCGCGCGATTTGTAGTGCTCGGTGATGCGCGAGGCCTCGGTCAGCGTGCCGGCGGCGCGGATATTGGTGCCGGGACGGCAGACGCGCACGGTGTAGGACCATTCGCTCTGTGAGCGCTGCCTGACCTGGACCTGCACTTCGTGGGTTTCATAGACCTTCTTCTTCCATTCACCGATTTCGGTCATTGTGGTTCTCCACGGAAAATGGGGGATGCCTGGCTAGTTGACCTCGCCGGCGTCGATCGCGCGCATGGCGCCGGCCTCCGCCAGCGCGATGGCCCCTTCGGGCGTGGGCGCGTCGCCCGCAATCGCCTCGAAGCTGGGGCCGGAAGGCTCGCCGAAGGCATCGGCGATGCGCATCTGCGCCGCAAACCCGCCTGCGGCATTCGGGACCGCGCTGACCACGACCGCGTAGCCGCCGTATTCAAACTGGCGTTCCATCGTAGCTCCTTCGTTCGCCATCAAGGCAGCTTGGCCGCCACCACCTCCAGCTTCTGGATCGGCGGCGTCCCCATGAACAGCTCCGGCGCCCTGGCCATCAGCGCCGCCGCAACCTTGCCGCCGAGGTGCGCCTCGCGCGCTGACTCATCGGGGAAAGCATCGAAGATGCCGAACATCGACGGGCCCAGCCGCAGCGCGAACCAGGCCGTGGTGCCGGCCTCCTGCTCCACCAGCGCGAGCCCGTCGCGCAGGAACTGCTCAACCTCCTGCTCCTTGCCCGGCCTGGCCTCCAGCGGTACCCACAGTCCAAGTTTTACCATGTTGCGCCTCCCGGATCAGGTGTGACGCATTTCACTATAGGCCAGCCGGAGCCGGCACCACGCGTATCAGGCGGGCGGCAGCGCGCCATCTCCGCTGGCGCCGAACACCTGCGCCTTGAGCTTGGCCAGCTGGTCGCGCACCTGCGCCGCCTGCTCGAACTCCAGGTTGCGGGCATGGTCGAGCATAAGCTTCTCCAGGCGCTTGATTTCCTTGGAGACCTGCTTCTCGCTCATGTCCTCGTAGCGGGCCTGCTCCTGCGCCGCCAGCAGCTCGGCCTTGGCATCGCTGACGCTGTAGACGCCGTCGATGATGTCCTTGATGCGCTTGACCACGCCGCGCGGGGTGATGCCGTTGGCCTCGTTGAAGGCGATCTGCTTGGCGCGGCGGCGCTCGGTCTCGCCAATGGCCTTCTTCATCGACTCGGTCATGCGGTCCGCATACAGGATGGCGGTACCGTTGACATTGCGCGCGGCGCGGCCGATGGTCTGGATCAGCGAGCGCTCGGCGCGCAGGAAGCCTTCCTTGTCCGCATCGAGGATTGCCACCAGCGACACCTCGGGAATATCCAGGCCCTCGCGCAGCAGGTTGATGCCCACCAGCACGTCGAAGGTGCCCAGGCGCAGGTCGCGGATGATCTCCACGCGCTCGACGGTGTCGATGTCCGAGTGCAGGTAGCGCACCTTGATCCCGTTCTCGGACAGGAACTCGGTCAGCTGCTCGGCCATGCGCTTGGTCAGCGTGGTCACCAGCACGCGTTCGCCAGCCTCGACGCGGGCGTGGATCTCGGACACCAGGTCGTCCACCTGCGTGGTCGCCGGGCGCACCAGGATGATGGGATCGACCAGCCCGGTCGGACGCACCACCTGCTCCACCACCTGCCCGGCATTCTCCTGCTCGAACTGCGCCGGCGTGGCCGAGACAAACATCACCTGGCGCATCTTGCGCTCGAATTCGTCGAACTTCAGCGGCCGGTTGTCCAGCGCCGAGGGCAGCCGGAAGCCGTACTCCACCAGCGTGGTCTTGCGCGCGCGGTCGCCGTTGTACATGCCGTTGAGCTGGCCGATCAGCACGTGCGACTCGTCCAGGAACATCAGCGCATCCGGCGGCAGGTAGTCGACCAGCGTCGGCGGCGGATCACCGGGGCGTGCACCGGACAGGTGCCGCGAATAGTTCTCGATGCCCTTGCAGAAGCCCAGCTCGGACAGCATTTCCAGATCGAAGCGGGTGCGCTGCTCCAGCCGCTGCGCCTCCACCAGCCGGTTTTCCTTGTGGAAAAACTCCAGCCGCTCGCGCAGCTCCGACTTGATCGCCTCGATCGCGCGCAGCACGGTCTCGCGCGGGGTCACATAGTGGCTCGACGGGTAGACCGTGAAGCGCGGGATCTTCTGGCGCACGCGGCCCGTGAGCGGGTCGAAGAAATGCAGCGACTCGACTTCGTCGTCGAACATCTCCAGCCGCACCGCCATCTCGGCATGCTCGGCCGGGAAAATGTCGATGGTGTCGCCGCGCACGCGGAAGGTGCCGCGCTGAAAGTCGGTCTCGTTGCGGGTGTACTGCATCGCGATCAGACGCGCGATCACATCGCGCTGGCTGATCTTGTCGCCGGCCCGCAAGGTGAGAATCATCTGGTGGTATTCGGTCGGGTTGCCGATACCATAGATCGCCGAGACGGTTGCCACGATGATGGTGTCGCGGCGCTCCAGCAGGCTCTTGGTTGCCGACAGCCGCATCTGCTCGATATGCTCGTTGATCGATGAGTCCTTCTCGATGAACAGGTCGCGCTGCGGGACGTAGGCCTCGGGCTGGTAGTAGTCGTAGTAGCTGACGAAGTACTCGACGGCGTTGCGCGGGAAGAATTCACGGAATTCCGCATAGAGCTGCGCCGCCAGCGTCTTGTTCGGGGCAAACACGATGGCCGGCCGCCCCATGCGGGCAATCACGTTGGCCATGGTGAAGGTCTTGCCCGAGCCCGTCACGCCCAGCAGCGTCTGGAACGACAGGCCGTCATCCACCCCCTCCACCAGTTGCCGGATGGCCTCCGGCTGGTCGCCGGCGGGCGGGAACGGCTGGTACAGCTGGAACGGGGAGCCGGGAAATGTGACGAATTTGTCTTCGTCCAGGGCCGGCGCGGCTTCGGCAAGGTTCGACATAAGGGGCGTGGTGGCTGGAGAAGTAGCGGTACGAGTAAGGAAAGAAATAACGAAAGAAGGCGCGGCGAGATTAGGGAAAAACCTCAGGAAAACGGGCGGATACGCTAGAATCTTGGGGTTGACAGCCCCCGCTTCAAGCCACTTCCCGCCGGAAGGGAACGGGGCCTGCCAGCCGCCAGCGCAGTCCGAAGCATTCTACGCCTTCCCGTTTTCATTCATTGCCGACCACGAGATTCCAAATGAGTTTGTTTTCTGCCGTCGAGATGGCCCCGCGCGACCCGATCCTGGGCCTCAACGAAGCCTTCAATGCCGATACCCGCCCGACCAAGGTCAACCTGGGCGTTGGCGTGTACTTCACCGACGAAGGGAAAATCCCCCTGCTGCGCGCCGTCCAGGAGGCAGAAAAGGCCCGTCTGACCACCGCCACCCCGCGTGGCTACCTGCCGATCGAAGGTATCGCCGCCTATGACCAGGCCGTGCAGACGCTGCTGTTCGGCAAGGAATCGCCGCTGATCACCGAAGGCCGCGTAGTGACGGCACAGGCACTCGGCGGCACCGGCGCGCTGAAGATCGGCGCCGACTTCCTGAAGCGCCTGTACCCGGACGCCAAGGTCGCCATCAGCGACCCGAGCTGGGAAAACCACCGCGCACTGTTCGAATCCGCCGGCTTCCCGGTGGTCAACTATGCCTACTACGACGCCCCCAGCCACGGCCTGAACTTTGCCGGCATGGTGGAATCGCTGAAGTCGTTCCCGGCTAACACCATCGTCGTGCTGCACGCCTGCTGCCACAACCCGACCGGCGTGGACCTGTCGCCCGAGCAGTGGAAGCAGGTGGTGGAACTGGTCAAGGAACGCAACCTGATCCCGTTCCTGGACATGGCCTACCAGGGCTTTGCCGACGGCATCGACCCGGACGGCGCCGCCGTGCGCCTGTTCGCGGACTCCGACCTGCCCTTCTTCGTGTCGAGCTCGTTCTCGAAGAGCTTCTCGCTGTACGGCGAGCGCGTGGGCGCGCTGTCGATCGTCACCACCAGCAAGGAAGAAGCGCAGCGCGTGATGTCGCAGGTCAAGCGCGTGATCCGCACCAACTATTCCAACCCGCCGACGCACGGCGGCACCGTGGTCGCCAGCGTGCTGAACAGCCCGGAACTGCGCGCCATGTGGGAAGAAGAACTGGCCGAGATGCGCGACCGCATCAAGCTGATGCGCCATGCGCTGGTGGACAAGCTGGCCGCCAAGGGCGTGCCGGGCGACTTCTCCTTCGTCAAGGCACAGCGCGGCATGTTCTCATACTCGGGCCTGACCTCGGCCCAAGTGGATCGCCTGCGCAATGAGCACGGCATCTACGCCGTCGGCACCGGCCGCATCTGCGTGGCCGCGCTGAACAGCCGCAACATCGACGCCGTCGTCGATGCGATCGCGGCTGTGATGTAAAAGCCCTGTGGAGTCGCCACTCTGCAACGGGTGGCGACTGGCGCAAGCATCACAAAGCAATGCACAAAAAGCGGCTTCGGCCGCTTTTTGCATTTGTTTGCAATTTATCAGCCAAATGTCATCCAGAAATCAGCCTTTTACCTTATTGTTTTCCGCAGCAATGGATGTACCTTAAGGTATATGCTGCAGAGCAAGATCGTTAGCACGGTCGTTCGGTTAAGGGCATAATCGGCGCCACGATCCACGGTGTATTGTCAGTACATTAGTACCTGGTAGTACGTACCTCATAGCTAGACCCCAGGCAGAAAAGGCATGCTCTACCAATTGCATGAGTTCCAGCGTTCGATCCTGCACCCGCTGACCGCGTGGGCCCAGGCGACGGCCAAGACCTTCACCAACCCCCTCAGCCCGCTCTCGCTGGTTCCCGGCGCACCCCGCCTGGCTGCCGGCTATGAACTGCTGTACCGGCTCGGCAAGGAATACGAAAAACCGGCATTCGACATCAAGTCGGTGCGCTCAAACGGGCGCGACATCCCCATCGTCGAGCAGACCGTGCTCGAGAAGCCCTTCTGCAAGCTGGTGCGCTTCAAGCGCTATGCCGACGACCCGGACACCATCAAGCTGCTCAAGGATGAGCCGGTGGTGCTGGTGGCCGCGCCGCTGTCGGGCCACCATGCCACGCTGCTGCGCGACACGGTGCGCACGCTGCTGCAGGACCACAAGGTCTACGTGACCGACTGGATCGACGCACGCATGGTGCCGGTGGAGGATGGCACGTTCCACCTGTCCGACTACATCTACTACATCCAGGAATTCATCCGCCACATCGGCGCCGAGAACCTGCATGTGATCTCGGTGTGCCAGCCCACGGTACCGGTGCTGGCCGCGATCTCGCTGATGGCCTCGGCCGGCGAGAAGACGCCGCGCACCATGACGATGATGGGCGGCCCGATCGACGCCCGCAAGAGCCCCACCGCGGTCAACTCGCTGGCGACCAACAAGTCGTTCGAGTGGTTCGAGAACAACGTCATCTACACCGTGCCGGCCAACTACCCCGGCCACGGGCGCCGTGTCTACCCGGGCTTTTTGCAGCATGCCGGTTTCGTGGCGATGAACCCGGACCGGCACCTTTCCTCGCACTATGATTTCTACCTGAGCCTGGTCGAGGGCGATGCGGACGACGCCGACGCCCACGTGCGCTTCTACGACGAATACAACGCGGTGCTCGACATGGCCGCCGAGTACTACCTCGACACCATCCGCGAGGTGTTCCAGGAGTTCCGCCTGGCCAACGGCACCTGGGCCATCGACGGCAATCCGGTGCGGCCGCAGGACATCAAGAGCACCGCGCTGATGACCGTCGAGGGCGAGCTTGACGACATCTCCGGCGCGGGCCAGACCGCCGCGGCGCACGACCTGTGCGCCGGCATCCCGAAAGCTCGCAAGCAGCACCTGAATGCGGAACACTGCGGCCACTACGGCATCTTCTCGGGCCGGCGCTGGCGCGAGGAGATCTACCCGCAGCTGCGCGACTTTATCCGCAAGTACCACCAGGCCTTGGCCACCAAGTAAAAAAACGCCCGCGATCGCGGGCGTTTCTTCTTGCGGGGCCGGGCCGGGAGGTTCAGTGCTTCTTCAGGTAGCTGAGCAGCATTTCCGAGTGCAGCTCGGCAAAGCGCTCATGCTCCTGCTGCGAGGCCACGTCGCGGCCGATCACGGCACTGATGGTGTAGCGGTTGGACAGCACGTAGTAGCCCAGCGCGGAAATCGTCAGGTAGAACTGCGGCACGTCGATATTGTCGCGGAACACGCCTTGCTCCTGCCCGCGCCGGATCACGTCGGCCAGTACATCCACCACCGGGTTGATCAGCTGCTGCAGCTGTGCCGACTTCTTCAGATGCCGGGCCTCGTGCAGGTTCTCGCTGTTGACCAGGCGGATGAACTCCGGATGCTCGTAATACCAGTCCCAGACGAAACGCGCCAGCGTGCGCACGCCCTGGACCGGGTCTTCGTCGACGAGGTGCAGCTGCTCCTCGTCGGCGCGGAAATTGGCGTATTGCTTCTCGAGCACCGCCAGGAAGAGGCCTTCCTTGCTGCCGTAGTAGTAGTACAGCATGCGTTCGTTGGTTTCCGCGCGCCGGGCAATCTGGTCGACGCGGGCGCCGGCCAGACCCCCCTTGGCGAATTCCTCGGTGGCCGCAGCGAGGATGCGTCGGCGCGTCCCTTCCGGGTCGCGTTTGGTCTTGGGCTCAGTTGACATGGGGTGGCTGGTCGATCGTTGCGCGGATTATGGCATAGGCCGGAATGCGGCAATCCGGCGGTGCGCGCATCATCGCCGTTTCTGCCCGCCGGCGAAATCGGGGATAATCCTTGCGGCGCGATGGCTCGCAGGGGTTCACAGAAATCCCAGTGCCGCAGGGTCGCTGGCCTATTGTCCGCCGCAGGGTTCGGCTGTTATGTCGCCAAACCCTCACAGTGCCCCGTAAATTTCGTGTCTTGACCGTTCTGATCCGGCCTTGGTCCCTGTTTTGTCCCCTGATTTCCTGCCCGTAGTCGTGAATCCCGCCGTCAAGTCCCTCGCCGACCGCATCGAAGCGCTGCTGCCCCAGACCCAGTGCACCAAATGCGGCTTCAACGGCTGCCGCCCCTACGCTGAAGCCATGGCCAGCGGCGAAGCCGCCTGCAACCGCTGCCCGCCCGGTGGCGCGGAAGGGATCGTGCGCCTGGCCGCGGTGCTGGGCACCGAACCGCTGCCGCTGGACCCGGAACGAGGCAGCGAACAGCCGCGCGCGGTGGCCCGCATCGACGAAAGCCTTTGCATCGGCTGCACGCTTTGCATCCAGGCCTGCCCGGTCGATGCCATTGCCGGCGCCGCCAAGCAGATGCATACGGTGATCCCTGACTGGTGCACCGGCTGCGACCTGTGCGTGGCGCCCTGCCCGGTCGACTGCATCGACATGGTCCCGGTCACCGGCGAACGCACCGGCTGGGCCGCGTGGTCGCAGGCGCAGGCCGATGCCGCGCACGCGCGCTACCTGGCGCGCAATGCGCGACTGGTGCGCGAGCGCGAGGAAAACGACGCGCGCCTGGCCGCCAAGGCCGCCGCCAAGCTGGCCGCGGTGCAGGCCGAAGAGCCGGAGAACGATGCCGAGCGCGCCGCGCAGGAACGCAAGCGCGCCATCATCCAGGCCGCGATCGAACGCGCCCGGCAGAAGCAGCAGGCCGCGCAGCCGCGCAACACGGAGAACGTCTCGGCTGCGGTGCAGGCCCAGATCGACGCCGCCGAAGCACGGCGCGCGCGTGCAGGGCTTACCAGGCCTGGATCCGACCAGAACGCCAATACCGACCCAGAAGAAAAATGAACGCCGCCAAGTGCCGTGCCATCTTTGAGACGCTGCGCGAAACCAACCCAGCCCCGGCCACCGAGCTGGAATACAGCTCGCCGTTCGAGCTGCTGATCGCCGTGCTGCTGTCGGCGCAGGCGACCGACGTCGGCGTCAACAAGGCCACGCGGCGGCTGTTCCCGGTGGCGCATACCCCGCGGCAGATGCTGGACCTGGGCGAAGCCGGCCTCAGCGAGTACATCAAGACCATCGGGCTGTACAAGACCAAGGCGAAGCACGTGATTGAAACCTGCCGCATCCTGGTCGAGCGCCACGGCGGCAAGGTCCCGCCCGATCGCGAAGCGCTAGAGGCCCTGCCGGGCGTGGGCCGCAAGACCGCCAACGTGGTGCTCAACACCGCGTTCGGCGAGCCCACCATCGCGGTGGACACGCATATCTTCCGGGTAGCGAACCGCACCGGGCTGGCGCCGGGCAAGACTGTGCAGATCGTCGAGCAGAAGCTGCTCAAGTGCGTGCCGCATGAGTTCCTGCACGATGCCCACCACTGGCTGATCCTGCACGGCCGCTACGTCTGCAAGGCGCGCAAGCCCGAGTGCTGGCACTGCGTGATCGAGCCGCTATGCGAGTTCAGGGAAAAGACGCCGGCGCCGCAGCTGTAACGCGGGCCCAGGGTCCTGTTCCCTAGTCCGGCTCGTGCGCCAGCACCAGGGCCAGCTGTAGCGCCGTGCGCGCGACCTCCTCCACATCGGGCGCGTAGCCGTGCGTGATCCAGCGCAGGGCGATGTGGACCACCCCGCCCGCCACCCCCGCCCCCAGCAACGGATCCAGCTTGCGTCCCGGCGGCAGCAGCGCATGCGCCAGCAGCCCGCCGAATTCATCCAGCGAATCCGCCAGCGCCCCGTCGACCAGCTTGCTGACGCCGCGGATTTCCACCAGGAACACCCGCGCTGAACGCGGCTCGCGCTGCAGCGCCCCGAAATAGGCGCGCAGCATGGCCAGCGCGCGTTGCTGGCCGTCGCCTCCGGCCCCCTCGCCCGCCAGGGCGAGAGTGTGCAGCAAGCGGTGGGTCACCGTTTGAAACGATGCCAGCAGCAAGGCCTCGCTGTTGGCGAACGACTCATAGAAATACCGTTCGGTCAGGCCCGCGGCCTCGCACACGGCCTTGACGGTGGCGTTCTGGTAGCCACGCTCGCCGTAGACCTGCACGGCCGCGGCAATCAGCTGCACACGGCGCTGGGCACGTCGTTCCTCGGCTTCGGCGCCGCGGTAGCGGCGCGCGGGGGTGAGCTCGGTCGTCATGCGCGCCATTATGACATTCCCTATTGTCAGATTACTTGCCGGATCGCTTCTGACAATCTATGTTGTCAGAAGTGCCACTCGTCCGGATCCGCCATGACCGCCCCAAGTTCCGATGACGCAGTCCTCGATGTCCTGATCGTAGGCGCCGGCCTGTCCGGCATCGGCGCCGCGCGCCAGCTGCAAATGCGCTGCCCCGGCAAGCGCTACGCCATCCTGGAGGCGCGCGAGGCCATGGGCGGCACCTGGGACCTGTTCCGCTACCCCGGCATCCGCTCGGATTCGGACATGTACACGCTGGGCTACCGCTTCAAGCCCTGGCGCGGCGCCAAGGCCATCGCCGACGGGCCGTCGATTCGCGCCTACATCCGCGAAACCGCCGAAGAGGCCGGCATCACGTCACATATCCGCTTTGGCCATCGGGTCGTCAGCGCGGCATGGGACAGCGCCGCAGCCTGCTGGACGGTCGAAGCCGAACACACGGCGGACCACAGCCGGCTGTGCCTGCGCGCACGCTTGCTCTATGTGTGCGCAGGCTATTACAGCTACGCCGAGGGCCACCGGCCCGAATTTCCAGGCGAAGCGCAATTCCGCGGCAGCATGGTGCATCCGCAGTTCTGGGACGAATCGCTCGACTACGCCGGCAAGCGCGTGGTGGTGATCGGCAGCGGCGCCACGGCGGTCACGCTGGTGCCGGCCATGGCGAAAAGCGCCGCGCACGTGACGATGCTGCAGCGCTCTCCCACCTATATCGTGACGCGCCCCGGCGAGGACGCCATCGCCCACAGGCTGCGCCGCGTGCTGCCGGAGCGGCTGGCCTACGCCGCCACGCGCTGGAAGAACGTGCTGCTGGGCATGATGTTCTTCCAGTTGGCGCGGCGCCGGCCGGACCGCGTCAGGCAGCGCCTGATCGGCATGGCGGCAGCGCAACTGGCGCCAGGCTATGACGTCGGCACCCACTTCACGCCCCGCTACAGGCCGTGGGACCAGCGCCTGTGCCTGGTGCCCGACGGCGACCTGTTCCGCGCGATCCGCGACGGGCGCGCATCGGTGGTGACCGATACCATCGACCGGTTCACCGAAGACGGCATCGTGCTGGCCAGCGGCAAGACGCTGGCCGCGGATGTCGTGGTGGTGGCCACCGGCCTCAAGCTGAACATGCTGGGCGACATTGCGCTCACCGTGGACGGCCAGCCGCGCCGCCCCGCCGAATGCCTGGCCTACAAGGGGATGATGCTGAGCGATGTGCCCAACCTCGTGCTGGCCTTCGGGTACACCAATGCCTCGTGGACGCTCAAGGCCGACCTCACGGCCGAGTACGTCTGCCGCCTGCTGCGTCATATGGATCGCCACGCCCACCGCATTGCCGTGCCGCGCGCCCCGGCTGACGTTGAGCCGACCCCGTTCCTGGATTTCACCTCCGGCTACGTGCAGCGTGCCGCCACCGTGCTGCCCCGGCAAGGGCATCGCAAGCCATGGCGCGTGCACCAGAACTACCTGAAGGACCTGCTGACGATCCGGCACGGGCGCATCGCAGACGGCGTGTTGCAGTTCGATGTCCCGCCTCCCTCTCCCCTGGCACACCGAGCGCACCGGGACAGCCAGCACACCACGGACAACAACACGGTGCCGGCCGTTGCCGCCAGCAAGGTGCAATCATGACCATCGTCCTGACCGTCTTCGCGGTGCTGATCGGGCTGATCCTGGCGCTGGGCGCGTCGCTGTATCTGTACACGTGGCGCACCGCGCGGCGCATCGAAGCCGCCATGCCGCCGCCCGGCCGCTTTGTCGACGTGCCCGGCGCGCGGCTGCATGTGGTGGAGCGCGGCCAGGGCCCGGCGGTGCTGCTGGTGCATGGCTTGTCTGGCCAGCTTGAGAATTTTGGCTACGGCATGATCGGGCCGCTTGCCGAGCACTTCCGCGTGATCGCCGTCGACCGCCCCGGCGCGGGCCACTCCACACGCACGCCGGGCAGCGCCGCGGACCTGCCGGCGCAGGCCGCAGCGCTCGCCGCGCTGTGCGACAAGCTTGGCCTGGAGCGTCCGCTGGTGGTGGGCCATTCGCTGGGCGGTGCGATTGCGCTGGCGCTGGCCATCGACCACCCCGAGCGTGTGGGCGGGCTGGCACTGATCGCGCCGCTCACGCACCCGCCCAAGGCGATCTCGCCGGTATTCCAGGCCATGACCGTGCACAGCGCGTGGCTGCGCCGGCTGATGGCATGGACGCTGGTGGTGCCGATGTCGATACGGCGCCGCGAAGCCGTGATGGACATCGTATTCGGCCCGGACCCGGTGCCGGACGACTTCCCGACGCGCGGAGGCGGCCTGCTGGCGCTGCGGCCCCGCCACTTCCTGGCCGCGTCCGAAGACCTGATTGGTGCCGCGCATAGCCTGCCGGCGCTGCTGCACCGCTATGGCACGCTGCGCGTGCCGGTCAGTGTCCTCTATGGCCGCGAGGACCGTATCCTGGACTTTGCCGAGCATGGCGAAGCGCTTGTCGCCAAGGTCCCGGGCGCCACGCTGACATTGGTCAGCGGCGGGCATATGCTGCCGGTGACCGCCATCGATACCAGCGTCGATTTCGTCCGCGACGCCGCCGCCCGGCTGCATGTACCCGCGCCGGCCCAGGCACAGGTCGCCTGACCCAAGGAGCCCCGCCCATGGCTACCACCACCGGTTCCAACCCCTACAAGCAGGATGTCTTCACCGCGTTCCAGGCCGTTCGCAAGCTGATGGCGAATGGCAACGACACGGAGCAGGTGTTCCGCATCATGCGCGCGCTCAACGGGCCGTCCATGCCGCGCAACTTCAACCGCCTGCTGAGCACGCCCGACGGGCGGCGCATGGTCTACCAGCACATCGAGCTGGCGGAGCGTCTGTCCGATCCCGCCTACGTGGCCAGGTTCGCACCGGGCACGGTGGGCGCGGCTTATCGCGCGTTCCTGGAACAGACTGGCTACAGCGCTGACGGGCTGGCCAAGGTCTCGAACCTGGACCAGGAACCGGTGGTCGAGGACGCCTACATGTGGTTCGGCCGGCGTACCCGCGACATCCACGACATCTGGCATGTGCTCACCGGCTACCGGGCCGATGAAACCCTTGGCGAAGCCGCACTGGTGGCATTCAGCTACGCGCAGACCGGCGGCAAGGGCTGGGCCTTCATCGCCATCGCGGCGTCGCTGAAGAGCCTGCGCGTGAGCGGCAGCCTGGCCTTTGCGCGGGCCGTGCTGGAGGGCTACCGGCTGGGCCGGCGCGCCCGATGGCTGTTGGGCGAGGACTACGAGAAACTGCTGCACGAACCCATCGACGCGGCCCGCGCGCGGCTTGGCATTGCCGAACCCCAGCGCTACCTGGCCTGCAATCCCGTGCAGGAATGGACGGCCTGAAGCCAGACAAAAAAAGCGACCACGGCGGGTCGCTTTTTTTTTTGTTCTGGCACCGTTGGTGCGCAGCGCGTTCAGACGATGCGGCAGGCTTCGTCGAACGACAGGCGCGGGCCGCGCGGGAACAGCTTGTCGGCCTCACCGTAGCCCAGGTTGCACAGGAAGTTGACCTGCCACTTGCCGTCGGGGAAGAAGGCCGCGTTGACCTTGTCGGCATCGAAGCCGCCCATCGGGCCGCAGTCCAGGCCCAGCGCGCGCGCCGCCAGGATGAAGTAGCCGCCTTGCAGCGAGCTGTTCATCAGCGCGTCGCGGGCGATCTTCTCGTCGTTGCCGGCATACCAGGAACGGGCGTCGGCATGCGGGAACAGCTTGGGCAGCTGGTCGTGGAAGGCGGTGTCGAAGGCGATGATGGCCGTCACCGGCGCCGAACGGGTCTTGTCGACGTTGCCGGCCGACACGCAGTCCACCAGGCGCGCCTTCTCGGCAGCGCTCTTGACGAACACGATGCGCGCCGGGCTGCTGTTGGCAGCGGTCGGGCCGAACTTCATCGCATCATAGATCTGGTGCAGCACGGCGTCGTCCACGTGGCGGTCCTGCCACACGTTGTGCGTGCGGGCTTCGGTGAACAGCTGCGCCAGCGCGGCGTTGTCGATCTGGGACATGCGCTTCTTTCCTGTACGAGATTTAAGAGAAGGAGCGATTGTACCCAACGCTTTGTGCGCTCCACGACAGCGCCTTTGAGCAACCCGTTCAATTCCCTTGCATATCGGCGCGGGCCGGCGCCGGCGCACTGCCCCGGCGGGTCAGCCACAGCACGCCGGCCAGGATCAGCCCGCCGCCAACTGCCTGCGCCGCGCCGATATGCTCGCCCAGCAGCAGCGCCGCCAGCAGCACCGTGACCACCGGCTCCAGCGTCGACAGCATCGACGCCTGCGCCGCGCCCAGCCGCTGCAGGCCGGCGAAGAAGGTCAGGATCGCCAGCACCGTCGACAGCAGCGCGATGGCCGCCAGCGCCAGCCAGCCGCCGGCAGTGGCCGGGAACTGCGGCGGCGCGCCCGCCCCCATCCGCAGCAGGCCGACGGCACCGTAGACCAGCGCCGCCGCGGTGCAGATCACCGTGGTGGTGGCGATCGGGTTGACGCCGGCGGTCACGCGCGCGCCGACGATGATATAGACCGAATAGATCACCGCCGCCGCCAGCCCCAGCGCGATCCCCAGCGGCGAGCCCTCGCCGCCGCCGACGGTCAGGCCGGCGCCCACCGAACACAACACCAGCGCGATCACCGCGGCAGTGGTCAGCCGCTCCTTCAGGAAGACCGCCGCCAGGATCGTCACGAACAGCGGATACAGGTACAGCAGCAGCGCCACCAGGCTGGCCTGCGCATGGTTGAGCGCGCTGAAGAAGCAGAACGACTGGCCGACATAGCCGATGCCTCCCATCGCCGCCAGCGCCAGCACGCGGCGCCACGGCGGCAAGGCGATGCCGCGCGTGCGCATCACCCAGGCCAATGCCGCGGCCGCCAGCACGAAGCGCACCAGCAGCAGCCCGTAGACATCCGCGCCGGCCGCGTAGGCAAAGCGCGCGAAGATCGCCATGGCGCCAAAGGCGCTCGCCGACAGCGCGATCAGCAGCACGCCGGCCAGCTTGTCGCGGGCGTGGTCCGGGGCGGTTTGGGCGGAAGCGGTCATCGGGCGGGCGGGAAGTCGGCGATCCCGCATTCTACTTTGGCGCCGCTTGCAACAAGCGGGGCCGCCAGCGCGGGCCGCGACCCTCGTTTACAATGTCGCCACCATGTTTAATCCCTCCCGAGAAGAAGTCCGCCGGTTCTTCTGCGATGCCTGGCAGAAGCAGCTCACAGGCGGCGTGCTGACCCCGCTGGAAGCCATCGCCGTCGACTGGATCGGCGAGCACCCCGAGTACCACGGCCTGCTGCGCGACACCGAAGGTGCGCTGTCGCAGGACTACACTCCCGAGCAAGGCCAGACCAACCCCTTCCTGCACCTGTCGATGCACCTGTCGATCTCCGAGCAGGTTTCGGTCGACCAGCCGCGCGGCATCCGCCAGGCCTACGAGGCACTGGCGCGCCGGCTGGACTCTCCGCACGAAGCGCAGCACCAGGTGATGGAATGCCTGGGCGAAATGCTGTGGCAGGCACAACGCACCGGCCAGCCGCCCGACGGCGACCACTACGTCGATTGCGTGAAGCGCCGCGCCAACCGCTAAGTCCGGTACGCCTCACGCATCAAGTGCAGCGTACAATTCGTCACAACCCTCCGATGGGTGCGTGGTAGGCTTTGCGGGTCTGCATTTTCCCTAGCCGCGTTGCCGTCACATGGCGGCGCGGTGCCCGCAAGCCATGCCCCGTATTGCCCTCCCCTGCCGGCGCCGGCTCGCGCCCGCCGGCCGCGCCGTTGCCCCGCTCTGCCTGTCGCTGATGCTGGCCTGGCCGCTGGCCGGCCACGCCGGGGTGGCGCTGCTGCAGCCGCCGCGCGTGATCGACGGCAACCAGCCGCTGACGCTGACGCTGGTGGTCAGCGCCGACGACGCCACGCGCCGCTACCGTATTCCCGACACGCTCGAAGTGACCGCCTCGGGCGACCTGCAGGCGCCGGTGCGGCTGGTGCTGTGGCGCGAAGTCTCGGGCCCGGCCGTGGTCAACCTGCGCCGCGGCGAGCACCGCGCGATCCGCTACACGGTGGCGCTGCCCCCGGCTCTGCGCGGCCAGGTGCGGCTGGATGCCACCGGCATCGACGCCGCGCCAGTACTGGTGACGCTGAACCGCCAGCCGCGGCCCGGTGAACCCGCCACCGCAGCGCCGCCGGTTGCCAGCAAGGCGCCGGCAGCGAACGGCACCGAGCCGGCCACCGACGCCGCAGAGCCGGCGACCGCTACCGCAGCCGTGCCGGTCTCCCCGGTCACCACGGCGGGCGCCGCCGCACCCGCGCCAGCCGACCTGCGCGACAGCGCCCGGCTGTCGTTCCATGACCCGATGTATTTCATGGTCGGCGCGCATGGCGGCGCCAACGCCAAGTTCCAGCTGAGCTTCAAGTACCGCCTGTTTCAGGGCGAGGACCCGGCGTCGAAGCGCCTGTTCGACAACCTGTACGTGGGCTACACGCAGTTTTCGCTGTGGGACCTGTCCGAGCAGTCCAAGCCGTTCCGCGACACCAACTACCGGCCCAGCCTGTTCTATTACCTGTCGGATACCGGCGTGCGCAACAACGTCATCAGCCGGCTGTCGCTGGCGGCCGGCCTGGAGCATGAATCCAATGGCCGCAGCGGCGACGAATCGCGCAGCATCAATACGGTCTTCGTCAAGCCGACCTTCTACTTCGGCGACCAGAACGACTGGCACTGGCGCGTCGCGCCCAAGCTCTATGCCTATGTGGAAAAGGGCGACAACCCCGACATCGCCCACTACCGCGGCTTCATGGACCTGGGCATTGCCTATGGGCGCCCGGACTCATGGGAGTTCTCCGCCACGCTGCGCAAGGGCACGCGCAAGTGGTACGGCAGCGTCGACGCCCAGCTGACCTACCCGATGGCGCGGCTGATCCCCGGCACCGCGGGCTACCTGATGGCGGGCTACTTCGTCGGCTATGGCGAGAGCCTGCTGGACTACAACCACAAGCTGCCGTGGCAGTTCCGCATCGGCTACGCGCTGTCCCGCTGAACCCGCTGAACCCGCTGAACGGCCAGACCGCTCAGCCGGCCAGCGGCTTGCCGCTGGCCTTGAGCCGCGCATTGGCCACCGCGCCGGCAAACTGGCCGTGGCCATGCCAGCCGGTGGCGCGGCCCAGCTTCTTGCCGTTCTGGAAGAACATGAACACCGGGATGCCATGCAGGCCAAAGCGCCGGCCCAGCCCGGGATGCGCGTAGACGTTGGCGTGCAGCCAGTGCAGTGCCAGCGCTCGGACCGGTTCGGGGTTGGCCAGCATGGCCTTCTTGGCCATCTCGCAGTTGAAGCAGTCCTCCCCCCAGAAGAACACGCACACCAGCGCATCGCCGGCCCCGGCTATGGCGGCGTCGATGCTGCCGTCATCGACCTCGCGCATGCCGAATGCCTCGAAGGCGCGGTGGTCGGGGTGGGGGGCTGGGGACGGCTGCGCCGAGCCGGCGCCTGGTTCAGTGGTCATGCTCGCTCCAGAATGACAAACGCCCGGGCCAGCCGGCACCGGGCGTCAGGTCGCAATCGAGGACGGCACGCCGCCGTCCCGGGCCGCCTTACTTCGGTGCCGCCACCGTCACCAGCGCCGGCCGCAGCACGCGCTCGGCAATGGTGTAGCCGCGCTGGAGCACGGTCACCACGGTATTGGGTTCCTGGTCCGCCGGCACCATCGAGATGGCCTGGTGGCGATGCGGGTCGAATTTCTCGCCCACCGGGTTGAGTTCAACGATCTTGCCGCGCTCAAAGGCGGCCGCCAGCTGGCGCGCGGTCAGCTCGACGCCTTCGCGCAGCTTGGCGATATCGCCCGAGCCGTCGGCCAGCGCGGCCTGCAGGCTGTCCATCACCGGCAGCAGGTTGTCGGCGAAGTTCTCGATGGCGAACTTGTGCGCCTTGGCGACATCGTCCTGCGCCCGGCGGCGGATGTTCTCGCCTTCGGCAACGGCGCGCATATACAGGTCGTAATGCTCGCGCGCCTTGGCTTCCAGGGCGGCCAGCTGGGCCGCCACGTCATCCACGGCAGCGGCTTCCGGCGCACCGGTTTCCTGGCTGGCGTTGGCCGCCTCTTCGCCCGCGGGCGTAGGCGTCTGGGTGGTTGGCGTCTGCTTCTGTTCTTCCATGTCGATCCGTATCAATGCATTGTCGCGGCCCGCCGTGGGCCTGGCCGCGGGTGGTAAATCGGCGCGTGTTCCGTGCAGGTGGTGGCAAGGCGCAGGTTTTCAAGAGTGGCGCTGGCGTGACGCGGAAACACACGGTTACAAAGGCCACCCATATGCAATCGACGCCTTATTGCTTTGCTGCATCGCACTCACTAAGATTCTTAGTAAGAAAAATGACAAAAATGTCGGGGGTCCTGGAGATGGTTCACCTTTGTGCCTCTTCCGTAAGGTTGGCCATGCATAAGCTGCCAGTCGTGACGCTCTGCCTTGTGGCCGCCTTGGCGGTCATGACCGTCTTTATCTGCCTTTCCGGCGCATTCACCCCGCGCGATACGGAGTATGGCAGCGGCAAGGCTGTGTTCAAGCACTACATCGTCCCTATCGTCAGTCAGGAAGTCACGCAGGAATAAGCGCCACCTGACCCTGTGCCCACTGCGCGGCGGCGCCGGAGCTTCCCGGTGCCGCCGCGTTGTCATTTCAGCTCTTCAGGTGGTCGATGCGGCGCCGGTCCCGCTTGGTCGGACGCCCCTGGATCTGCGCGGACGGCTCCGGCTGCAGGCGCCGGCGTTCGGCATCGGCCAGCCGGCGGGACTGGCTTTCGGCACTTTCCTCGTACAGCGTCTGCGCCACCGGCGCCGGCCCGCGCGCCGGGGCGATGCCCTTCACCACCAGTTCCCAGCGCTGCTGGTGCGCTTCCAGCACCACCATGTCGCCGGGCTTCACCTCGCGCGAGTTCTTGCATGGCTGGCCGTTGACGGTCACCTTGCCGCGCTCCACCGCTTCGGCCGCCAGCGAGCGCGTCTTGAAGAAGCGCGCGCACCACAGCCATTTGTCGATGCGCTGGCGCGCATCCGGCTCAAAGTCGACGTTCATGCCGCCGCTCCCCGGGTCTGGGCGCGCGTGCGCCGTGCTTCCAGTTCGTGCGGATGCGGCGTGGCCAGCGGCCAGCCCTGCAGATGCTGCAGCGCGATCTCGGCCATGGCCGCGACCCACGGATCGGCATCATTCAGGCACGGGATGAAGTGGAAATCCTTGCCGCCCGCGACCTTGAACTCGGTCTGCCCTTCCATGGCGATTTCCTCCAGGGTCTCGATGCAGTCGGCCGGAAAGCCCGGGCAGAAGACGTCGACCCGGCCCGCGCCGACCTTGCCCAGCTCGGCCAGCGTCGGCGCGGTGTACGGCTGCAGCCATTCCGCCTTGCCAAAACGAGACTGGAACGTCACCTGATACTGACCCGCCTGCAGGCCCAGCGCCTCGCCCAGCAGCCGGCCGGTCTTCAGGCATTCGCAGTGATAGGGATCGCCCAGTTCCAGCGTGCGCCGCGGCACGCCGTGGAACGACAGGATCAGCTTGTCGCCGCGGGCAAAGTCCGGCATGCCGTGCCGCGCCCAATAGGCGCCGACCTGCTGTTGCAGCGCCGCGATATAGGCCGGGTGGTCATGGAAATGCTTGACCAGCCGCAGCTCGGGCTGGTTGCGCCACTGGCCCAGCACCCGGAACACCTCGTCGAAGGCCGTTGCCGTGGTGGTGCCCGAGTACTGCGGATACATCGGCAGCACCAGCACCTGCTCGCAGCCCTGCCGGCGCAGCGCCTCCAGCACCGAGGCGATCGACGGGTTGCCGTAGCGCATTGCGCACGCGACCGTCACTTCATAGCCGTGCTGGTTCAGCAGCCGCTGCAGCGCATGGGCCTGGCGCTCGCTGTAGACCAGCAGCGGCGAGCCCGTCATATGGGCCTCGCGCAGCCAGATCGATTCGTACTTCAGCGCCGAGGCGCGCGAACGCAGCGGCAGGATCACCCCATGCAGCAGCGGCAGCCAGGCCGCGCGCGGGATCTCGACCACGCGCGGGTCGGACAGGAATTCCTTCAGGTAGCGCCCCACCGCCTTGGGCGTGGGTGCGTCCGGGGTGCCCAGGTTGACCAGCAGGATCGCCGTGCGCGGCGCGTGGCCGTGCTGGTAGGCCGGTTCGGGAGAAAACGTCATGTCGCTTCCGGGTTGGCACGGTGCCGGGATGGCGCCGGTGCGGCGCACCGGCGATTGCCGCGCTCGGTAGGAATGGAGCCGCTTGTCAGACCAGCCAGTCTTTGCACTAGTTCTGGCTCAGGGCGCTGGACAGCAAGCGCGCGGTGATGTCGACGATGGGAATCACGCGCTCGTACGCCATGCGCGTGGGGCCGATCACGCCGAGCGTGCCGACGATCTGGCCGTCAACCTCATACGGGGCGGTGATGACCGCCATGTCTTCGATCGGCACCAGCCGGCTTTCGCCGCCGATAAAGATCTGCACGCCCTGCGCATGACTGGACACGTCCAGCAGCTGCAGCAGGCTGGTCTTGTGCTCGAACACGTCGAAGAGGCGCCGCAGCTTGTCCATGCTGGAGGCCAGGTCTTCCACTTCCAGCAGCTTGCGCTCGCCGCTGATAAAGACGTGGTCGTCGTCCTCGTCCTCGGCGACGCTGCCGGCCTCGACCGCGGCCTGCATCAGCTGCGACATGTCGCGGCGCAGGTCCTGCAGTTCCACCCGCAGGTGGCCGCGCACCGTGTCGAAGCTCATGCCGGCATAGTGCGAGTTGAAGAAGTTGGCCGCCTCGATCAGCTGGGCCGGCGTGTATGACAGCTCGGTCTGGATGATGCGGTTCTGCACGTCGCCCTCGGGGCTGACGATGATCAGCAGGATGCGCTTGTCCGACAGCCGCATGAATTCGATCTGCCGGAACGCCTGCGCGCGGCGCGGCGTCATCACCACGCCGGCGAAGTGCGACAGGTTGGACAGCGTGCGCGCCGCCGCCGTGATCATGCGCTGCGGCCCCAGCTGCTGGCCGCCGAGCTGGTCCTGGATCTGGCCGGTCAGCTCGGCCAGGTCGGCGTTGCGCTCCAGCGGCTTGGCCGTCAGCATCGAATCGACGAACAGCCGGTAGCCGCGCGGGGTCGGGATACGGCCCGCGGAGGTGTGCGGGCTGGCAATAAAGCCCATTTCCTCCAGATCGGACATCACATTGCGAATCGTCGCAGGCGACAGGTCCAGCCCCGAGTACTTCGACAGGGTGCGGGAACCGACCGGCTGCCCTTCGGCAATATAGCGCTCGATCAGAGTCTTGAGCAGCGTTTTGGAGCGTTCATCCATGATGCCCCGATTTTACGCAAGTTTTGGACCTTCTGGCGGGCGGCCTGGGCCGCCCGCCCGCGCCTGCTGACAACCGTCATGGCGGTATGGTCTAATCCACGCATGTCCGCCCCCCCGAAAGCCAGCGCCGTGCGCACTTCGTTCAAGACCGTCGCCCTGGTGGGCCGGTACTCCACTGCCGGCATCGAAGGGCCGCTGGAGGAGATCGCCTCTTATATCCTGCGCAACGGGCAGGACGTGGTGTTCGAGCGCGAAACCGCGCTGGCCACCGGGCTGACCGGCTACCCTGCCCTGTCCGCCGAGGAGATCGGCCGGCAGGCCGACGTGGCCGTGGTGCTGGGCGGCGACGGCACGCTGCTGGGCATCGCCCGCCAGCTCGCCGGCTATGACGTGCCATTGATCGGCGTCAACCACGGGCGGCTGGGCTTCATGACCGACATCGCGCTGGAAGACGCGCACACCGTGCTGCCCGACATGCTCGACGGCCGGTATGAGGCCGAGACCCGCCTGCTGCTGGAATCGCGCGTGGTGCGCGACGACATGGACATCTTCTCCGCGCTGGCCCTGAACGACGTGGTGGTGAACCGCTCGGGCATCTCCGGCATGGTCGAGCTGGCGGTGTCGGTGGACGGCCACTTCATGTACAACCAGCGCTCGGACGGCCTGATCGTGTCGACCACCACCGGGTCCACCGCCTACGCGCTGTCCGCCGGCGGACCGATCCTGCACCCGACGCTTTCGGGTGTGGTGCTGGTGCCGATCGCCCCGCACGCGCTGTCCAACCGCCCGATCGTGCTGCCGCACGACGCCGAGGTCACCATCGAGGTGGCCAGCGCGCGCGACGCCAGCGTCAACTTCGACATGCAGTCGCTGACCTCGCTGCTGCCGGGCGACCGCATCGTGGTGCGGCGCTCCGAAAAGTCCATCAACCTGCTGCACCCGGTCGGCTACAACTACTACGCCACGCTGCGCAAGAAGCTGCACTGGCACGAGTATCCTTCCGAAGACAATCGCCTCTGAGCCAGTATCAAGCCGCCCCTTGAGCCTGATCCCGAACCCATCGGACCGACTACCTTCCACGCCACGATGCTGCGCAGCCTGTCCATCCGCGATTTCGTCATCGTCGATACGCTCGACCTGGATTTCACCACTGGCTTCACCGTCTTCACCGGCGAGACCGGCGCCGGCAAATCCATCCTGATCGATGCCCTGGCGCTGGTGCTGGGCGAACGCGCCGATGCCGGCGTGGTGCGCGAAGGCGCCCCGCGCGCCGGCGTCAGCGCCACCTTCTCGACCCACCCGGCACTGGATGCCTGGCTGGCCGAGCGCGAGCTCAACGGCGAAGCGGAAGACGGCGTGCATACCGTGCTGCTGCGCCGCACGGTCGATGCCGGCGGCCGCAGCAAGGCCTTTATCAACGGCGCCGCCGCCACCCTGGCGCAGCTGCGCGAAGTCGGCGACCAGCTGGTCGACATCCACGGCCAGCACGCGCACCAGCTGCTGCTGCGCCCCGACGCGCAGCGGCTGCTGTTCGACGCCCACGCCGGCCTCACCCAGCAGGCCGGCGCGGTGGCCGAGGCCTGGCGCGCCTGGCGTGCCTGCGTGCGCCAGCGCGAGGCGGTGGAACACCAGTCGCGCGAGATGCAGCTCGAACGCGAACGGCTGGAATGGCAGGTCGGCGAGCTGGACAAGCTCAACCCGCAGCCGGGCGAATGGGAAGAGATCCAGTCCGAGTACAACCGGCTGTCGCATGCCGCCGGCCTGATCGACGGCAGCCGCGCCGCGCTCGACGCATTGTCCGAGGCCGACGGCTCGGTGCTGTCGGCGCTGAATACCATCGTGCACAAGCTGCAGCAGCTTGCCGATGTCGATCCCGCGCTGCGCGACGTGCTGGCCGCGCTCGAGCCTGCGCAGATGCAGGCCGAGGAAGCCGCGCACTCGCTCACGCGCTATGTCGACCGGCTCGAACTCGATCCCGAGCGGCTGCAGGCCGTGGACGAACGCATGCAGGCGCTGCACGCCACCGCGCGCAAGTACCGCCTGCCGCCCGAGCAGCTGCCCGACGAGCTGGTGGCCCGCCGCCAGCAGCTGGACGACCTGCAGGCCGCGCAGGACCTGAACAAGGTGATGGCGCGGGAGGCCGCGGCCAAGGCCGCCTACCTGACCCTGGCGCAGCATCTCAGCCACGCCCGCAAGCAGGCCGCGCAGGCGTTGTCCGCCGCGGTCACCGACGCCATGCAGGGGCTGTCGATGGCCGGCGGCAGCTTTGTCGCCGCGCTCAATGCGCTCGACGAAGGCCAGAGCCATGGACTGGAGCAGGTCGAATTCCTGGTCGCCGGCCATGCCGGCGTGAGCCCGCGGCCACTGGCCCGGGTGGCCTCGGGCGGCGAACTGGCGCGCATCAGCCTGGCGATCTCGGTGATCACCAGCGAAGCCTCGCCCACGCCCACGCTGATCTTCGACGAGGTCGATACCGGCATCGGCGGCGCGGTGGCCGAAGTGGTCGGCCGGCGCCTGCAGGAGCTCGGCCGCGCGCGCCAGGTGCTGTGCGTGACGCACCTGCCGCAAGTGGCGGCGCAGGCCAGCACCCATCTGCTGGTCAGCAAGGAAACCACCGATGCGGGCGACGGTTCGGTCACGCGCTCGCGCATCCGGGTGCTGGACCCCGCCGGGCGCGTGGTCGAGACCGCTCGCATGCTGGGCGGCGCCACCGTCACCGCCACCACGCTGCAACATGCGGAAGAAATGCTGGCGCAAGGCATGGCCGGCGGCCAGGGCAGCCAGCCTGCACGCGGCGCGGGCGGCAAGGATGGCCGGCGCAGCCGCCGCGCCGCCGGCTGAAAGCCGCCCCCGCACGTGCGCCAATCCATACACTGACAGGAGCTTCACCATGACCCGCCAAGCGCAAGCCGGCCTCCGGCAACGCCCGCGCGCATCGCTGCGCGCCGTGCTGGCCATCGCCACCGCCGCATCGGCCGCACTGCTGGCGCTGTCCGCCTGCCAGGCCCAGCCCAAGTCCTCGGCCCCGCCGCCGGGCAGCATCAGCGATGACCGTTCCCTGGGCGACATCATGGTGCGCTTCAAGCCGCCCGCGGTAAACCTGTCGGAGGATGCCGGCAAGCTGCTGGCCGGGATCAAGGGCCCGATCCGCTACGTGGTCAAGCGCCCGATGTCCGGCGGCGTCTGGCTGGTCACCGCGATCTCGCCGTCGGCGGACGCCACCATCGACCAGGCCGTCGAGACCCTGCGCGCCACGCCCCGCATCGAGACCGCCGAGCCCGACCGCGTGCTCAAGCCCAACCGCAACATTCCCACCAGCCGCGACATGCCGCAGAGCTGAGCCCGGATGCAGGACAGGACTTAAGCCTTCGGTTGCCCTTGCGCAACCACGCTGGATCGTATTCGCTACATAACAAGCCCCTCGCGCGCTACGCCCCAGGAGGAATACATGCCGCAACCCGCGCAGTCCGACTTCCGTAGCAGCCCCTTGACCCGCCGCTGGCGGGCCATCGTCTTCGCCGCCGCTGTGTGCGGCGCGATGCCGGCCAGCGCGGCACTGGCTGCCGGCGTCCATGCCGCACCCGCCTACACTGGCCAGATCATCGTGCGCTGGCGTGACGGCGCCAATGGCACCGCCAGCGATGGCAGCAGCAAGACGCCCGCAGCCGCCGCGGATGCGCTCAAGCAGCTGAGCGAGCGCACCGGCATTGCCGTCACGGCGCGCCGCGCCATGGGCGGCAACCTGCACCTGCTGCAGGTGCCCGACGCACTGGCAGCCGACCCGGAAGCCGCGGCGGCCCGGCTGCGCCAGGATCCGCGCATCGCCGATGCCGTGCCCGACCGCTGGCTCAAGCTGCACGACACCCTGCCCAACGATCCCGAATTCATCTCGCGCCAGCCTTACCTGATGGGTACCGGCACGGCGGTGGGCGGCGTCAACCTGCCGCGCGCGTGGGACCGCAGCCGCGGCAGCAGCGGCGTGGTGATCGCGGTGGTGGACACCGGCATCCTGCCGCACCCGGACCTGGCGGCGCGCGTGTTGCCGGGCTACGACTTCATCAGCAGCAGCACCATTTCCAATGACGGCGATGGCCGCGACGCCGATGCCACTGATGCCGGCGACAATGTCCCGGCCAACTTCACCTGCCCGGGCAGTTCAACGCCCACGCAGACGGCGACCAACAACAGCTGGCATGGCACGCGCGTGGCGAGCGTGCTGGGCGCGCAGACCAACAACGCGCAGGACATCGCGGGCGTCGACTGGAACGCGCGCATCCTGCCCGTGCGCGTCTCGGGCCGCTGCGGCGCGCTGCTGTCCGATACCGTCGACGCCATGCGCTGGGCCGGCGGCTTGTCGGTACCCAACGTGCCGGCCAATGCGACGCCGGCGCGCGTGGTCAATATCAGCCTCGGCGGCGGCACCTGCAGCAGCATCGAGCAACAGGCCGTCAACGACCTGAACGCGCGCGGCGTGGTGGTGGTGGCCGCCGCCGGCAATGAGCGCGGCGCGGTGGAAGCGCCGGGCGACTGCAGCGGCGTGATCGCGGTCACGGCGCATGCCAACGACGGCGAGAATGCCAGCTATGCCAACGTCGGCCCGCAGGTCGCGATCAGCGCGCCGGGCGGCGGTTGCGGCAACTCGCAGATAGTCAATGGGCAGTGCACGACCACGCCTTCGGTCATCCGCACCTTGAACAACGATGGCAAGACCAGCGTTGGTGCCTATGTCGTGACGTCATCCGCGGGCACCAGCTTCGCCGCGCCGATGGTCTCGGGCGTGGTGGCCATGATGTTCGCGGTCAATGGCTCGCTGACCCCGGCCCAGGTCACCGCGGCGCTGAAGGCTTCGGCACGCCCGCATCCGTCCGGCACCTATTGCACCACCAATCCGGGCGTCTGCGGCGCCGGCCTGCTCGATGCCGACGGCGCACTGGCGGCCGCCGCGGGCACGCCACCGGCGCAGGCTGCGCCGGCACCGGGCAATGGTGGTGGCGGCGGCGGCGCCATTGCGCCCTGGACCGCGATACTGCTGGCGCTGTCCGGCCTGCTGGCCTTCGCGCTGCGGCGTCGCCTGTAACCCCGGCGCCCGGCCGGCTCAGGCGTCGTCGCCGCGGGCCGGGCGCCGCGCCAGCCACCACTCCTGCAAGACCCAGCACAGCAGGCCGGCCACGGCGCCGGCCGCGTGCGCGAGGCGCACCACGCCAAATCCCCAGGCCGGTTCGAACACCACCGGCGCCAGCCACGACTGTTCCACCCAGACCTTGGCCAGCACGCCCAGGCACAGCAGCACGCCGGTGACGCGCGCCAGGCCCGATGCCCGCAACAGCGCGAGCGCGCCCCACAGGGCCAGCCCGTGCAAGGCGCCGGAGAGCCCGCCATACCATGCAATCGCCGGCGCGCGCAGCAGCACCACCTGCACGCCGATGCCGCAGGCAACCAGCACCAGCAACAGGGTGCGCGCACGCGCCACGCGCGCGGCGATGGCCAGCACGCCGGTGGCCGCCAGCGCGTCGGCCAGCCAGTGGTGTCCATCCAGGTGCACCCACATGGCAGTGGCCAGGCGCCACCACTGGCCGTCCAGCCGCACGGCATCGCGCAGGTAGAGGCCATGCGCATGCCACCATGGCATGAAGGTGAACCAGGCCGACAGCGCCCACACCAGCGCGATCGCCGCCAGCAGCCCCGGCCACGATGCCCCGGCCGGTGCCGGCGGAACTGCCGCGTCAGGCCTCACCGAACACGGCCTGCCACAGCGCGCGCACCTGTCCGGTCTGCTGCGCCACCGACGCGGGCGCGACGCGCGCATGCGCCTGCCCCTCGAGCCGCAGCTGGTGCTGGCGCGCGCGGAACAGCCGGTAGGCATCGCCCACCGCCAGTGCCAGCGTCGCGTCGATCAGGCCCAGCTCGCCCGCTTCGCGCAGCAGCGCGATATTGCCCGCATTGCGCGTGAGCTGCGGGTGCGCCCGGCTGTGCAACAGCACCAGGTACTGCACCGTGAATTCGATATCGACCATGCCACCGCGATCGTGCTTCAGGTCGAACAGGTCGGTCGGGTTGGGATGGCCTTCGGCGACCTTGCGGCGCATCTGCACGATCTCGTTGCGCAGCGCGGCGGCATCGCGTTCCTGGCACAGCACCTCGCCGCGCAGCGCCTCGAAGCGGTCACCGATGGCGGCGTCGCCGGCGCAGAAGCGCGCGCGCGTCAGCGCCTGGTGTTCCCACACCCAGGCAGTGTTGTCGCCTTCGCGCAGCTGGTAGCGGCGGAACGCCTCGAAACTGGTCACCAGCAGGCCGGCCGCGCCGTTGGGGCGCAGCCGCGTGTCGACGTCGAACAGCGCACCGGCGGCGGTATGGCTGGTCAGCCAGGTAATCAGCCGGCGCGCATAGGCGGCGTAGACGTCGGGCGCGCGCTCATGGTCGTCGTCGTACAGGAAGATGATGTCCAGGTCCGAGGCATAGCCCAGTTCCTTGCCGCCCAGCCGGCCGTAGGCGATCACCGCGAAGCGCGGCGTGTCGCGGTGGCGCGTGGCCAGCTGGCGCCAGACCGTTGCCAGCGTGGCCTCGAGCATGGCATCGGCCAGGTCGGACAGGCGGTCGGCCACCTGCTCCACCGTCAGCATGCCCTGCAGGTCCTGCAGCAGCACTCGGAAGGTCTCGACATGATGCTCGCGCCGCAGGATGTCCATCTGCTGCTCGATCTGGCCCTCGGCGGCCAGCAGCCGCTCATGCAGGCGCTTGCGGAAGGCGGCCCAGTCGGGCGCGCCGGCCAGCGCATCGCTGTCGAGCAGTTCGTCCAGCAGCTGCGGGTGCCGCGTCAGGTAGGCCGCGGCCCAGCGCGAGGCATGCAGCGTCTGCGCGACGCGGTCCATCGCCTGCGGATACTCGGACAGCAACGAGAGGTAAGAAGCGCGGCGGCTGATCGCCTCGAGGAAGTCGATAAAGCGCGCGATGGTACTGTCGGCGTCGTCCTGGCGCGCGGCCAGGTCAAGCGCGCGGTTCACCAGCTGATCGAAGCGCGCCCGGCTGGACTCGGACAGCGCGCGGTAGCGCAGCGACGAGGCGATCGCGCGCAGCCGGTCCAGCAGCCCGTTGCAGTCGGTGAAGCCGGCGGCTTGCAGGCGCTGACAGGGCGCGGCGTCATCGTCGCAGGCCGCGTCGTCCTGCTTCTGTTCCAGGTTGTCCTGCGCTTGCGCGGCGTTATCGTCGAACACGATGCCCGGCCACAGCGCTTCGCACGGGGCGGCATCGGGATCCGAGAAGGTGGCTTCGAACTGCTGCGCCACCGGCTCCTGCAGCGCCGCCAGGCGCGCCAGCAGTTCCTGCCAGTCGGCGCAACCCATCATCCGCGCCACCGCCAGCTGTTCGTCGGGCGAAGTCGGAAGGTGGTGGGTCTGGGCGTCGTCGCGGTACTGCAGCCGGTGTTCGAGCTGGCGCAGGAAACGGTAGGCATCGCCGAGCTGCTCGGCCTGGCCGGCGGGCAACAGCCCGCGCTCGACCGCCACCGCAAGCACTTCCAGCGTCGGGCGCACGCGCAGCACCGGGTCCTGGCCGCCGCGGATCAGCTGGAACACCTGCGCCATGAATTCGATCTCGCGGATGCCGCCGCGGCCCAGCTTGATATTGAACGAACGCTGGTTGACGCCGTGCCCCGCCAGCCCCCCGCTGCGCTTGGCGGCCTCGCTGCGGATCTGCGCATGCAGCGAGCGGATAGCGGCGATCACGCCATAGTCCAGGTAGCGGCGGAACACGAAGGGCGTGGTCAGCCGCGCCAGCAGGCTGGCGGTGCGCTGCGCGTGCGGCGTGTCGAGCGCCGACACCACGCGGCCCTTGATCCAGGCATAGCGCTCCCACTCGCGCCCCTGCACCACCAGGTATTCCTCCAGCATGCCCAGGCTGCACGCGAGCGGGCCGGCATCGCCGTTGGGGCGCAGCCGCATGTCGACGCGGAACACATAGCCATCGGCGGTCACCTCGGCCAGCAGGTTGATCAGGCGGCGGCCGAGACGAATGAAGTACTCGTGGTTGGACAGGCTGCGCGAGCCGCCCTGGGTCTCGCCGTCCTCGTCATAGAGGAAGATCAGGTCGATGTCGGACGAGACATTGAGCTCGCGCCCGCCCAGCTTGCCCATGCCCACCACCACCAGCTCCTGCACCTCGCCGCTTTGGGCGCCGACCGGGCGCCCGAAGGTGGCGGCCAGGTCGTCGCCCAGCATCGCCAGGCCATGCTGGATCGCCAGCTCGGCCAGGTCGGTCATGGCGCCGGTGACCTCGCCCAGCGTGGCCAGGCCGCGCAAATCGCGCTCGATCACCGCGCACATCACTTCGGCGCGCAGACGGCGCAGGGTGCGCTTGGCGGACTCCTCGGCATCGGCCGAGGGCTCGTGCAGCGCCTGCAGCCGCGCCTGCATCCAGGCGCGCGTCAGCGGCTGGGCGGCCGCGGCGGCCAGGACGGCCGGCAAATCCGGCCGGGCCTGCAGCACGCGGCGCGCGTAGTGCGAATACGCAGCCGAGTACAATACGTGGCCGCCTGCTTGGCCAACCCCGTCAGCCGGCTGCAGCGCCTGCGCGGCGGTGATGGCAAAGGCGCCGGCAGCCATGGTGCCGGGGCCCGGCCCTGGCTGCGCATTCGCTGGATTGGCCGGATCCGGTGTGGCGCACGCGCCATGTTGGTCAGCAGCGTCGCCAGCGGCGGAACTCGTCGGTTCAGAGGCAGTCATTCCAGTATTTGAAATGCGAGAAAAGGTGCGGCCCGTGGTTCGCCCCGCGGTTCACCCCGCGGCTCACCCGATCTTCGCGTCTTGTTGTCCGCGCAGCGGGCGTGCCAGCGTCGCTATTGTCGCGTTGGGTGCGCGCAGCTTGCGCGTTCTTGTTTCAGCCGGCCGGGCACCAGATTGGAGAGCGGCTAGTATTGTCGGATAATCTGCGCATGTCCAGCCGCGCCCCACAACCCGCTGATGGTTCCCCCCCCAATGGCGGCGCGGGCGGGCCGGAGGCCGCCTCCACCCTGGCCCCGCCACACCCCGTGAATCCCCCGGCCAACGATGCCGCCAGCGCCCGGCGCAGCGGTTCCGCCCGCGCACGCGCGGGCACATTCCTGCGCGCCTGCGCGCGCGGCGTGGCGGCAGCCGTGCGCCACCCATTCTGGCGCGGGCTGGGCCGCGCGCTGGTGCGGCTGGCACTGGTGCTGGCCGCGCTGGCGCTGGTGGCGGGCCTGCTGATCCGCTTCGTGCTGTGGCCACAGGCATCCACCGCGCGCCAGTGGCTGGAAGAGCGTGGCTCGGTGGCGCTCTCGGCCAAGGTCAGCATCGGCGCGCTCGATACCTACTGGGACGGCTGGCACCCAGCCTTCCGCGCCCGCGGCCTGCGCGCCGTGGACCCCGAACAGCGCGTGCTGCTTGCGGCCGCCACGCTCGACGGCGAGCTGTCGTGGCGTTCGCTGTTCAGCATGAACCTGCAGTTCGTCAGCCTGGGCGCGACCAGCACCGACATCCTGGTTCGGCGCACGCCCGAGGGCAGGCTGCTGGTGGGCGGCATGGTGGTGGACGCGACCGGCGGCCAGCAGGACGACGACCGCTTCCTGGGCTGGCTGATGTCGCAGGGGCGCGTGGCGCTGTCCGACGGCAAGCTGCGCTGGCTGGACGAAAAGGCAGGCCTGCCGCAGCTCGATATCGGCGAGATCCGCCTCGATACCCGCCGCGATGGCGTGCGCCATACGCTGGAACTGGAAGCGCGCTCGCCGGCGCTGGGGCCGAGCCCGCTGGTGGTGCAGTCCACCTTCCGCAACGACTACCTGCACAGCGCCGGCAACTGGCGCTACTGGACCGGGCAGGCCAGCTGGGACCTCGGCCAGCTGCAGCTGCCGGTGCTGCAGCGCTACCTGGCGATGTTCGAGCGCGTCGCCAGCGGCACCTTCAGCACCGACGGCAGCATTGAATTCCGCCAGGGCCGCATCGTGCGCAGCCAGACGCGGCTGCGCGCCAGCGGCGTCGACCTGCAGCTGGCCGGCGCCTCCGCCCCGCTGCGCCTGGCCAATGCGCAGGCCTTCCTGCTGCACCGGACCGAGCGTGACGGCAGCAACCTGCTGACCGTCGACACCCTGCTCTGGCAGCCCCAGCCAGCCAGCGACGATGAGGGCACCCCCGCCGACAGCACCTGGCGCGAAGGCATGCGCAAGGTCACCCTCGGCTGGGCCACCGCCAAAGACGGCACCCTGCGCAAGTTCTCGCTGAAGGCGCCCACGCTGGACCTGAACACGGTACGCGCGGTGTCCAGCTCGATGCCGCTGGACACCGCGGTGCTGCGCCGGCTGCGCGCGCTGCAGCCGGCGGGCCACATCGACAACCTTAACGTGACCTGGAGCCGCGAGGGCGCCGGCATGCTCGAGCGCGGCGGCGGCAAGCCGCTCTACAGCGTGCAGGGCACGCTGCGCGACGTCTCGGTCAACGGCCAGCCGGCCGTGCCCGCGGTGGACGCCAGCGGTCACCCGCGGCTGGGCACGCCCGGCTTCTCGCACCTGTCCGGCACCTTCTCCTTCGATGACCAGCAGGGCAATGCCCGCTTCGAAGGCAATGGCGCGGCACTGGTGCTGCCTGGCTTGTTCGAGGAGCCGCGGCTGCCGTTCGACCAGATCGGCGGCGAAGTGCGCTGGACCCACACCGGCGGCAAGCTCGCGGTCACGCTGGACGGCGTGCGCTTTGCCAATGCCGATGCGGCCGGCTCGGTGCGCGGCACCTGGCGCGCAGGCGGCGACGGTGTGTCCGGCATCGCCGACCTGACCGGTGACATGACCCGCGCCCAGGTGGCGCGCGTGCCGCGTTACCTGCCGCTGAGCATTCCGGCCGGCACCCGGCACTACCTGGCCGGTGCGCTGGCGGGCGGCGAAGCGGCCGGCGTGAGCTTCGTGCTGCGCGGCGACCTGGCGCATTTCCCGTTCCATGCCCCGCACGAGAAGGCCGGCGAGTTCCGCGTCGAGGTGCCGATCGAACACGTCAGCTACCAGATCGCCCCGCACGAGACCGCGAGCGGCACCACCGCCGGCGTACAGGCGTGGCCCACGTTCACCGACATTGCCGGGCGGGTCGTGTTCGACCGCGGCGGCATGACGTTCCTGGCGAGCCGGGCCACGGTCCAAGATATCCCCGGCGTCACGCTGCAGGACGTCAAGGGCCGCATCGACGACCTTGGCCCGCACGGCAAGCTGGTGATCGACGGCGGCGCCAGCGGGCCGGTGCAGGGCTTCCTGCGCTACATCAACACCTCGCCGGTGCGCGAATGGACCGCGCACGTGGCCGATGCGGCGCAGGCCAACGGCAACGGCGAGCTCAGGCTCAAGCTCGACATGCCGCTGGAACACGCCAATGCCGCCAAGGTGGACGGCCGCTTCCGCTTCCCCGGCAACGATGTCGTGCTCAGCCCGCAACTGCCGCAACTGGGCCATGCCAACGGCACCATCACCTTCAACGAACACGGTTTCGGGCTGGAGAACATGCGCGCCCGCTTCCTCGGTGGCGAGATCCGGCTCGGCGGCGGCACCCAGCCGGACGGCGCCACGCACGTCACCGCCAGCGGCAGCGTCTCGGCCGCGGGGCTGCGCGAGGCTGCCGCGGGCTCGGCGCTGGCGCCGGTGGCCGCGCGGCTCGAAGGCAGCACCAGCTACAGCGCCGTGATCGCTACGCGCGAGCGCCAGCTGCAGGTGCAGCTGAGCTCCGAACTGAATGGCATGGCGAGCGGCCTGCCCGCGCCCCTGGCCAAGGCCGCGGCGCAAGACCTGGCGCTGCGCGTGGACCTGCGCCCGGCCAGCGCCCCGGGCCGCGCCGGCACCAGCGAGCTGGTGGTGCAGCTGGGCCATGCGCTGAACGCGCGCTACCTGCTGCGCCGCGACCAGGGCGGCGGCATCGACGTGCTCGCCGGCGGCATCGGCGTGCAGCAGGCGGCGCCGCTGCCCGCGGCCGGTGTCAGCGCCGCGGCCACCTTCGACCAGCTCGATATCGATGCGTGGCGGGCGGCCTTCGGCGGCGGTGCCGGCACCGCGGGCCCCACCGAGGCGCCCTCGCCCTTCCTGCCTGGCCGCATTGCGCTGCGCGCGCGCGCGCTGCACGCCATGGGCCGCACGCTGGATGAGGTGGTGCTCGACGCCAACCGCGAGGCCGGTGGCTGGAACGCGAAGATCGACTCGCGCCAGGTGGCCGGCGCGGTGCAGTGGCGTCCGGCCGGGCCCTCGGCCACCGGGTCGCTGCAATTGCGCCTGGCGCGCCTGAACGTGCCCGATGCCAGCGACGAGCACAACGTGGTGGACGCGCTCGCCAGCAGCATCGACGAGCTGCCCGCGATCGACCTGGTGGCCGACCAGTTCATGCTGCGCGGGCATGACTTCGGCAAGCTTGAAGTCAAGGCCCATACCGGCACCAGCGCTGCCGACCCGGTCTGGACCCTGGACAAGCTGCAGATCGAGCAGCCCGGCGCCACCCTGACCGGCAGCGGCAGCTGGCGCGTGCCGCGCCGGCTGCGCGCCGACGCCAATGCCGAGCGCCGCACCCTGTTGTCCTTCACCATCGACGTGCGCGATGCCGGCGCCACGCTGGACCGGCTGGGCCTGGCACACACGCTGAGCGACGGCAAGGGCAAGCTCGAAGGCCGCGTGGCCTGGCGCGGCTCGCCGCTGTCGATCGACTATCCGACGCTGTCGGGCAAGCTGTCGCTGGACCTGGAGAATGGCCAGATCCTGAGCGTGGACCCCGGCGCGGCGCGGCTGCTGGGCGTGCTCAGCCTGCAGGGCCTGCTGCGCTTTGCCACGCTGGACTTCCGCACCCTGTCGGGCCGCGGGCTGGTGTTCGACCGCATTGCCGGCTCCGGCACGATCGAGAACGGCGTCGGCACGATCCAGGACTTCGAGCTCAGGAGCCCGCAGATCATGGCCAGCATGAGCGGCACCGCCAACCTGCTGCGCGAGACCCAGGACCTGCGCGTGGAGGTGGTGCCGCGCATCAACGCCACCTCCACCTCGATCGCGGCCGCCTTCATCAACCCGGTGCTGGGCATCGGCACGTTGGCCGCGCAACTGCTGTTTGCCGACGAGTTCTCCAAGGTGTTCACCCAGCACTACCGCATCACCGGCAGCTGGGCCAACCCGCAGATCGGCAAACTGGAGGACAATAAGGCGCAAGCTCCGACCTTCCAGAACCGCGCGGACCCCGCCTTCCCGCGCTGAGGAAAACCACGCCCGCCCCGCCTATGACTGCACCCGCCGCCCCCGCCCCGTTCCGCGTTGCCGCCATCCAGACCGTGACCGGCACCTCGCTCGATGCCAACCTGGCGCGCGCCGGCGCGCTGATCGCCGAGGCCGCCGCCGGCGGCGCCGCGCTGGTGCTGCTGCCCGAATACTTCTGCATGATGGGCCGCTCCGAATCGGACAAGGTGGCGGTGCGCGAGCATGACGGCGACGGCCCGGTGCAGCAGTTCCTGGCCGATGCGGCACGCCGCCACGGCATCTGGCTGGTCGGCGGCACGCTGCCGATGTGGTGCGACGACCCGGCGCGCGTGTACAACACCTCGCTCGCCTTCAACCCGCGCGGCGAGCGCGTGGCGCGCTACGACAAGATCCACCTGTTCGGCTTCACCCGCGGCACTGAAAGCTACGACGAGTCGCGCACCATCCTGGCCGGGCGCACGCCGGTCAGTTTTGACGCGCCCTGCGGCCGGGTGGCGATGTCGGTGTGCTACGACCTGCGCTTCCCCGAGCTTTACCGTGGACTGGCCGCCGGCGACGGCACCAGCTTGATTCTGATGCCGGCCGCCTTCACCTACACCACGGGGCAGGCGCACTGGGAGATCCTGCTTCGCGCCCGCGCCATTGAAAACCAATGTTATGTGCTGGCCGCGGCACAGGGCGGCAAGCATGAGAACGGCCGGCGCACCTGGGGCCATTCGATGCTGGTCGATCCGTGGGGCGAAGTCCTGGCAACGCTGCCTGAAGGCGAAGGCGTGGTCGGCGGCGTGATCGACCCCGTGCGCCTGGCCGAGGTCCGGCAGAACCTGCCGGCACTGCGACACCGGGTGCTGTAGCATGTACGCAACCGCGGGGGCCGCCACCGGCGCCCGCCCAGAGAATTTTTTGCCGCGCCGGCCGCAAGCCGGCGCGTTCCCAGGAAGAAAGGACATCTCATGAACGCCGGCGATCTCGGAATCCGCAACCTGGCCACCGCGCAGCAACTGCTGCTGGCACCGTACGGCCTGGACGAGGCCAAGCTCCAGCGCGTGCTGGCCGATATCTTCACGCACAAGGTCGACTATGCCGACCTGTACTTCCAGTACACCCGCAACGAGGCCTGGAGCCTGGAAGAAGGCATCGTCAAGTCGGGCAGCTTCAGCATCGACCAGGGCGTGGGCGTGCGCGCGGTCTCGGGCGACCGCACCGCCTTTGCCTATTCGGACGACATCAGCCTGGCGGCGCTGTCGCAGGCCGCGGCGGCCACGCGCACCATCGGCCGTGCCGGCAGCGGCCGCGTCAAGGTGGCCGGCGAGCTGGCCACGCACGCCGGGCGCAACCTGTACACGCCCAACGACCCGCTCGACTCCATGAGCGCGGCCGAGAAGGTGGCGCTGCTGGAGCGCGTCGAGCGCATGGCGCGCGCCAAGGATCCGCGCGTGGTGCAAGTGATGGCAGGCCTGGCCGGCGAATACGACGTGGTGCTGGTGGCGCGCAGCGACGGCGTGATCGCCGCCGACGTGCGTCCGCTGGTGCGGGTCTCGGTCACGGTGATCGCCGAACACGGCGGGCGCCGCGAGGTCGGCTCTTCCGGCGGCGGCGGCCGCTATGCCTATGGCTACTTCACCGACGAGCTGCTGCAGAAGTATGTGGACGAGGCCGTCTCTTCGGCCCTGGTCAACCTGGACGCGCGCCCGGCCCCGGCCGGCGCGATGACCGTGGTGCTGGGCCCGGGCTGGCCTGGCGTGCTGCTGCATGAAGCCGTCGGCCACGGCCTGGAGGGCGACTTCAACCGCAAGGGCTCGTCGGCCTTTGCCGGCCGCATGGGCGAACGCGTCGCGGCCAAGGGCGTGACCGTGGTCGACGACGGCACGCTGGCCAACCGCCGCGGCTCGCTCAACCTGGACGACGAAGGCAACCCGACCCAGTGCACCACGCTGATCGAGGACGGCATCCTGCGCGGCTATATGCAGGACACGCTGAATGCGCGCCTGATGAAGTTGCCGGTCACCGGCAACGCGCGCCGCGAAAGCTATGCCGCGCTGCCGATGCCGCGCATGACCAACACCTACATGCTCAATGGCGACAGGGATCCGCAGGAGATCATCGCCAGCGTCAAGCGCGGCCTGTATGCGGTCAACTTCGGCGGCGGCCAGGTGGACATCACCAACGGCAAGTTCGTGTTCTCGGCCAGCGAGGCCTACATGATCGAGGATGGCAAGATCACCTACCCGGTCAAGGGCGCGACGCTGGTCGGCAACGGCCCGGAATCGCTGAAGGACGTCACCATGATCGGCAACGACATGCGCCTGGACTCGGGCGTCGGCGTCTGCGGCAAGGAAGGCCAGAGCGTACCGGTGGGCGTGGGCCAGCCGACGCTGCGCATCGAGAACATGACGGTGGGCGGCACCGCCTGACCGGCCCGGCTACAACGAAGACGGGACCCCGCGGGGTCCCGTTTTTCATGGGATCGTCCCAGCCTTACGGCCGCACTTCATACACCAGGTTGAACGGCGTCTGCGCCGCGCGGCGAAAACTGCGGAAGCCGGCCTGCTCCACCACTGCGCGCATGCGCGCCTCGCCCGCCTGCGCGCCCAGGCACAGGCCGACTTCCTGCGCGCGCGACGCCGGCGTGCAGATGAAGGTGGACGCGGAATAGAACACCCGGCCGACCGGGTTGAGGTTCTGCTCCAGCGTGTCGTTGGCAAACGGCTCCACGATCATCCAGGCGCCATCGGCGCGCAGGGTCTCGCGCACGTGGCGCGCCGCGCCCACCGGATCGCCCATGTCGTGCAGGCAGTCGAACACCGCCACCAGGTCATAGTCCTTGCCGCCGTAGTCCTTGGCGGTGGCCACTTCGAAGCGCACGCGCTCGGCCACGCCGGCGCGGCGCGCGGCTTCGGCGGCATGGCGCACCGAAGGCTCGTGGTAGTCGAAACCGACAAAGCGCGAGGCCGGATACGCCTGCGCCATGATGATGGTCGACGCGCCGTGGCCGCAGCCCACGTCCGCCACCGACGCGCCCGCCTTGAGCCGCGCCTCCATGCCGTCCAGTGCGGGAATCCATTCGGAGACCAGGTGCGCCGCGTAGCCGGGCCGGAAGAAGCGCTCGGTGCCGTGGAACAGCGCGGGATCGTGCTCGTGCCAGCCCAGCCCGCGGCCGTTGCGGAAGATATCGATCATCTTCGGGATGGCGCGGAACTGCGCCACCGCGATCTGGAACGCGCCCGGGATAAATGCGAGGCTGCCCTCCTGCGCCAGCGCATAGGCCTGCTCTTCGTTCAGGCTGAACTGCCCGGTTGCCGGGTCATAGTCGACATAGCCGCTGGCCGCCTGGGCCGACAGCCATTCGCGCAGGTAGCGCACGTCGGTATGGGTTTTTGCCGCCAGCACTTCTGCGGTCATGGCTTTTTCCGCCATCGCCTTGTACAGGCCGAGTTCATCGCCCACGACCACGGTCGCGGCATGCATCACCGCGCCGATATCGTTGATGAATTTTTCCATGAAGGCATTCAGCCTCGCTTCATCGACGCTCATGATGCACCTCCCCGTGCTCACCGCTCCCCGGTTCCAATATAGCCCCCGGTTATGTTGGGAAAAGCCGAAAAGCGGCGGCGGGACAAGGCTTGCGCGGCAAGGCTGCAAGCCGCCGGAGATCGGTGCGCCAGCGCACCGCATGGCCTCGTCGACACTTGCCAACCCTGGCAAAAGGCGCTATAAAGATGCTTCGCCGCGCGATAAGCAACGGACGCACGCCGAAAATTGACCGACCGGCGCGCAATTTCCTGCCTTTCTGCTACGCAGTGCAGCATAAATTCGGCGCCCACGACGATAATCGATTCAAGCTGACCCAAGCCAACGCCTTTTTCCGCCATGTCCGCCAAGTTTTACTTTTACTTTTTTAGCGATCTCACACCGCTGGCGGATAGGGAGGGACGGCTGTAAGCAGCGCCCCGAATACAAAAAAGACCGCCAGCGACCCTGGCGGTTTTTTTATACCCGTTTGTTACCCCACACACTCACGACCTCACAAGAATCCTGGAGCCATCATGCTGAAGAACACCGACGACCTGCGCATTCGCGAACTCAAGGAACTGCTGCCGCCCGCGCACCTGATCCGCGAGTTCGGCTGCTCCGAACAGGCTTCGGACGTGATCTACGGCGCGCGCCAGGCCATGCACCGCATCCTGCACGGCATGGATGACCGCCTGATCGTCATCATCGGCCCGTGCTCGATCCACGATACCCGCGCCGCGCTGGACTACGCCAAGCTGCTCAAGGTCCAGCGCGACCGCTTCGCCGGCGAGCTGGAGGTGGTGATGCGCGTGTACTTCGAGAAGCCGCGCACCACGGTAGGCTGGAAGGGGCTGATCAACGATCCGCACATGGATGGCAGCTTCAAGATCAACGATGGCCTGCGCACCGCGCGCGAGCTGCTGCTGAACATCAGCGAGATGGGCGTGCCCACCGGCACCGAGTACCTCGACATGATCAGCCCGCAATACATCGCCGACCTGGTCAGCTGGGGCGCGATCGGCGCCCGCACCACCGAGTCGCAGGTGCACCGCGAACTCGCTTCCGGGCTGTCGTGCCCGGTGGGCTTCAAGAACGGCACCGACGGCAACGTCAAGATCGCGGTCGATGCGATCAAGGCCGCGTCGCAGCCGCACCATTTCCTGTCGGTGACCAAGGGCGGCCACTCGGCGATCGTGTCGACCTCCGGCAACGAGGACTGCCACGTGATTTTGCGCGGCGGCAAGGCGCCCAACTACGACGCGGCCAGCGTGCAGGAAGCGTGCGACGCCATCGCCAAGGCCGGCCTGGCCTCGCGCCTGATGGTCGATGCCTCGCACGCCAACAGCAGCAAGCGGCATGAGAACCAGATCCCGGTGTGCGAGGACATCGGCCGCCAGATCGCCGGCGGCGACCAGCGCATCATCGGCGTGATGGTGGAATCGCACCTGGTGGCGGGCCGCCAGGACCACGTGCAGGGCCAACCGGTCGAGGAACTGACCTACGGCCAGTCCGTGACCGATGCCTGCATCGGCTGGGACGACTCGGTCAAGGTGCTCGAGGGCCTGGCCGAGTCGGTGCGCCAGCGCCGGCTGGCCTCGGGCAGCGGCAACTGATGCCGCGGCGGGGCCTGGGCCCCGCGCTGCCGCACACAACAAAAAGCCGCTTCCAGGGAAGCGGCTTTTTGGCATCGGCGCGGCAGCCGCCGCGCGTTCTTACTTCTTCAGCACCAGGTCGCCAGGCAGCGACTCTATGTAGGCGGCGATGTCCTTCAGCTCCTTGCGGGTGAACGGGCGCGGCTTGCCGTCCTTGTCGGTCACGGCCGGATTGGCGTTGACCTGGCCGGCCATGATGGCGTTGGAGCGGCCCACCAGGGGGTTGCCCGACACCTGGTACGACGCCAGCGCGTGGTACAGGTAGTCGGCGTGCTGGCCCGCCAGCTTGGGGTAGTCCGGCGAGATCGGGGCGTTCAGGCCTGCGCCATGGCAGGCCACGCAGGCACCCTTTTCCACCAGCGCCTTGCCGGCGGCTAGGTCGGCGGCCGAGGCCGGCATGGCGGCAGCACCCAGCACGAGTGCGCCGAGCGCGAACGAAAGCGTCTTGAGCGTATTCATGTGGGTCTCTTACTTGAGGGAATTGTTCTGCGTACCGGCCTTCTGCTGCGAGTAGTAGGCCGCCACGTTGGCGATATCCTGCTCGGTCAGCGTCGCGGCGATGCTGCGCATGGTCGGGTGCTTGCGCTCGCCCTTCTGGTAGGCCTTGAGCGCGTTCTCGATGTACTTGGCGCTCTGGCCGCCCAGCAGCGGCACTTCATAGATTTCGGGGAATGACGCACGGTAGCCCGGAATGCCGTGGCATCCGATGCACATTGCAACCTTGTCCTTGGCAGCGTCTCCATTGCCCTTGACTTCCTGTGCCTGCGCAGCCGTTGCAGCCGCGCCCAGCACCACCATCGTGAGGAGCTTTTTCATTGTCTTTGCGGATTGGAAGTTAAACCGTGTGACCTGCCCTGCCGGGCGGAGACGGTTTCAGAATGCTTCTGCGGGGAAAACCAGGGCAGCCGGACGGATTGCCGAGGTGCAACCCGCCAGACATGTCGCATCCGCTCTGTTGCCGGGATGTGGAACACCATTCTGGAACCACCTCTCGCAATCGCCGCGACCCGGAGGGGCCGCTGGGACTTCTGAACGCGGACTGCCGGATGCTGGAGAACTGGACGTGGGGGCGCGTCAAACCGCCGCATTGTACCGCAGCCGGCACCTGCCAGTCCAGCAACCGGCCCCGGCCGCCGGCGGCCTGTCAGCGTGCCCCAACACGAACCGCAAAGGTCTTTTATACTGGCTGATCCCGGGAATCTGCACGACCGTTCGCGAATGCTGCCGCCAGCAGCGCGCGGGCGCCCTGCACCGGACCCTGTTTCCAAAATGAAAGCGCGCATGACAGCGCGAAGAGACCGCGCCAAGCACGCCAACCCGGCCCTCGATCCGAGGCCGTCACCTCAGGTTGCCTCATGTCAAACACCGCCAACGCTTCCGCCCAAGCTTCCATCGCCCAGCAGGCCCGTTTCGAGGGCAGCGATCAATATGTCGCCACCGACGACCTCAAGCTGGCCGTCAATGCCGCGCGCACGCTGCAGCGCCCGCTGCTGATCAAGGGCGAGCCCGGCACCGGCAAGACCATGCTGGCCGAGGAAGTCGCCGCCGCGCTGGGCATGCCGCTGCAGCAGTGGCATATCAAGTCGACCACCAAGGCGCAGCAGGGCCTGTACGAGTATGACGCGGTGTCGCGCCTGCGCGACTCGCAGCTGGGCGACGACCGCGTCCACGACATCCGCAACTACATCGTCAAGGGCGTGCTGTGGCAGGCCTTTGACGCCGACGAGCAGGTCGTGTTGCTGATCGACGAGATCGACAAGGCCGACATCGAATTCCCCAACGACCTGCTGCGCGAACTCGACCGCATGGAGTTCTATGTCTACGAGACGCGCGAACTGGTCAAGGCGAAGCATCGCCCGCTGGTGATCATCACCTCGAACAACGAGAAGGAGCTGCCCGACGCCTTCCTGCGCCGCTGCTTCTTCCACTACATCAAGTTCCCCGATGCCGAGACGATGCAGCAGATCGTCGACGTGCACTACCCCGGCATCAAGCGCGAACTGGTAGCTGCCGCGCTGGAATCGTTCTACGAGATGCGCAACCTGCCAGGCCTGAAGAAGAAGCCGTCCACGTCCGAGCTGATCGACTGGCTCAAGCTGCTGATGGCCGAGGACATCCCGCCCGAGGCGCTGAAGAGTCCGGACAAGAAGGCCGCGATCCCGCCGCTGCATGGCGCGCTGCTGAAGAATGAGCAGGACGTGCACCTGTTCGAGCGCCTGGTGTTCATGAACCGCGCCAACCGCTGAGGCACCGCCCGCCATGACTGCGTTCGTCAAACCCGTCACGCTGGTGGGCCGGCACGTCACGCTGGAGCCGCTGCGCGCCGAGCATGCCGATGGCCTGCGCAGCGCCTGCGCCGACGGCGAGCTGTGGAAGCTCTGGTACACCAGCGTGCCCGCGCCCGAGCGGATCGAAGCCGAGATCGCGCGGCGCCTGGCGCTGCAGGAACAGGGCTCGATGCTGCCGTTCGCGGTGCGCGATGCCGCCGGCGAGCTGGCGGGCATGACCACCTACATGAATGTCGACGCGACCCACCGGCGCGTGGAGATCGGCTCCACCTGGTACGCGCGCCGCGTCCAGCGCACGCCGCTGAACACGGAATGCAAGCTGATGCTGCTGGGCCATGCCTTCGAGCATCTCGACTGCATCGCCGTGGAATTCCGCACGCACTGGATGAACCAGCAGAGCCGCGCCGCCATTGCGCGCCTGGGCGCCAAGCAGGACGGCGTGCTGCGCAACCACCAGCGCATGCCGGACGGCTCCTTGCGCGACACCGTGGTGTTCTCGATCATCGCCAGCGAATGGCCGGCGGTGCGGCAACACCTGCAATTCCAGCTCGACCGTCCGCGCTGAAGCGGCCGCCGACTGAAAGCGAGGCATCATGCTGATCGATTTCTTCTTCTCGCTGCGCCACGCCAAGCTGCCGGTCTCGGTCAAGGAATACCTGACCATGCTGGAAGCGCTCAAGGCGCAGGTCATCTCGCCGTCGATCGACGAGTTCTACTACCTGTCGCGCATGACGCTGGTCAAGGACGAGAAGCACTTCGACAAGTTCGACCAGACCTTCGCCGCCTACTTCAAGGGGGTCGAGAGCCTGGTCGACTGGAAGTCCGACATTCCGCTCGACTGGCTGCAGAAGACGCTGGAGCGCGAACTCTCGCCCGAGGAAAAAGCCAAGATCGAGGCCATGGGCGGCCTCGACAAGCTGATGGAGCGCCTCAAGCAACTGCTGGAGGAGCAAAAGGAAAAGCACGAGGGCGGCAACAAGTGGATCGGCACGGGCGGCACCTCGCCCTTCGGCCACGGCGGCTACAACCCCGAGGGCATCCGCATCGGCGGGCCAAGCAAGGGCAACCGCACCGCGATCAAGGTGTGGGAGGCGCGCGCCTACAAGGACTATGACGACCAGGTCGAACTGGGCACGCGCAATATCAAGGTCGCGCTGCGCCGGCTGCGCCGCTTCGCCCGCGAAGGCGCCGACACCGAGCTGGACCTGGACGACACCATCCACTCCACCGCGGCCAACGCCGGCCTGCTCGACATCAAGCTGCGTCCCGAGCGCCACAACAAGGTCAAGGTGCTGATGCTGATGGACGTGGGCGGCTCGATGGACGACCACATCAAGCGCGTGGAGGAGCTGTTCTCGGCCACCAAGACCGAGTTCAAGCACCTGGAGTACTACTACTTCCACAACTGCCTGTACGACTACGTGTGGAAGAACAACCGCCGCCGCCACGCCGAGAAGCTGGCCACGTGGGACCTGCTGCACAAGTACACGCCCGACTACAAGATCATCTTCGTCGGCGACGCCACTATGAGCCCGTACGAGATCCTGCAGCCGGGCGGCTCGGTGGAGTACAACAACACCGAAGCCGGCGCGGTATGGCTGAACCGGATGACCGAGCAGTTCCCGCACTTCGTCTGGCTCAACCCGGAGCCGGAAGGCCTGTGGCAGTACCGGCAGTCGATCACGGTCATCAACCAGCTGATGAAGGGACGGATGTATCCGGTGACGCTGGCGGGGCTGGAACAGGCGATGAAGGTGCTGTCGAAGTAAGGCGGCGCTCGCTGCTGAAGCGCGCAAAGGGCGGCATCGACATGCCGCCCTTTCTCATGGGTCAGTCCACGGTGATGCCCGCCTGCCGGATGAACCTGCCATAGCGCGCGCGATCCACGTTCTGCCGCTCGGCAAACGCCTGGATGCTCAGCGGCGCCACCGCACCGCCCAGCTTGTTGACATTGTCCTGCAGCTGCGCGCCGGCGAGCGCGCGGTTGATCTCGCGGTTCATGCGCTCGACGATGGCCGGCGGCGTGCCGGCGGGCGCATAGACGCCGAAGGTCGAGTCGCCGTCCACGTCCTGCAGGCCGGCCTCGGCCAGCGTCGGCACGTCCGGGTATTGCGCCGCGCGCTTGGCGCTGGCCACCGCCAGCAGCCTGAGCTTGCCGCTGGCCACGTGCTGCAGGCCGGGGCCGGGATCGAACATGAACTGCACCTGCCCTGCCAGCAGGTCGCTCAGGGCCGGGGCCGCGCCCTTGTACGGCACGTGCACGGCGTCCAGCTTGCCGGCGCGCTTGAACATCTCGGCAGCGATATGCGGCGTGCTGCCGTTGCCGGCCGAGCCGTAGCTGAGCTTGCCCGGATGCTCGCGCACATAGGCGATGAACGCGTCCAGCGTCTTCGCCGGCACCGACGGATGCACCAGCAGGTAGACCCGCACCAGCGCCACCGACGCGACCGGGGTCAGGTCCTTGAGCGGGTCGTACGGCATCTTCTTGTAGAGGAAGGGATCGATGGCCACCGCGCCGCCCGAGGTCAGCAGGAAGGTATAGCCATCAGCCGGCGCCTTGGCCACGGCATCGCCGCCAACGATGCCGTTGGCGCCCGGGCGGTTGTCGATCACCACCGGACGCTTCAGCGCCTCGGACAGACCGGGCGAGATGCCGCGCGCCAGCGTATCCGCGGCCCCGCCGGCCGGGAAGTTGACGACCAGCCGGATCGGCTTGTCCGGCCACGGCTGCGCGGCGGCCGGCGCGCTCATGCCAGCCAGCAGGCCCGGCACGCACAGTGCGGCGCAAAGGGCGCGCGCGATACGGTGGGGGAATCGCATGATGGTTGTCTCCTGTCTTATGTTTTGCTACTGCCTGCCGCAGCGCTCTGCGGCGCCACTCAGAACGGATATTGCCGTGGCGTGGTCTGCACCGTGATCCAGCGCAGCTCGGTGAAGGCATCGATCCCGGCCTTGCCGCCGAAGCGGCCATAGCCACTCGCCTTGACGCCGCCGAACGGCATCTGCGCCTCGTCGTGCACGGTCGGGCCATTGACGTGGCAGATGCCCGATTCGATGCGGCCGGCCACCCGCATCGCGCGCGCCACATCGCCGCCGAATACCGCCGCCGACAGCCCATAGGCGGAATCATTGGCACAGGCAATGGCCGCTTCCACGCCATCCACGCGCACCACGGCCTTGACCGGCCCGAACGATTCCTCGCGATAGATCTCCATGTCCGGCGTCACGTGATCCAGCACCGTCGCCCGCATCAGCGTGTCGGTCGCCTTGCCGCCGCAGACCAGCCGCGCGCCCTTGGCCAGCGCGTCGTCGATCATCGCGTTGCAGCGCTCGACCGTGCTCATGTCGACCACCGAGCCCAGCACCGCCGGGCCGGTGCGCGGATCCGCCAGCGGCAAGGCGCCGGCACGCGCGGCAAAGCGTGCCACGAAGGCGTCCGCGATGCTGGCATCCACCACGATGCGCTCGGTGGACATGCAGATCTGGCCCGAGTTGGCGAAGGCGCCGAAGATGGCACCGTCCACCGCGGCGTCCAGGTCCGCATCGTCGAGCACCACCAGCGGCGCCTTGCCGCCCAGCTCCAGCACCGCGGGCTTCAGGTAGCGCGCGCAGGTCTGCGCGATCAGCCGCCCCACGCGCGTGGAGCCGGTGAAGTTGATGCGGCGCACGGCCGGGTGGGCGATGATGGTCTCGACTACCGCGGCGGCATCGGCCGGGGCGTTGGTGACAAAGTTGACCACGCCCGCCGGGAAGCCCGCCTCCGCCAGCGCATCGACGATCAGGCCATGCGTGGCCGGACAGATCTCCGAACCCTTCAGGATGACCGTATTGCCGCACGCCAGCGCCGTGGCCACGGCGCGCACGCCCAGGATCACCGGTGCGTTCCACGGCGCGATGCCCAGCACCACGCCCGCGCCCTGCCGCACCGCCATGGCCAGGCTGCCCGGCACGTCGGAGGGGATCACCTCGCCGTTGATCTGCGTGGTCAGCGCGGCGGCCTCCTGCAGCATGCCGACGGCAAGGTGCACATTGAAGCCGGCCCACATCGCCGACGCACCGGTCTCTGCCGCCATCGCGGCGGTGAGCGCCCCGGCCTTGCCTTCGAGTGCCTGCGCGGCGCGCATGAGCAAGGCGCGCCGTTCGCCCGGACCGGTGTCGCGCCAGGCCGGGAAGGCGCGCCCGGCAGCGTCGGCCGCGGCCAGCGCATCGGCGCTCGTGGCTGCCGGCGCTCGCGTGGCCACGCTGTGGTCAAGCGGGTTGCGGCGCTCGAAGGTGGCACCGCTGGCGGCCTGCGTGCGCTCGCCGTTGATCAGCATGGTGATGCTTTGCATCCTGGAGTCTCCTGGAAGGGGTACTTCGTCTGTCGTCTGTCGTCTGGCGCTGCGGCTCAGGCCACCTCGATCTCCACCACGGTCGGTACACGCATCCGCAGGGCTGTCGCCAGGGCTTCGCGCAATGCAGCAGGATGAGTCACCCGCACTGCCTCGCAACCATGCCCGAGCGCGATCGACACGAAACCCAGGTCGGGCAAGGCCGTGCCGACCAGCGGATCATCGCTGCCAAAGCCGAAGGTCGGCGCAAACTCCTGCAGGGCGGCGTAGCGCCGGTTGTTGAGCACGATGAACGTGATCGGCAGGCCCAGTTGCGCGGCGCTCCACAGCGCCTGGATCGAATACATGCTGGAGCCGTCGCCGACCAGGCCGATCACCTTGCGCCCCGGCTTGCCCAGCGCGACGCCCACTGCCGCGGGCAGGCCGTAGCCAAGCCCGCCGCTGCACATCGTATAGAAGGTCTCGCTGCGCAGGATGGGCAGGTGGCGATGCATCACCGGGCGCGCGCTGGGCGCTTCCTCGACCACGATGGAATCGGGGTCGCGCAGCTCCGCCAGCGTCTGCAGGACATAGGCGACGCTCATCGGCGTGCCGGGCTCGGCGCGCGGTGCCGGCACGCGCGGGCGCGGGGCTTCGCGCCGCGGCGGCGCCGGGCGCGCCAGCAGGTCGGCCACGCCCTGGCGGATGCTGCCGACTGCGGCAGTGCCCACCGGCGCCCATGCGGCGATATTCGGATCGTCGATCAGCTGCACCACCTGCGCCCCGGGCGGCGCATGAGGGCCAACCCCCTCGACGTGATAGGTGAAGGCTGCCGCCCCCAGCGCGAACACAAGGTCGTGGCCCGTGAGCAGCCCGACGATCTTCTCGCGCATCGCCGGCAGGAAGCCGGCAAACAGCGGATGGTCTTCCGGAAAGCCGCAGCGCCCCGACATCGGCGCCACCCACACCGCCGCCTGGTGCCGTTCCGCCAGCCGCACCACATCGTCCCAGGCGCCATCGCGGTCCACGGCCGCGCCCACCACGAACGCCGGCCGGCGGCTGGCATCGAGAGCGTCGCCGATCTGCGCCAGCAGTGCCGGCTGCACGCGGCTTTCAGTGCTGACCGTGCGCGGCAGCACCGGCTCGCACGGCCGGGCCCAGTCATCGGCGGGAATCGAGATCAGCACCGGCCCGCGCGGCGGCTGCATGGCGATGTAGTAGCCGCGCGCAATCGCCAGCGGCACGTCTTCGGCCCGCGCCGGCTCGCAACTCCACTTCACGTAGGGCTTGGGCAGTTCGGTGGCCTGGGCCGAGAACAGGAAGGGCTCGAACGGCAGGATCGAGCGCGCCTGCTGCCCGGCCGTGATCACCATCGGGGTGCGGTTCTTGTGGGCGGTGAAGATGCTGCCCATGGCATGGCCGACGCCGGCCGCCGAGTGCAGGTTGACGAAGGCCGCATTGCGGGTGGCCTGGGCATAGCCATCGGCCATGCCCACCACCACGGATTCCTGCAGGCCGAGGATGTAGCGGAAGTCGTCGGGGAAATCGAGGAACAGCGGCAGCTCGGTCGAGCCGGGATTGCCGAAGATGGTGGTCATGCCGAACGCGCGCAGCAGGTCCAGCACCGCGGTGCGCACGGTGGTGGGAGTGGCGGAGGCAGCAGGTGAGGCAGAACTGGCCATGGTCGAGGAAGCTCCAGTGCGGAATCAGAGACAAAGCTTGCCGACCAGTATGGACAATCAGGCCTTGCCCAGAAATTGCCGTTTCGGGGCAAAGTCATTACGATTCGGCATGACCCTCGATCTGCGCCAGCTACTTGCCTTCCTTGCGGTGTGCGAACACGGCAGCCTGGGCCGCGCGGCCGCACAGCTGAACGTGACCCAGCCGGCACTGAGCCGCACCATCCAGCGGCTGGAAGCCCAGCTGGACGCGCCGCTGTTCGAACGCTATGCCACCGGCATGGTGCTGACCGCCTGCGGCGAGGCCCTGCTGCCGCACGCCAACCTCTTGCGCCACGAAGCCGAGCACGCCACCGAGGCCGTGCGCGCGCTGCGCGGGCTGGCCGCCGGCACCATCCGCGTGGGCACCGTCGCCAGCGTGGCCAGCGTGGTGCTGCCGGAGGCGATCGAGGCGGTGCTGGCACGCTGGCCCGGGCTGCACGTGCGCATCGTCGAAGGCGTGGGAGATTTCCTGGCCGATGCGCTGCTGCGCCGCGAGATCGACCTGGCCATCGGCATCGCCCTGCCGGAGAACGAGGAAATCTGCGCCGTGGCGGATGTGGGCTGGAGCGACAGCAGCTTCGTGGTCGCCGCCGCCGGGCATCCGCTGACGGGCCGGCCGGCGCTGCGGCTGGCGGATACGGTCGGCTGCCGCTGGGTCATGCCGCCGCGCGGCACGGCGCCATTCGACGAACTGCAGCGGCTGTTTGCACGGGCCGGGCTGCCGCCGCCGGACATCGTCGCCGAAACCCGCTCGATCATTGCACTCAAGGCGCTGGTGGCACGCGCGGGCTTCCTCAGCTGGATGGCCGCGCCGATGTACGAGGCCGAGCAAAAGGCGGGCATGATCCAGCCGCTGTCCATTGAAGGCGCCCAGGCGCCGCGCCGGCTGGCGGTGTACCGGCGCCGCCAGGGCATCCTGCCGGCGCCGGCAGCGAAGCTGCTGGAGCAGTTGCGCCAGTTGACATCGGACGTGGCCTGAACGTCAGGCGGGCCGCGCCAGGTCGGCCCCTTCCATCACCCATGCGCGGAACGTGCGCAGCGCCGGCAGGTGCTGCTTCTGCTCCGGATAGCACAGGTAATAGCCCTTCCTGGCCAGCACCTGGGCCGGATGCGCCACCACCAGCGCCCCGGTGGCCAGTTCTTCCTCGATCAGGCAGCGCGGTATCAGCGCAATGCCCAGACCCGACAGCGCGGCCTGCGTGAGCAGCGAAAACTGGTCGAAGCGCGCGCCGCTCCAGGCCTCGCGGGTCGGCACGCCCAGCGTGGCGAACCAGTCGGGCCAGGCTTCGGGAACGGTGGTGTGGTGCAGCAGCGGATAGCGCAGCAGCGCGGCGGGCGTGGGCGCCACGCCGCCGGGCTCGGACGCCAGCAGGCCCGGGCGGCACACCGGCAGCACCTCGCGCCCGGTCATGTAGTCGGCCAGGCTGCCGGGCCAGACGCCGTCGCCGAAACGGATCGCGGCGTCCAGGTCCGGCTCGGAAAAATCGTAGCCCTGCGCGTGCGGCACGAATTCCAGCGTCACCTCCGGATGGCGCGCAAAAAACTGCGGCAGGCGCGGGATCAGCCACTTGGCGCCCAGCGTCGGCATGCTGGCGATATGCAGCACGCCGCCCCGCCCCTGCCGTGCCATCAGCTCGACGGTGGCGGCCTCCAGCTCGTTCAGGCTGGGGCCGATGCGCTCCAGGTAGCGCTCGCCCGCCTTGGTCAGCATCAGGCGCTGGCGCACGCGCTGGAACAGCTCCACGCCCAGGTAAGCCTCCAGGCTGCGCACCTGCTTGCTGACCGCGCCTTGCGTGACATGCAGCTCACGCGCGGCTACGGTAAAACTGTTATGACGCGCCGCAGCCTCGAAGGCCTGCAACTCGGTCAGCGACGGACATAGGCGTCGCATAAATCACCTCTACTTTACGACCAAATGGAATGAGCTAAGGATTTTATTTCGTTTGCGGCACGCTTGCCCGGGCGCGCAGAATCGTGAAATCCACTTTATTCCTCCCCTTCCCCTGGACCCCGTCATGCAACGTCGCCATCTTCTCCGACTCCTGGCCGCCGCTTCGGCCGCCGCCGCTGCCGGCATCTCCTTCAGCGCTTTCGCCCAGGCCGGCTACCCGACCAAGCCGATCACGCTGGTGGTGCCCTTCCCCGCCGGCGGCACCACCGACATCGTCGCGCGCATCGTCGCCGACAAGCTCGGCCAGCAACTGGGCCAGGCCGTGGTGGTGGACAACCGCGGCGGCGCCGGCGGCAGCATCGGCACCGCTTTCCTGTCCAAGGCGGCGCCGGACGGCTACACGCTGGGCATTGCCACGGCCTCGACCCATGGCATCAATCCGGCGGTCTACCCGCGCCTGTCCTACGATGCAACCAAGGACTTCACCACCATCACCAACCTGGCCTCGGTGCCGAACGTGATGAGCATCAACCCGGCGGTCAAGGCCACCGACATGAAGTCCTTCATCGCGCTGGCGCAGTCGCAGCCCAACAAGCTGGCCTATGGCTCGGCGGGCAACGGCAGCGTCTCGCACATGATGGGGGAACTGTTCAAGATGAGCAGCAAGACCGAACTGCTGCACGTGCCCTACAAGGGCGTGGGCCCGGCGCTGAACGACGCGCTGGCCGGCCAGGTGCAGGTGCTGTTCGACAACCTGCCGTCGTCGCTGCCGTTCATCGAAGGCGGCAAGTTGCGTGCGCTCGCCGTGGCAGCGCCCAAGCGCGTGGCCGCGCTGCCCAACGTGCCGACCTTTGCCGAGCTGGGCCTGGGCGAAGTCAACGACGCCGCCTGGTTCGGCCTGATCGCACCGGCCAACCTGCCGGCGGATATCCAGACCAGGCTCCACACCGCCGCGGTCAAGGTGCTGGCACTGCCGGAAGTGAAGGCCAAGCTCGAGAAGCTGGGCGCGACCCCGGTGGGCGATACGCCGGCGCACTTTGCCGCCCAGATCAAGAGCGAAGTGGCCAAGAACAAGCGCGTGGCCGCCGCCGCCAAGATCTCGCTCGACTGATTCCACAGCAACACCATGACCGACACCGACCGAACCACCGCGGACAGTCCGTTCTACCTGTACCAGCCCGAGGGCGAGCCCGCGGCGCTGTTCCTGGACTCGCCGCACAGCGCGACGACCTACCCGACGGACTTCCGCCCCGACCCCGCGCTGCCGCTGGAACTGCTGCGCCAGGCCGAAGACACCTTTGTCGACGAGCTCTACGCCGGCGCCCCGGCGCGCGGCATCCCGCTGCTGTGCGCGGGCTTCCCGCGCAGCTACCTGGACGCCAACCGCGCGCTGGAAGAAATCGACGAAGCCCTGCTCGACACACCATGGCCTGGCGCCAGGCAGGAGACCTCCAAGACCCGGCTGGGCAAGGGCCTGGTCTGGCGCGTGCTGGACACCGGCGAGGCCATCTACGACCGCAAGCTGAGCGTGGAAGAAGTGCAGGCGCGCATCAACCGCTGCTACCTGCCCTATTACGCGCAGCTGCAGAAGCTGGCCGACCGTGCCGTCGCCAGCCACGGCAGCGCCTGGCATATCAACTGCCATTCGATGCCGAGCCACGCCGCGCCATTCGCCACCGAGTTCCCGGGGCTGGAGCATCCGGACTTCGTGGTGGGCGACCGCGACGGCACTACCTGCGACAAGCGCTTCACCGACCGGGTCGAGGGCGTGCTCAAGGAGATGGGCTACGACGTCTGGCGCAACCACCCGTACAAGGGCGTGGAGATCGTGCGCGTGGTGGGACAGCCCCAGGCCGGCTGCCACAGCCTGCAGCTGGAGGTCAACCGCAAGCTCTATATGGACGAGGTGGGCCTGACGCATACCGCGGGCTTTGCCAGCCTGCGCCATGACCTGAACCTGCTGCTCGACGAGCTGCTGCGCTTTACGCGCTCGATGCCGTCGCGCGTGGCCTGACCCGGGCCGGGGCTGCGCCACGCAGCCCCGCATACGCTGCGGGTTCACCGCAGTTGTGCGAGAGAGGGGATTCCTGCTAGTGCACAAGTCACTTGCTGCACGACATCAAGCGTTGGAAGAATGGGTAACAAGATTTAGGAACTTTGTCAGATAGGTTTCCTCTATCATGGCATTCCTTTGCGAACCCATCTTGCCTGCCGGCCCCTGCGGCCCCGCGGGCAAAACCCAAGAACGCACACACCGCTCACACCGTGATCCGACGAATCTCCGAACTGCTCGGCAGCCGGCTCCGCATGGTGGCTGCCGCAGTGGCCGGTGCGATCGCGCTGGCAGGCTGCGCCAATATGCCGGCCGATGATGCCAGCGCCGGCCCTGCCCCGGCACCCGCCGCCGCGCCCGCCCGACCTGCCGCCACCCCGGCACCCGCCACTTCCACTCCGCCCACCAAGACCGTCACCCTGCCCGACCGTGGCCGCGTCAGCCTGTCCGAGTACCGGACCCGCATGCGCGAACAACTGATGAAGACCGAGAACGCCACCAGCGACGTGGCGGACTGCGCCGCCCACGCCAGCTGGGTGGTGCCGCGCTCGGCCAGCTACGATGCATTGAAGATCCCCACCGGCGCACTCGCCGCGGGACAGGCCACGACCGAGCCATGGAGCGGACGCTTCTCGCCCGGCAAGCAGGCCGTGCCGGTCAGCTCGGTGGTCACCTTCGCCGCCACCGCGCACAAGCGCCGCGGCAACGACGACTGGCAGCCGGTGAAGGTGCGCTGCGGTTATGACGACGGCATGATGCTGGCGTATGAGCTGCTGGACAGCGGCGGCGCCACCATCAGCGAACCGGCTGCCGAGCCGGCCGTGCCTGCTGCTACGCAAACTTCGGCAAGCAAGAGCCGCGGGGGGGCCAAGGGCAAGAGCACGGCTTCGAAGTCGGGCAAGGCGTCGGCGTCCAAGTCGTCGAAGTCAACGACCGCCAAGTCCACCTCCGGCCCGGCCAAGACGAGCAGCAAGACCAAGAAGAAGCAATAGGCGCAAAGCGGGCGCACCGCGTCCGCGCCAAGGCCGTTCCGGCCCACCCGGTTTGGTCCGGTTGGGCCGTTTGCGTTGGCTCAGCCCAGGTAGTCCAGGATCGCCTGCAGCATCGCGGTCCCCAGCAGCGCACTGCGCGCGCCGTTCCAGCCGACCGCCGGATCCGGCAGATCGGCATTGTCCTTGAACGGCATCTCCAGCGTCAGCGCCAGGCAACCGAAGGTATGCCCGATGTACTTGGACGCCAGCTTGAGCGCATCCGCGTTGTACTTGCTGGCCGCGTAGCCGTGCACATCCTGGAAATCCGGCGAGACCCGCTTGAAGGCCTCGATAAAGCGCTGCTGCTCGCGCCGGCGCGCCTCGGTAAAGCCCGGCAGCATCTCGCTGCCGGCGACGAAGTTGTACGGCAGTCCCTCGTCGCCATGGATGTCGAAGAACATGTCACAGCCGCTGGCCTCGATGGCGCGGCGCACGTGGTAGACCTCGGGGCTGGTATCCGGGCTCGGCGCCATCCACTCGCGGTTCAGGTTGGCGCCGGCGGCGTTGGTGCGCAGGTTGCCGCGCGCCGAGCCGTCCGGGTTCATGTTCGGCACGATATGGAAGACCGCGCGCTCCAACAGCTTGCGCGCGACCGGGTCGCCCGCCCACATGCCGGTGCCGGTCAGGCGCTGCAGCACGCCTTCGACAAACCATTCGGCCATGCTCTCGCCCGGGTGCTGGCGCGCGATCATCCAGACGGTCTTCTTGCCGGGGCCGGGCTGGCCCAGCGTGACGCGGGTCATGTCGCGCCCGTCCACAGTGCTGCCCAGGTGCGACAGCCGCGCCAGCGGCGAGCGCTGGCAACTAGCCAGCAGCGACAGGTGGCGCTCATCCGGATACGGCTCGAAATACGCAAACCAGATGCTGTCGTGCTCGGGCGTGCATTCCACCGTCATCACCTGGCCGTCGAAGCGCGTCGGCACGCGGAACCAGTTGGCGCGGTCGTACGAGGCCACCGCGCGGTAGTCGCGCCATCCATCCGGATAGGTGCAGTCGCCGGCGTTCAGGAAGTGCATCCGGCACGCCTGCCCCGCCGCGCCCTGCAGGCGGAAATGGAACCACTGGCGGAAGTCGGCGTGCGAGTCGGCGCGGATGCGCAGGCGGATATCGTCGGCGCGGTCGAGCGCCTCGACCTCGATGGCGCCGGAGTCGAATTGCGAAGAGATATGCATGGCGGCAGGCATGGCGGGCAGTCTCGTGGCGATGGGTTTCAGTCTTCCAGGCGGCGGCGGAACACCCAGCGGGTGGCATCCGAGGCCGCGGCGTCGAAGGCGTAGCCGTCCTCGGCAAAGCGCTTGAGCTTTTCCGGCTCGGTCACGCGCTGCGTCACCGCGTAGCGCGCCATGGTGCCGCGCGCGCGCTTGGCGTGGAACGAAATGATCTTGTAGCGGCCGCCCTTCCAGTCCTCGAACACCGGCGTGACGATGCGCGCCTGCAGCACCTTGGGCCGCACCACCTTGAAGTACTCTTCCGAGGCCAGGTTGACCAGCACCGGCGCACCTTCCTGCTTGAGCGCGGCCATGTCGGCGTTGATCATCTGCGTGACATCGTCGCCCCAGAACGCGTACAGGTCCTTGCCGGCAACGTTGTCGAGGCGCGTGCCCATCTCCAGCCGGTAGGGCTGCATCCAGTCCAGCGGGCGCAGCACGCCGTAGAGGCCGGACAGGATGCGGATGTGCTTCTGCGCAAATCCGAGGTCATCTGCCGACAGCGTCTTCGCGTCCAGGCCGTCGTAGACGTCGCCATTGAAGGCCAGCACCGCCTGCTTGCTGTTGGCCGCGGTGAACTCCGGCGACCAGTCGCCGTAGCGCGTCACATTGAGCACCGCGAGCTTGTCGGAGATGTCCATCAGCGCGCCCACATCCTGCGGCGCCAGCTTGCGCAGGCGCTCGATCAGCGTGGCGGAACGGTCGATAAAGCGCGGCAGCGTATGGGTCTTGAGGCGCGGGGGAGTCTCGTAATCCAGCGACTTGGCGGGAGACAAAACGATGAGCATGGCAAAATCGCGGCAGTAGCCAAGGACAAACAAGCCAAGATTGTAGCGAATGCGCCTCGACACCACCCGAACCACCCTCTTCGCCAGCCCCGCCGGCGTCACATCAGCGCCGCGCGTGGTGCTCGACTCCAACATCTGGGTGGACCTGCTGGTCTTCCGCGACCCCCATGTGGAGCCGATCCGCACCGCGCTGGAGGCCGGCACCATCGCCCCGGTGATCCGCGCCGACTGCCGCGAGGAACTGCGCCGGGTGCTGGCCTATCCGCAATTTGCCCGCTTTGACGTCGATATCGATGCCGCGCTGGCCACCGTCGACCGCCTCGCCAGCCTGGAAGCCGCGCCGCCGCAGGCCGACTACGACGCCATCAGCCTGCCGCGCTGCAAGGACACCGACGACCAGAAGTTCATCGAGCTGGCCCACTTTGCCGGCGCCGCCTGCCTGGTATCGAAGGACAAGGCCGTGCTCAAGCTGCGCAGCCGCCTGCGCCGCAGCAGCGGCGTGGAAGTGATGACGCCACCGGCCTTTGGCGCCTGGCTGGCCGCGCTTGGCGCCGCCAGCGCCGCCGATCCGCTTTAGAATGTCGGCTCCCGGCGCCGCCTATTCGGTGGCGCCGCACGCCTGATCGCACCCCGTCCCTACCGCATCGACACGTTCGCATCATGTCCGCAGACACCACCCACACCCAGTTGACGCCGCTGACCCCGCCGCCCTCGCGCCTGCCCGCCGTCGGCACCACCATCTTCACCGTGATGTCGGCGCTGGCCACCGAGAAGAACGCCGTCAACCTGGGCCAGGGCTTCCCGGACTTCGACTGCGACCCCAGGATCGTCGATGCCGTGACCGCCGCCATGCGCGCCGGCCATAACCAGTACCCGCCGATGGCGGGCGTGCCGCGCCTGCGCCAGGCCATCGCCGCCAAGATCGCCAGCCTCTATGGCCACCAGTACAGCTGGGACACCGAGATCACCGTCACCGCCGGCGCCACCCAGGGCATCCTGACCGCGATTCTGTGCGCGGTGCATCCGGGCGACGAGGTGATCGTGCTGGAGCCGTGCTACGACAGCTACCTGCCCGCGATCGAGCTGGCCGGCGCCACCGCCGTGCCGGTCACGCTGGAAGCGCCGGAATTCCGCGTGCCCTTCGACAAGCTGGCCGCCGCGATCACGCCGCGCACGCGCATGATCCTGATCAACACGCCGCACAACCCCACCGGCACGATCTTGCGCGCGGCCGACATGGGCCAGCTGGCGCAGATCCTGGCCGGCACCGACATCCTGCTGCTCTCGGACGAGGTCTACGAGCACATGGTCTACGACGGCCAGCAGCACGCCTCGGTCTCGCGCCATCCTGAGCTTGCGCGCCGCAGCTTCGTGATCTCCAGCTTCGGCAAGACCTATCACGTGACCGGCTGGAAGGTCGGCTACGTGGCCGCGCCGGCCGCGCTGATGGCCGAGTTCCGCAAGGTGCACCAGTTCAACGTGTTCACCGTGAACACGCCGGTGCAGCACGGCCTGGCCGACTACATGGCCGATCCCGCGCCCTACCTGCAGCTGCCGGCGTTCTACCAGGCCAAGCGCGACTTCTTCCGCGCCGGGCTGGCCAACAGCCGCTTCAAGCTGCTGCCGTCGGACGGCACCTACTTCCAGTGCGTCGACTACTCGGCCATTTCCGACCTGAGCGAGGCCGACTTCGCCATGTGGCTGACGCGCGAGATCGGCGTGGCCGCGATCCCGGTCTCGGCCTTCTACACGCAGCCGCGTGAATCGGGCGTGGTGCGTTTCTGCTTTGCGAAGAAGGAAGAGACGCTGGCGCTGGCGCTGGAGCGGCTGGGCAAGCTGTAGGCGCAGGCCTGGCCTCTGCGCCAACGAAAAACGCCCGCGATCCAATCGCGGGCGTTTTACCTTGTGCCGCCGGTTTTGTGGCCGGCTTGTTGCCGGTTACTTGTTGCTGCGGCTCGCCATCAGCTCAAGATTGGCCTTGCGGTCGGCATTGACCTTCTGCACCGATTCACGCGCCGACAGTGTCTTCAGGTAGTCCTTGACCGGCAGGTCGGCCAGCAGGTCTGTGCCGTAGATGATCTTGGTGCACGACGACACCAGCGGCAGGTGCGCGGCGGCGGCGCAGTCGGCCAGCGTGAAGGTGTCGCCGGCGATATACGGCGAGAACTTCGCCAGCTTGGCGAAGGCGGGGACATAGCGCGTCAGCAGCTTGTGCTGGCGGTCCTTGACGCCATCGCTGACCTTGCCGCCGAAGAACGCCTCGGGGTACAGCTCGCGCGCGGTCAGCTCCAGGTACAGTTCCATGAAGACGACGATCTCGCGCACCTTGGCGGCCTGGTACGGGTCGCCCGGCAGCAGCGGCGTCTGCGGATAGGCCGCCTCTACGTAGTCGACGATGGCTTCGGACTCGCACATCGGGCCGGATTCGGTGATGATGTAGGGCACCTTCCCCGCGGGCGTGGCCGCCAGGTCAGTCTGGCCGATCCAGGCCAGCACCTCCTCGAACGGCACGTTCTTTTCCAGCAGCGCCAGCTTCACTTTGTTGTAGTAGTTGCTGGCGGCAAAACCGCAGAGCTTCAGCATGTCGTCTCTCTCCGTTATTGGAATGATCCCCGCATCGCACGGTGCGGATGTCGGGTGATTGTGGACCATCCGGGGTCTGCAGTGTACCGGCTGGCCGATCAGCGCACGCCGCCTGCCCCACCGGACTGTTGCGGAAGGTGCAAAAAACGTACGATCGTGCTAATTTAACCACAACTTTTGGGACGAATGATGAGCACTTTCACCATCGATACGCTGGGTATCGTCGGCACCGGCGCCATGGGCCGGGGCATCGCGCAGATCGCCGCGCAGGCGGGCCTGACCGTCAACCTGTACGACGCCAACCCGCAAGCGGTGGCCGCCGCGCGCCAGTACCTGCAGGACACGCTGGCCAAGCTCGCCGACAAGGGCAAGATCAGCGCCGCCGACGCCGAGGCCACGCTGGCCCGCGTCAAGCCCTGCGGCACGCTGGAAGACCTGGCCGGCTGCGACATGGTGCTGGAAGCCATCGTCGAGAAGCTGGAGGTCAAGCGCGACCTGATCGCCAAGCTCGAAGCGGTCCTGCGTGAAGACGCCGTCATTGCCTCCAACACGTCGTCGCTGTCGATCACCGCGATCGCCGTGGGTTCAAAGCACCCGGGCCGCATCGCCGGCTACCACTTCTTCAACCCGGTGCCGCTGATGAAGGTGGTCGAAGTCATCGACGGCCTGTCGGGCAACCCCGCGGTGGGCGACGCGCTGATGGCATTGTCGCGCCGCATGGGCCATACGCCGGTGCGCTGCAAGGACATGCCGGGCTTTATCGTCAACCATGCCGGCCGCGGCATGAATATCGAAGGCCTGAAGGTCGCGCAGGAAGGCGTGGCCGGGTTTTCCGACATCGACAACATCATGCGCGAGCAGGCCGGCTTCCGCATGGGCCCGTTCGAGCTGATGGACCTGACCGGGCTGGACGTGTCGCACCCGGTGATGGAATCGATCTACAACCAGTTCTACCAGGAGCCGCGCTACCGCCCCTCGCCGATCACCGCGATCCGCGCGGTCGGCGGGCTGATCGGCCGCAAGGCGGGTGCTGGCTTCTATTCGTACGCCGATGGCCAGAAGCAGGTGCCGGCCGCTGCCGCGGTGCCGGGCGCGCGCCCGTCGAGCGTGTGGGTCAGCCACGCCAGCGAGCGCGGCCACGCGATGGTGAGCAAGCTGCTGGGCGCGCTGGGCGTGACCCCGGAAGGCGGCAACAAGCCGTCGGCCGATGCACTGATCATCGTCACCCCGCTGGGCCTGGACGCCACCACCAGCGCGCTGCAACAGGGCCTGGACCCGGCCCGCACCGTCGCCATCGACACGCTGCTGCCGTTCGAGGCCACCAAGCGCCGCACGCTGATGACCACGCCGGCCACCAGCGCCGCCGCCCGTGATGCCGCGCACGGCCTGTTTGGCAGCGACGGCGTGCCGGTCACGGTGATCCGTGATTCGGCCGGCTTTGTCGCACAGCGCGTGCTCTGCTGCATCATCAATATCGCCAGCGATATCGCGCAGCAGCGCATCGCCACGCCGTCGGACATCGACCTCGCCGTCAACCTGGGCCTGGGCTATCCCAAGGGCCCGCTGGCGCTGGGCGATGCGGTCGGCCCGCAACTGGTGCTGGAGACGCTGCGCAACATGGAAGCGCTGACCGGCGACATGCGCTACCGCCCGAGCCCGTGGCTGTGGCGCCGTGCCGGCCTGGGCCTGTCGCTGCTGGCCGAAGAGCAGTAAGCGCGCCACCGCCCCACCGACCGAGCCACGCCCATGCCCGCACAGTTGCTTTCCCACCGCGTCGATTCGACGCTGGTGCTGACCATCTCGAACCCCGAGGCACGCAATGCGCTGCACCCGGACATCTACGCGGCCTCGCAGCAGGCGCTGGATCAGGCCGCGGCCGATGACTCGGTGCGCGCGGTCATCATCACCGGCGCCGACGGCATTTTCTGCGCCGGCGGCAACCTGAACCGGCTGCTCGGCAACCGCAGCCAGCCGCAGGAGGTGCAGGCCGCCAGCATCGCCCTGCTGAACGGCTGGGTCGAGTCGCTGCACGCCTTTCCCAAGCCGATCATCGCGGCGGTGGAAGGCGCGGCCGCGGGCGCGGGCTTCTCGGTGGTGCTGGCGTGCGACTTTGTCGTGGCGGCCAGCAATGCCAAGTTCGTGATGGCCTATGTTTCCGTGGGGCTCACGCCCGACGGCGGCGGCTCGTATGAGATCGCACGCGCGCTGCCGCGCCCGCTGGCCAGCGAGCTGATGATGGAAGGAAAGCCGGTGGACGCAGCGCGGCTGGCGCAGTTCGGGCTGGTCAACCGCGTCACCGAGCCGGGCCAGGCCATGGACGAGGCCCTGCGCCTGGCCGCCGGCCTTGCCCACCAGTCGCCGCACGCCGTGGGCCGCATCAAGGACCTGATCAACCACGCGGCCACCGCATCGCGCGCCGAACACCTGCTGGCCGAGCGCGACAGCTTCGTCGCCGCGCTGCATCACCCCGACGGCGGCGAAGGCATCAGCGCCTTCCTGGAAAAGCGCAAGCCGCAGTACCGCTGAAGCCGGGCGCCGGGCGCCTGGCTTTACCCGAACGGCCAGCCCGCGGCAGACGGGCATGCCGCTACAAAGCAAGGAGACAACGCATGGAATTGCCGCCGTCCTCGCGTCGCCGCATCTACCTGATGCGGCATGGTGCCGTTTCGTACTTCGATGAAGCCGGGCGCCCTGCCCTGCCCGAGATGGTGCCCCTGAACGAGACCGGCCGCATGCAGGCCACCGCCGCCGGGCGCGCCTTTGCCGCCGAACAGATCCGCTTCGACCGCGTCATCGTCAGCGGGCTGCCGCGCACCGTCGAGACGGCTGAGCGTGTGTTGGCCGAACTGCCCGGGATGGACGACGTGGTGCCGGAAGTCTGGCCCGCGCTGCAGGAAATCCGCGGCGGCGACCTGTCCGCCATCGCCGAGCAGGACCTGCGCGACGCCTTCGTCGGCGCCTTCGAAGGCGAAGTCCCGGAAGACAAGCGCTTCCTCAACGGCGAGACCATCGGCCAGTTCCTCGACCGCGTGCTGCCCGCGCTGGAGCGCCTGCGCACCGATCCCGACTGGGACACTGCGCTGATGGTGCTGCACGGCGGCACCAACCGCGCCATCCTGTCGCAGGCCATCACCTGCGGGCGGCGCGTGTTCTTCGGCTCGCTGCTGCAGACCGCGGGCTGCATCAATGTGCTCGACATGGGCGACGGCCCGCTCGACTGGGTGGTGCGCATGACCAACTACTCGCCGCCCACGCCCGTTCACAGCGGCACGCGCCACACCACCATGGAAGTGCTGCTGCACCAGTATTTGCGCGGACGCCAGCCGCAGGGCTGAGTGCGCCGCGGACTTGATCGAATCCCAACCGATACCGAACAGAAAACCAACGGAGACAGCATGACCAGCAACGTATCGCACTTCGAGGGCACGCGCCCGGTGGCGGACCAGCAGCGCTTCGACACCGACGCGCTGGAAGCCTGGATGCGCCAGCATGTGGAGGGCTTTGCCGGCCCGCTGACCGTGGAGCAGTTCAAGGGCGGCCAGTCCAACCCGACCTTCAAGCTGGTCACGCCGGGCCAGACCTACGTGATGCGCGCCAAGCCCGGCCCCAAGAGCAAGCTGCTGCCGTCGGCGCACGCGATCGAGCGCGAATACCGCGTGATGGCCGCGCTGGCCGGCAGCGACGTGCCGGTGGCGCGCATGTACGCGCTGTGCGAGGACGAGTCCGTGATCGGCCGCGCCTTCTACATCATGGAGTTCGTCGCCGGCCGCGTGCTGTGGGACCAGTCGCTGCCGGGCATGAGCACCGCCGAGCGCAGCGCCATCTACGACGAGATGAACCGCGTCATCGCCGCGCTGCACACGGTCGACTACAACGCCATCGGCCTTGGCGACTATGGCAAGCCCGGCAACTACTTCCAGCGCCAGATCGAGCGCTGGACCAAGCAGTACAAGCTGTCCGAGACCGAATCGATCCCGTCGATGGACGCGCTGATGGACTGGCTGCCGCAGCATATCCCGCAGGAAGACGCTGACCTGACCTCGATCGTGCATGGCGACTACCGGCTGGACAACCTGATGTTCCACCCGACCGAGCCGCGCGTGCTGGCGGTGCTGGACTGGGAACTGTCCACGCTGGGCCACCCGATGGCCGACTTCAGCTACCACTGCATGAGCTGGCATATCGCCCCGGGCCAGTTCCGCGGCATTGCAGGCGTGGACTTCGCCGCGCTGGGCATCCCCGACGAAGCCAGCTACCGCCGCCTGTACGAGCAGCGCACCGGCCGCCCGATCACCGGCGACTGGAACTTCTACCTGGCCTTCAGCATGTTCCGCATCGCCGGCATCCTGCAGGGGATCATGAAGCGCGTGGTGGACGGCACCGCGTCGTCGGCGCAGGCGCTGGACGCGGGCAAGCGCGCGCGGCCGATGGCGGAGATGGGGTGGCAGTACGCGCAGAAGGCCAAGGGCTGACGCGGCAACGGCTGCGGCAAGAAAACGGGCGCCGAGGCGCCCGTTTTTCATCCGCGTCGCGTGGCGCTCAATCCCCCAGCGCCACCCCTTCCCGCCGCGGGTCCGCACCACCCGCCCACACCGCCTTGCCGTCAGGCCCCTGCTTGCGCATGATGGCCTGCGTGCCGCTGGTCATCTCGATCTCGGCCACCTGGTGGCCGCGCTGCTGCAGTGCCTGCACCAGGCCCGGCGACACCAGCCCCTTCTCCACCTCGGTCGGGCCGTTGCGGCTGCCGAAGTTGCCCATGCCGATGGCAGCCTGCACGTCCATGTTCCAGTCCAGCATGCCGACCAGGGTCTTGGACACGTACTCGATGATCTGCGAGCCGCCCGGCGAACCGACCGTGGCGACCAGCTGGCCGCTCTCGCGGTCGAACACCAGCGTCGGCGCCATCGACGAGCGCGGGCGCTTGCCCGGCTCCACGCGGTTGGCCACCGGCTTGCCGTTCTCGCTCGGCACGAAGGAGAAGTCGGTCAGCTGGTTGTTCAGCATGAAGCCGCGCACCATCAGATGCGAGCCGAAGTACGACTCGATCGTGGTGGTCATCGAAATCGCCCCGCCGCGGTCATCGACCGCGACGATCTGCGAGGTGGAAACGCGCGGCGGTGAACGGTCGGGCGCGTAAGCCATCGCCGTGCCCGGCGGCACCCCTGGCTGGGCCTTGCCCATGCTCTTGTCGCCGATCAGCTCCGCGCGCGTGGCAAGGTAGGACGGGCTGACCAGGCCGGTCACGTTGACCGGCACGAAGTCGGCATCGGCCACGTACAGGCCACGGTCGGCGTACGCCAGGCGGTCGGCTTCGGAGATCGCGTGGACCGCATCGGGATTGGCCTCCATCACCGCCGGCGTGTTCACGCCCTGCGGCTTGAGCGCGGCCAGCGCGTACTTGGGATTCTTGGTTTCGAGCGCCTGCAGCGTGCCCAGGATCTGCGCGATGGCGATGCCGCCCGACGACGGCGGCGGCATGCCGCAGATCTTCCAGCGCTTGTAGTCGGTGCAGACCGGCACGCGCTGCTTGGCCCGGTAGCTGCCCAGGTCAGCCAGCGACAGCGAGCCGGCATTGCTGCCACCGTTCACCTTGGCGACGATATCGCGCGCGATCGGCCCGCTGTAGAGCACGCCGGCACCGCGCCGGGCGACATCGCGCAGGGTCTGCGCCAGCTTCGGGTTCTTCAGCACCGTGCCGGCCGGCTTGGGCTTGCCCTGTGCATCCAGGAAGTACGCGGCCATCTCCGGCGAATTGGCCAGGAACTTGTCGGCCGCCACCTGCGTGTACAGCCGCTCCGAGATCGGGAAGCCCTTCTCCGCCAGGTCGATGGCGGGCTGGAACAGCTTGGCCCAGGGTAGGCGGCCGTGCTTCCGGTGTGCCATTTCCAGCGCGCGCATCACGCCGGGCGTGCCGACGGAGCGGCCGCCGATCTGGGCCTCGCTGAACTCCATGGGCTTGCCGTCGGAACGCAGGAACAGGTTTTCGGTGGCGCCGGCAGGGGCGGTCTCGCGGCCGTCGAAGGCCTGAACGTTCTTGCCGTCCCAGTACATGATGAAGGCGCCGCCGCCGATGCCGGTGGCCTGCGGCTCGACCAGCGTCAGTACGGCCTGCATCGCGATGGCGGCATCGATGGCCGAGCCGCCCTGGCGCAGGATGGCGCGCCCGGCCTCGCTCGCGAGCGGGTTGGCCGCGGCCGCCATATGGCGCTGCGCATAGGCCGTGGACATGTCGGGGCGATAGCCGGACGACACTTCCGGTGCCGGCGGCATCGCGGCCGGTGGCGTGGTCGCGACCGGAGCGGCAGGCGCGGCCGGCGTGGCGGTCCCTCCGCCCTGGGTACCACAAGCACCGAGCAGCGCCGTCAGGGCAAGGGCCAGCGCGCCGCGCCAAGCCATCGAAGAGAGGTCAGGGTGAGCCATGCGATATCTCCTGGGGGAAGGATCAGGCGATTGTAGTGGCGATCGGGGCATCCTGGGGCGAGAAAGTCTGACTGCCGCCACATGCGGGGGCCTCATGAAGGTCCAGCAAAAAAATTCTCCCGATTTAACCCCGATCACCCGCCTGCGCCGTTTCATCGACAGGCCGTCATGACCGGGGACCCGCCCCGCGGCCGCTCAGGAGAACAACATGCAACTTCGCGCACCGGCCATCATTGCAAGTCTTGCCGCCGCACTGGCGCTGTCGGCCTGCGGCGGGCATTCGCCGTCGCTTCCCCAGGAAGTGGCCCAGCCGGTGCCGCCACCCGCAGCGCCGGCGCCCACGCACGACCACGCCGCCAAGGCTGGCCAGGCAGCGCCCGCCATGGAAATGCACGCCATCGCCCCGCGCGCCGCGCTGGCCATGCCCTACCACCTGCCGCCGCCTGCGCCGGCCGAGCGCGAACGCTACGGCGCCATCGAGGAAAACGGCGTCAGGCTGGTGGCGCAGGCGCCGGTATCCACCTTCAGCATCGATGTCGATACCGGCAGCTACAGCAATATGCGCCGCATGCTCAATGCCGGGCGCGTGCCGCCGGCCGATGCGGTGCGCGTGGAAGAGCTGCTGAACTACTTCCCCTATGACTATGCCCAGCCCGCCGATGGCCGCCCGTTCGCCGTGCATGCCGCGCTGGCGCCCGCGCCCTGGCACCCGGCCAATGTGCTGCTGCGCATCGGCATCAAGGGCAAGGACATGGCCAGCGGCGCGCTGCCGCCCGCCAACCTGGTATTCCTGGTGGATGTATCGGGTTCGATGAACTCGCCGGACAAGCTGCCGCTGCTGAAGTCTTCGCTCAAGCTGCTGGTGAACAAGCTGCGCCCGCAGGACCGCATCACGCTGGTCACCTATGCCAGCGGCACGCGCGTGGCGCTGCCGCCCACGCCGGGCAGCGACAAGACCGCCATCAGCGCCGCCATCGACCAGCTCGTGGCCGGGGGCAGCACCGCCGGCGCCAGTGGCATCGCGCTGGCCTACCAGGCCGCGCAGCAGAGCTTTATCGCCGGCGGCATCAACCGCGTGCTGCTGGCCACCGACGGCGACTTCAACGTGGGCGTGACCGACTTCCGGCAGCTCAAGAGCATGGTGGAAGAGAAGCGCAAGTCCGGTGTGTCGCTGTCCACGCTCGGCTTCGGCACCGGCAACTACAACGAGCAGCTGATGGAGCAGCTGGCCGATGCCGGCGATGGCGCCTATTCGTATATCGACAACCTGATGGAAGGTAACAAGGTGCTGGTCAGCGAGATCAGCTCGACGCTGGCCACCATCGCGCGCGACGTGAAGATCCAGGTGGAATTCAATCCGGCCACGGTGAAGGAGTATCGCCTGATCGGCTACGAGAACCGCATGCTGGCGCGCGAGGACTTCAACAACGACAAGGTCGATGCCGGCGATATCGGCGCGGGCCACACCGTGACGGCGCTGTATGAGCTGACGCTGGCCGGCCAGGCCGGGCTGGTCGATCCGCTGCGCTACCAGCCGGCCGCACCCGCGCCGGGGCGCGACGGCGAGCTCGCGCACATCAAGCTGCGCTACAAGCTGCCCGCCGCCAGCACCAGCCAGTTGATGGACATCACCGTCGCGCGGCAGGCCATCCGCCCGCTGGCGCAAGGCGATGACGACTTCCGCTTTGCCGCGGCGGTGGCCGGTTTCGGCCAGGTGCTGCGCGGCGGCAAGTTCACCGGCGACTGGCGCTACGCCGATGCCCGCGCGCTGGCCCAGGGCGCCCGCGGCACCGACCGCTTTGGCTATCGGGGCGAGTTCCTCAAGCTGGTGGACCTGGCACAGAGCCTGGCCACGGCCAGTCCGGCCGGCGCCACCAGCGACGGGCCGGCCGAGCGTGCGGCACGCTGACACCAGCCCGGGCCGCGAGCCGGCGCAAGGCGGCGCGGCGGACTGTCTCGCCGCCTTGCGCTCTCCTATACTCGGGCGCATGCAGGCACCCGACCCCGCCCCTTCCGCCACGCCCGGCGCCGCGCTGCCCGCGCTGCCCGACCATGACCTGATGCTGCTGGTGGCGGGCGGCATCATCGAGCAGCCCGTCACCGAGCTGTTCCGCCGCCATAACGCCGGCCTCTACAACTACGTGGCCTGGCTGTGCCAGGGCAACCGCGGCGAAGCGGAAGACATCGCGCAGAAGACCTGGGTCAAGCTGATGACCCGCTGCGGCGACTACCAGCCGGACGCGGCGTTCCGCACCTTCCTGTTCCAGATCGCGCGCAATACCTGGCTCGACCAGGTGCGCAGCGCCGATGCGCGCCAGCGCGAAGCCCTGGACGAGCAGCCAGCGGAGATGCCGGCCGACGACCTGTCTCCGGAGGCGGAGCTGCAGTTGCGCCAGCACGCGCACCACGTGCATCGCGCGCTGCTGCAGTTGCCCGTCGCCCAGCGCGAGGTGGTGGTGCTGCGCTTCTTCAGCGACATGAGCGTCGAAGAGATTGCGCAGATGCTCGGCGAGAAGTTCGAGACGGTGAAGAGCCGGCTGCGCTACGCGTTTGCGCGCCTGCGCGCAGACCTGGCCCGCAGCGTGCCGGGCTCGCAGGAGACGCCGTCGTGAACGCGGCCGACCGCTTTATCGACGGCAAGGACCGGCTTTCGGCCCTGCTGCGGGAGCTGCCCGCTTACGCGCCGTCCGCAGCGCTGGCAGCGTCGGTGCACGCGGCCGCACGTGCGGCACAACAGGAAGCGGATCGCCTGCGGGCCGGCGCGGCGGCCTTGCCCTTCGCCGCGCCGCCAACGCTTGCCACGGCGGTGCTGGAAGAAGCCGCGCGCCTGCAGGCGGCGCAGGCCGCGCGACGCGATGCGCTGCTTGCGCGCGTGGCGTCAGGCGAGCCTGCAGCGGAGATTCTGGGTGCCCCGGTCGGTGCCGCTGCCAGCGCGTGGCTGCAGGCACAGGCAGCTGAGGCGGCAACACCACGGGCAACACGGACCGCAACGCAATCCATGGCAGCGCGCGCCGCGCGCGCGCGGCGGTGGTGGCGCTCGCTGGGGCTAGTGGCCAGCGTCGCGGCGGTGGCCGGGCTGACCACCAGCATCGTGCTGCGGCAGATCGATGATGGCGCACTGCAGCCGGCGTCGGCGCCTGAACAGGTGTCCGCCCCGGCCGCTGCACCCGCCGCAGAGATGGCGGCAGCGCCCGCACCGCAAGCTGCGGCGGAGCCCGGGACGGCCACGCCGGCAAATCCGCCGCCAGCCGCGAAGGCTGCCCCGGCCCGGCGGCGGGAAGAGCGGCCTGCCCCGGCGCACGCCGGGCAGCGCAGCCGCGCGCCGGCAACGGCCGGGGGCACGGCGCCACGCGAGGCCGCCACGCCACCACGGCCGCAGGCGACCGAAAGCTTGTCCGCCCATGCGCCGGCCGTGGCCGCCGCACCGGCCGCTCCCGCGTATCCGGCCATGGCAGAAGCAGTCCCGCAGCCGGCAATGCCGGCACCCGCGGCACCGCCGGCGGCCGCGCCGCGGGCAGATTTTGCACGCAAGGCAGCGCCACCGATGGCGGCCGCGCGCGCCCCCGCGGCGCACACCGCATCCAGCATGGTCGTGTCGATCCAGGACGACCCCGCAGCCACGGGTGCGCGCGTGCCGGCGGCGGCATCGGTCACGCTGCTGGCGGCCGAACCGGACAGTGAGGCAATCAGGGAATGGGCAGGACGGCTCTGGCAGTCGATGCCGGCGGCGCAACGCCCGCCGGTGCCATTTGCCGTGCAGGCCGACCGCACGCTGGCCCCGGGCCAGGTGCGCATCGAACTGCGGCACGGCGCGCCGCAATGAGCGCGCCGGTGCGTTGGCGAGTGCTGGTCAGCGCGTGGTGAACGACCAGCTCAGGTCCACGGGCTGCGAACCCAGCCGGCCGGTAACCCGCACGCTGTAGCGCTGCTGGCTGGCCAGCGGCGCCACCGGCGTGCAGATCGCCAGGCCGCGTGCCGCGCTGGAGAGGCCCGACGAACGGCTGTCGACCTTGAGGCAGCTGACGTTGTTGCCTTGCGCGTCGGTGATGACGAAGTTGTCGGCATCGAACTGCAGCGAGGTGTTGATGGCCTGCAGCGATATCGGATAGCCCACGGTCTTGCCCTCATAGCCTGGCGCGGGGTTGGGGCTTTCCGTGTTGACCCAGCTGGCCGGCACGTCGGCCTGGCCGTTGTACGGATAGGCCACCATCTGGTTGTCGCTGCCGCCCTTCGCTGCATCGGCCAGGTCGATGGTCTGGTAGTAGCTGGCCGAGGTGCCGCTGCCGTCCGGGCCCACGCGCTCGGCAAAGCCGCTGCCGGCCGAGCCGTAGCTGCCCAGCAGCGCGGCGCGGTGGAACGGCGCGTTGACCAGGTCCGACACCAGCGCGTCCTTGGGCGACATCGACAGCTGCGCATTGGCAACCGAGGTCCAGCGGTTGGCGCCGGCCACGACTTCCGCGGTGGCGTTGGTCGGATAGGCGGCCTGGACGCGCTCGTTGGGCGTGGCGCCGGTATAGCCCGGCTTGCCGCTGGTCTCGTCGTGCGTCAGCGTGGCGTTGGCCAGCATGTAGTCAGTGTGGTTCTGCGCCACGGTATTGAGCGGATCGCGTGCCGCCAGCGGCGGCAGGCCCACCTGCTCGCGCCGATAGTTGGCGTAGCACAGGCCGGCGGTGCGCGGCTCTTCCAGCACGCGGTAATTGCCGACCGCACTGCCGCGTGCCGGCAGCAGCGAGATGCCGCCGCCCGCCGCGGGTGCCGGCGCCGTGCCGCTGACGGTATAGCAGGCACCTGCGGTGGATGGCGTGGTCGAGCCAGAGCCGGACGGCGCGCTGGCCTGCCCGTTCGCTTGCGATGCGTTCGACGAAGTACCGCCGCCGCCATCGCCACCACCGCCGCCACATGCGGACAGTGCCAGCGCCGCAGCGGCGCAAAGGGTGGTCAGGGCGAGCGTGGTGCGCCGCGCGCGTCGCGGCGGCATGGGTTGGTGATCAGCAAGCAAGCGTTTCCCGGTCATCGTTCTGAATCGTCGTGGTCATCGGAGGAAGGAACCTGCCCCGGGGGATCCGCAGGCGCGGACAGCCGGCGCGGCAACCATCGCCAGCACCGTGTGGACACGGGCTCGCGGCGGCGGCGCCGGGGGCAGAAAGACCGGACGATGGTATGGGCGCGGACCGGGAGGGTCTAGCCCATGAACAATTCCTTACGTGTGACCCGCGCGCGCCGCACCGGGGCGCCGCGCGGGGCGCTTGCGGTGCCAGCCATGCGGGCGCGGGCGCACTTAGCTGGCGGCAGCCACGTCGGCCATGCCGGTGCCGAGCGCGGCCATCACGGCCATCAGCTGCTCGCGCAGCCAGCGGTTGGCACCGTCGTTTTCGCCGCCCGCATGCCAGTACAGGTGCAGTTCCAGCGACGGCACCTTGAACGGCAGCGACAGCAGGCGGTTGGCATAGGGCTCATTGGCGATGCGCGCATAGCGCAGCGGCAGCGTGGCCAGCAGGTCGGTGCAACTGACCACGCGGCACGCGGCCGCATAGTGCTGGCAACGCAGGCGCACGCGCCGCGTCAGGCCCATGCGGTGCAGAGCCTGGTCTTCCAGCCCGGCGCCGCGGCGGCGCGACGACACATGCACATGCTCGGCCGCCAGGTAGCGCTCAAGCGTCAGTTCCTTCTTCACCAGCGGATGGTCGCGCCGCGCCAGCACCACCATCGGATCGGCCATGAAGGGTGCGTGGTGGATGGCGGGCGAGACCGGCAGCAGGATGTCCAGCGCCGCGTCCAGCGTGCCGGCCAGCAGCTCGGACTCCATCTCGCGGCGGTCGAAGCGGATCGCGGCGATCTCCACGTGCGGCGCCATTGCCGTGACACGCGCCATCAGCGGCGGCAGCAGCGTGGATTCCAGCGCGTCGCGCATGCCGATGGTGAAACGCCGCACGGTATTGGTGGGATCGAAGTGCGGCGTATCCTGCAGCGTGCGCGCGAACGATTGCAGCGCGCTGCGCACCTCGGCGGCCAGCGAGCGCGCCAGCGGCGTGGGCGCCATGCCCTGCCCGCGCCGCTCGAACAGCGGGTCGTCGAACAGCGTGCGCATCCGGCCCAGCGCATGGCTGACCGCGGGCTGCGTCAGGTTGAGCTGGCGCGCGGCCGCGGTGATGCTGCCTTCGCTGTAGATGGCGTCGAACACCACGAAGAGATTCAGGTCGATGCGGGAGAGCTGCATGCCGAAGATTCTGGCACGGAATGCAGGGAATTGATACTGACAAATCCAGAAAATTCATTTTTCTTATTACCGGCTTTCAGATAGAGTGCATTCCATCGGCCCATGCCGCACTGATGCCGGGGCCTGCCGAGGCCAACGAGGCGCCGCCACCCACCCCGGCGTCCACTGATTCCGTAGCGAGGAGACCACATGGATTTCGAATACAGCCCGAAGGTCAAGGAAATGCAGGCCAAGCTGCTGGCCTTCTTCGACCAGCACATCTACCCGAACGAAAAGCGTTTCGCGGAGGAAATCGACGCCAATCGCCGCGCGGGCAACGCCTGGGTACCGACCAAGGTGATCGAGGAACTGAAGCCGCTGGCGCGTGCAGCCGGGCTGTGGAACCTGTTCCTGCCGCGCTCGCCGCGTGCGCCGCAAGGCCTGTCGAACCTGGAGTACGCCACGCTGTGCGAAATCATGGGCCGGGTGCCCTGGTCGGCCGAGGTCTTCAATTGCGCGGCCCCCGACACCGGCAACATGGAGACGCTGGAGCGCTATGCCTCCGAGGAACTGAAGGACAAGTGGCTCGAGCCGCTGCTGGCCGGCGAGATCCGCTCGGCCTTCCTGATGACCGAGCCGGCCGTGGCCTCGTCGGACGCGACCAATATCGAATGCCGCATCGAGCGCGACGGTGACCACTACGTGATCAACGGCACCAAGTGGTGGTCGTCGGGCGCGGGCGACCCGCGCTGCAAGGTCTACATCGTGATGGGCAAGACCAATCCCGACGCCGGCCGCCATGAGCAGCAGTCGATGATCGTGGTGCCGGCCGATACCCCGGGCATCACCATCAAGCGCTTCCTGCCGGTGTTCGGCTACGACGACGCGCCGCACGGCCATATGGAGATCGAGCTGAAGAACGTGCGCGTGCCGGCTTCGAACATCCTGCTGGGCGAAGGCCGCGGCTTCGAGATCGCGCAGGGCCGCCTGGGCCCGGGCCGCATCCACCACTGCATGCGCAGCATCGGCGTGGCCGAGCGCGCGCTGGAACTGATGTGCAAGCGCGCGCTGTCGCGCGTGGCCTTCGGCAAGCCGGTGTCCAGCCAGGGCGTGACGCAGGAACGCATCGCCGAAGCCCGCTGCGAGATCGAGATGGCGCGCCTGTTGACGCTCAAGGCCGCGTACATGATGGACACCGTGGGCAACAAGGTGGCCAAGGCCGAGATCGCCATGATCAAGGTGATCGCACCGAACGTGGCACTGAAGGTGATCGACTGGGCCATCCAGGTCCATGGCGCCGCCGGCGTCTCCAGCGACTTCCCGCTGGCCAACTGGTGGGCGCACCAGCGCACGCTGCGCCTGGCCGATGGTCCGGACGAGGTGCACCGCAACGCCATCGCCAAGCTGGAGCTGGCCAAGCACATGAACCTGAACCCGGACGACATCAGGATGCCGGTGGCACGCGGGTTCTGACCGCCTGGCAACGCCGCGGGGCTTCGGCCCTGCCGGCAGTATGGAAAACGCGCAGCCAGTCTGCGCGTTTTTTTCTTCTGTGCTTAAATCGCCCGGTTCGCCACGTCAGTGGTTGATGTGGCCATCCCCAACGATCGCAGCCAGGAGATCTTTTGCGATGATCGACGTCTACACCTGGGCCACGCCCAACGGCCACAAAGTCCACATCATGCTGGAAGAATGCGGCCTGGAGTACAAGGTCCATCCGATCAACATCGGCGCCGGCGACCAGTTCGGCGAGGACTTCCTGAAGATCAGCCCCAACAACAAGATCCCCGCCATCGTCGACCCCGACGGCCCGGACGGCAAGCCGATCTCGCTGTTCGAATCGGGCGCCATCCTGCTCTACCTGGCCGGCAAGACCGGCAAGTTCCTGCCCGAGGACGTGCGCGGCAAGTACGAGGCGCTGCAGTGGCTGATGTTCCAGATGGGCGGCGTGGGCCCGATGCTGGGCCAGGCGCACCACTTCCGCATGTACGCGCCCGAGAAGATCGAGTACGCGGTCAATCGCTACACCAACGAGGCCAGGCGCCTGTACGGCGTGATCGACACACAGTTGTCAAAGCACGCCTACCTGGCCGGCGAGCAGTACACCATCGCCGACATCGCCACCTTCCCGTGGCTGCGCAGCTGGCAGAACCAGGGCGTGGACCTGAACGACTACCCGCACCTGAAGCGCTGGTTCAACGAGATCGCCGAGCGCCCCGCGGTCAAGCGCGGCGTGGAAGTGCTGGCCAGCGCGCGCAAGGCGCTGCAGGACGACAAGGCACGCGAGGTCCTGTTCGGCGCCACGCAATACAAGCGGCACTGAGCCTGGTATTGCAGCAGCCGGGACCCTGGCCCCGGCTGCCCCGCCTGGCATCAGGCCGGCGCCAGCGCGTGGCACGCAACGGCATACCCGTCCGCGCGCCGGCCGCCGCGGGCCGCAACGCCAAGGTCCGCGTCATCGCCCGGTCCGAAGCAGCACAGCAGGCCGGTGCCCGGCAACAGCACATCGAGCCGGCATGACTCGTGCGGGTCCGGCGCGTAGAGCGTGCCGGGCTGCAGGAAGGCCATGTCCCCGCCGGCCCGCACCAGCGCGCCATGCCAGTGCAGGCCGATGGCGCCGCGGTAGCACAGCGCCCAGCGCAGCCCGCGCGCCTGCAGCCGCTGCGCCCAGTCTTCGCCTGACTGGTCGAGCTGGATGAACTCCGGCCGCATGCCCTGCTCCGGCTGCGGGCCCTGTGCCCGCAAAACCTCGGACGGCAACACGTGCATGCCGGCCATCCCCTCTGCGCCATTGGCCTCGACCGCGGCAATGCCGCCCAGCGCGCAGTGCCATCCGCCCGCAGGCAGCGCCACCGGCCGCGAGGCATCGGCAGGCCCTTGCGGCACGGTGCGCACCAGGATGGTGTCGACCATCGCCTGCACCTGCATCGGCACGCCTGGCGCCGGCGCAAACAGCTCGCCGCCGCCCATCAGCAGGCAGCCGCGCCCGGGCGACCACAGCCGCAGGCCCCCGCGCAGGCAGCCCCACCATTCATGGCGGTCCGCGGCAAATTCAGCCTGGGTCTCGCCGGCGCAGAGAAAGACGTAGTCGCAGGTGCTACCGAGGCCGGCAGCAGCGGCAAGCAAGCGTGACTGGAACCCGGGAATGAAGTCCGACGGCGCGTGGCGGTCGGCATGGAGGGCGCGCATCCGCGCCTCGAACAGCGTGAAGATCTGCATGGCAATCCCCCTGCAGGGCGACAGGCCGCAAGGCGGCTGTCCGCGCAGCGCGGCGCACGCATGACAGCGATGCGCGCGGCATTGCGCAGTGGCCCGTTTGGCTCGGCCATGCAGGCCGTCCGGTTGATGCCATCGTGTCGCGCCATTTTGCCTGGCGCACCCCTCAATTTGCGGATCGGACACCGATAGTGAGGAGGAGGATAAGTGTCGTGGCCTCAAGGTCAAACCCTTAGCCTCAGACCACTCCGAACCTTTCACGACCCCATGACTTCTCGAAATCTCAGACTATTCGGATTGCATCTTGCCTGGCTTCGCAAGCAGCGGGGCTGGTCCCAGGAAACCCTGTCGCTTGAAAGCGGACTGTCGCGCTCATACCTGAGCGGCATCGAAAGCGGCAAGCGCAACCTTGCGCTCGCCAACATCTGCGGGCTGGCCGAGACGCTCGCCGTGCCGACCCCGGAGATGCTCGACTTCAGCCGCCATGACGCCAGCCAGCTGCAGGTGGAACAATCGCGCGTGCCCTTCGGCAACCGCCAGCGCGCGGCGATCGAGGCCTCCGTGCGCCATATGGCGGAGCTGACCGAGCCCGAGCTGAACCTGGTGGCCGCGGTGGCACGGGCGCTGGCGGGCAAGGGCAGCTTCCGCCCGTCGCTGACTCACGCCCCTAACACCACCTCCGATGCCAAGGGCGACAACGCAGACTAGACGCCCAGCATGCCCTGCCGTTCGATAAAGCGGATCACCTCGTCCAGGCCCTGCCCGGACTTGACGCTGCCCATCACGAACGGCCGGGCGCCGCGCATCTTGCGCGCATCGCTCTCCATCACTTCCAGCGATGCCCCGACGTATGGCGCCAGGTCCGTCTTGTTGATCACCAGCAAGTCGGACTTGGTGATGCCCGGCCCACCCTTTCTCGGAATCTTCTCACCGCCGGCTACGTCAATAACGTAGATCGTCAAATCAGAAAGTTCTGGGCTGAAGGTGGCGGCGAGGTTGTCGCCGCCGGACTCGATGAAGACCACGTCAGCATCCGGGAAGCGCGCCAGCATGCGGTCCACCGCCTCCAGGTTGATCGAGGCGTCCTCGCGGATCGCGGTGTGCGGACAGCCGCCCGTTTCCACACCCATGATGCGTTCCGCCGGCAGCGCGCCGGAGATCGTCAATAGGCGCTGGTCTTCCTTGGTGTAGATGTCATTGGTGATGGCAACCAGGTCATAGCGGTCGCGCATCGCCTTGCACAGCATTTCCAGCAGCGTGGTCTTGCCGGAGCCAACCGGGCCGCCGACGCCGACGCGCAGCGGAGGGTTCTTCTTGGTACGGGCCTGGGTCATGGTGCGGTATGGATTCAGGATCGGAACAGCCGGGAGTACTGCGTTTCGTGGCGCGCGGAAAGCAGGCCCAGCATCGGGGAAAAGGTGGAGAGTTGCGGCGGCGTGGCTTCGGCGCGGCGCGCGGCTTCATCGACCGTATCGAGCACCGCGCCGTGCAGGCGCCGCAGCATGTGCTGCCCCGCCACCTGGCCCAGCGGTACCGCCTTGATCGCCCCGGCGACCTGGTTCTCGGCCCAGTTGAAGCAATAGGCGGCGAGGCCATCGCGCGCCTCGACCTGAAGCGCCACGCATGCCGCAGTGAACGCCGTCGGCAGGCAGACCGGCGACAGCGCAGCCAGCGTCTCGCGCAGCACGGGCGCGCCCCACTCCATCTGCGCAATCAGCCTGGACAGCGACCAGCCCATCTGCTCGGTCTCAAGCCGCAACTCGGAAGTCTCGCGCGTGGCGTGGAACCAGTCGTTCCACGTCCGTACCTGCGCAGCGTCGCCTGCCAGCCAGTGGCGATGCAGCAGCAGCCACAGCGGCGCTTCGCATTGCGCCTGCACATGCAGCAGGTTGTCGCGGATCCATCGTTCTGCGCTCGGCGCATCATGCACGCTGCCACAATCGATCGCAGCTTCCAGGCCTTGCGAATAGCTGAAGCCGCCGATCGGCAGGGATGGCGATGCCAGATGTAGCAGCGAGATCAGTTGGGGCAGGCCGGTCATGGCACGCAATCAATGCTTGTGTCCGCAATGCTCGTCGTGGACATGGTGCGGATCACCGTGATCGTGGGAATGACCATGTCCGTGCGAAGGTCCATGCGAATGCCCGTGGTCGTGCCCATGATGCTCATGAAACACCGCCTGCGCGGCCGCATAGTCCTCCGCAAACGTCGCATCGTGCCCATGCTTGTGCCCGCCGCCATAGGCCCCCGCCTCCGGCTCGAACGGCAACTCGGCACGCTCGGCGCGCACGCCCAGGCGCTGCAGCATGTCGGCCAGCACCGGGTCGTATTCCAGCCGCAGGTAGTCGCGCCCGATCTCCACCGGCGTATGGCGGTTGCCGAGGTGATAGGCCGCACGCATCAGCGCATGCGGGTCTTGCGCGCGCACTTCCAGCACTGCCTCGGTAGCGGCCTGCACTTCCACGAAGCTGCCGTCTTCGGCCACCAGCAAGTCACCGCCGCGCAGCACGGTGCCGCGCGGCAGGAACAGCGCGGCTTCGTCGCCGTTGTCGAGCACCGCGCGCAGGCGGCTCTTGCTGCGTTCGGCGAAGGGCAGGACCAGCTTGGGCGCGCGGCGCACCAGCACGGGCGCGATGCCGTGCGGGGCGCTCAGGAGTTTGTCGATCTTCAGCATGGGCGATGCGGGGCGCGGGCCCCGGCCAGTCAGAACAGGAAATAGCGCTGCGCCATGGGCAGCTCGGTGGCGGGCTCGCAGGTCAGCAACTGGCCGTCGGCAACGACCTGGTAGGTCTCCGGATCAACCGTGACATGCGGCTGCCAGTCATTGTGCACCATGTCGCGCTTGCTTACCGTGCGCGTGCCGCGCACCGTCGACAGCGTCTTGGCCAGCCCGTAGCGCTCGCCGATGCCGGCCGCCAGCGCCGCCTGCGACACAAAGGTCAACGACGAACGGTGCAGCGCCCCGCCGGCCGAAGCAAACATCGGCCGGTAGTGCACCGGCTGCGGCGTCGGGATCGACGCATTGGGATCGCCCATCGCGGCCGCGGCAATCATGCCGCCCTTCAGGATCAGGCTGGGCTTGACGCCGAAGAACGCCGGACGCCACAACACCAGGTCGGCCCACTTGCCGACTTCAACCGAGCCCACTTCATGGGCGATGCCGTGCGTCAGCGCCGGGTTGATGGTGTACTTGGCGACATAGCGCTTGACGCGGAAGTTGTCGTGCCCGCCGCGCGCATCGTTGGGATCGCCCGGCAGCTTGCCGCGCTGCAGCGCCATCTTGTGCGCGGTCTGCCAGGTGCGGATGATGACCTCGCCGACGCGCCCCATGGCCTGCGAGTCGCTGGAGATCATCGAGAACGCGCCCAGGTCGTGCAGGATGTCTTCGGCGGCGATGGTTTCGCGGCGGATGCGGCTTTCGGCAAAGGCAATGTCCTCGGCAATCGACGGGTCCAGGTGGTGGCACACCATCAGCATGTCGAGGTGCTCGTCCAGCGTGTTGACGGTGTACGGGCGCGTCGGGTTGGTCGACGACGGCAGCACGTTGGCCTCGCCGCACACCTTGATGATGTCGGGCGCATGGCCGCCGCCCGCGCCTTCAGTGTGGTACGTATGGATGGTGCGGCCCTTGAAGGCGGCGATGGTGGCTTCGACAAAGCCGGCTTCGTTGAGCGTGTCGGTATGGATCGCCACCTGGGTGTCGGTCGCGTCCGCCACCGACAGGCAGGTGTCGATCGCGGCCGGCGTGGTGCCCCAGTCCTCGTGCAGCTTCAGGCCGATGGCGCCGGCTTCCACCTGCTCCAGGAGCGGCCCCTGCTGGCTGGCGTTGCCCTTGCCCAGCAGGCCGATATTCATCGGGTAGGCATCGGCCGCCTGCAGCATGCGCTCCATATACCACGGCCCCGGCGTCACGGTGGTGGCGAAGGTGCCGGTGGCCGGCCCGGTGCCGCCACCGATCATGGTGGTGACGCCGCTCATCAGCGCCTCTTCGATCTGCTGCGGGCAGATAAAGTGGATATGGCTGTCGATGCCGCCGGCGGTGACGATCATGCCCTCGCCCGCGATCACCTCGGTGCCCGGCCCGACCACGATGGTCACGCCCGGCTGGATATCCGGATTGCCGGCCTTGCCGATCGCCGCGATGCGCCCGCCCTTCAGGCCGATATCGGCCTTGACGATGCCCCAGTGGTCAACGATCAGCGCATTGGTGATGACGGTGTCGACGCAATCCCTGGCCATGCGCTGGCTCTGCCCCATGCCGTCGCGGATCACCTTGCCGCCGCCGAACTTCACCTCCTCGCCGTAGATGGTGAAGTCTTTCTCGACCTCGATGATAAGCCCGGTATCGGCCAGCCGCAGGCGGTCGCCGGTGGTCGGGCCGAACATCTCGGCATAGGCCTGCCTGGAGATCTTTGCCATCACAGCGCTCCCATGATCTTGCCGTTGAAGCCGTAGACGATGCGGTCGCCGTCCAGTGCCACCAGTTCCACCGTGCGCGTCTGGCCGGGCTCGAAGCGCACCGCGGTGCCGGCGGCAATATTCAGCCGGAAGCCGCGCGCGGCTTCGCGGTCGAACGCGAGCGCGGTGTTGGTCTCGTAGAAATGGAAGTGCGAGCCGACCTGGATCGGCCGGTCGCCGGTATTGGCCACCGTCACGCTGACCGTGGCGCGGCCGGCATTCAGTTCGATCTCGCCGTCGGCGGGCATCAGTTCACCGGGGATCATGGCGATTCTCCTCAGGCCACCAGCAGGCTGGCGCCGTACAGCGCCACGCCGGCACCGGCCGCCCGGGCCAGCCAGCCGGCATGGCGGCGCAACAGCGTGCCGGCGCCGATGCCCAGCAGGTGCAGCGCCATGGTGGCGGCGGCAAACCCGCCTACGTATGCGAGTACCGCAGGCAGCGCGCCAGCGGTGGCGGGCAGTTCGGCCCCGTGGGCATAGCCGTGGAACACGGCAAAGCCGCCGACCAGCAGCGTACCGGCCCACGCCGGCAGCTTCGCGCGCAGCGCCAGCAGCAACCCGATCACCAGCAATGAGGCCGCGATCATCGGTTCGACTGCGGGCAGCGCCACACCGGACAGGCCGATTGCAGCCCCCACCAGCATCAGCGCCACGAAGGCCAGCGGCAGGCGCAGCGTATCGGCGGCCGAGCGGGCAATCAAGGCGCTCCACACGCCTACCGCCGCCATCGCCAGCAAATGGTCGGCGCCGGTGAAGGGGTGCGCCAGGCCGGCCCACAGGCTGGCACTGACGGTGGCGGCATCGTGGCCGGGATGTGCCAGGGCGGCGCCGGCGGCAACGGTCAGGGAAGTGCCCAGGGCAAGACGCAGGCAGGCGGTACGGTTCATGTCGGCTCTCGGGTTGGTCTTGTTATCGTGATCAAAATCGGGGAACGGTCAGTTTCAGACAATGGGATGGTGGACGGTCACCAGCTTGGTGCCGTCCGGAAAGGTGGCCTCCACCTGGATCTCGGGGATCATCTCGGCCACGCCATCCATCACGTCCTCGCGGCTCAGCACGGTGGTGCCCTCATGCATCAGCTCGGCCACGGTGCGGCCATCGCGCGCGCCTTCCATGATGGCGGCGGTGATCAGCGCCACCGCTTCCGGATAGTTCAGCTTCAGCCCGCGTGCCTTGCGCCGCTCGGCCAGCAGTGCGGCGGTGAAGATCAGCAGCTTGTCTTTCTCTCGCGGCGTCAGTTCCATCTCTTGTTCCTGGTTCTTGGGTTCGGTTGTCTCTGTTGGCGGCCTACGTGGCCCACAGCCGCAGCGGCCGCGCCGCGACACCGTGGATCGGCATGCGCAGCGCCTGCCAGCTGTCGACCATGACGTGGCGCACGGCTTCCATCTGCCGGCCCAGCACGCGCAGCAGCAGCATCGACTGGCCGTTGGCGGCCAGGCAGGTCACGCCGGCGCGCAGCTCCGGCCGATAGGGCAGCTGTTCGGCCAGCGCTTCGGCCAGTTCCTGCGTCGCGCCCTCGCCTACCGCCCACAGTGTGCCCAGCACATTGAGTCCGTCGAGCCCGGCCACCGCGGTGCGCAGTGGCGACGCGGCCTCAAGATGCGATTGTTCGAACCACAGCGCGCGTTCGCCGGCGCCGATGCGGGTATCCAGCCACAGCGCGCCGCTGGCCCACTGCTCGCCAGATGCCTGCCGGCCCAGCACCACCGCATCCCAGCCGATCGCGCTGCCGCCGGGCGCGACGTCGAGCACGGTCGAAATCCGCGCACGGGCGTCGTCGAAGACGATGTTCTCCTGCGGCAGCCAGTCCAGCCGCGCGCCTGCGCCCACTGTCAGGCGCACATGCTGTGCCGCCTCGCGGCCGAGCGACTTGTACCACTTGGTGGCGCCCGGCGTGGCCAGCACGGCGTGCGCGCCAGCCTCCACCGTCACGTCGATGTCCAGGCTGTCGCCGCCTGCCACGCCCGCTGGCGGATGCAGGATCACCGCATGGCAGATGCCGCCTTCCGGATACAGCGGCTTCTGCACCAGCAGCGGCCCCTGGTGGCGCCGCTCGGTCAGCGCGGTGCGTTCGCCGCGCTGCGCAAAGCGCAGCCGCAAGGTGGCCTGCCATGCGGCGGGCACGGCGAGGGCGGAAGGGAAATCGGGATGGCGCATGGCAAGGACAGCCGGCGGAGGGGGCGCACGCAATGGCGGGAGTTGCAAGCAATCATAGCGCGCTGCCCGCCTTGGCGGAAGCAGCGTATGGCCCACAAATCCCGGCGCTGCCGCGCGGCCGCCCTACACGGCGATCAGCTCCCGCACACCGTCCTGCTCCATGCTGGCGCCGGCACCCCGCGCCACCACTTCGCCGCGGCTCATCACCACGTAGTGGTCGGCAATATGCCGCGCGAACTCGTAGTACTGCTCGACCAGCAGCACTGTCATGCCGAACTCGTCAACCAGCAGGCGCAGCGCCCGGCCGATGTCCTGGATGATGGAAGGCTGGATGCCCTCGGTAGGCTCGTCCAGGATCAGCAGGCCCGGCTCGCTCATCAGCGCGCGCCCGATCGCCAGTTGCTGCTGCTGGCCGCCGGACAGGTCGCCGCCGCGGCGCAGCCGCATGGTGCGCAGCACCGGGAACAACTGGTAGATCCGGTCCGGCACGCCGGACGGCCGCGCCCGGCTGGCGGCTCCGATCAGCAGGTTTTCTTCCACCGTCAGCCGCGGGAAGATCTCCCGGCCCTGCGGCACATAGGCCAGCCCGGCAGACACGCGCTCATACGGCGCCTTCCTCTCCAGCGCCTGCCCTTCCCACTGGATGCTGCCGCTGCGCGTGGGCACCACGCCCATCAGGCACTTGAGCAGCGTGCTCTTGCCCACGCCGTTGCGGCCCAGCAGCGTGGTCAGCTTGCCGGCGGGCACGTCGAAGCTGACATTGCGCAGGATATGGCTGCCGCCGTAGAACTGGTTCAGTGCATTGACCTGCAGCATGCTTATCTTCCCAGGTAGGATTCGATCACGCGCTCATCGCGCTTGACGCTGTCGAGCGTGCCTTCGGCCAGCACGCTGCCCTCGGCCAGCACCGTGACCTGGCCGGCATCGCCCGCGAGCGCGGCGACGAACTCCATGTCGTGCTCGACCACCATCATCGAGCAGCTGCCGCGCAGGCCGTTGAGCAGCGCCGCCAGCTGCATGGTCTCTTCATCGGTCATGCCGGCCACCGGCTCGTCCAGCAACAGCAGCTGCGGCTGCTGCATCAGCAGCATGCCGATCTCCAGGCGCTGCTTCTGCCCGTGCGACAGCAGCCCGGCGGGCCGGTAGGCCTCGGCCTCCAGTCCGGTCAGCGCCAGCGTTTCCTCGATGCGGCGATGCCCCTCTGCCGTCAGCCGCGCGCGCAGCGACGACCACCAGCGCTTGTCGGCCTTCATCGCCAGTTCCAGGTTCTCCCACACCGCGTGCTGCTCGAATACCGTCGGCTTCTGGAACTTGCGGCCGATGCCCACCTGCGCGATACGCGGCTCGGTCATCCGCATCAGGTCGATGGTCTGGCCCAGGAACACGCGCCCGCTGACATTGGCATTGCGCGGCCCGGTCTTGCCGGTGATGACATCCATCATCGTGGTCTTGCCGGCACCGTTGGGGCCGATCACGCAGCGCAGCTCGCCATGGTCGATCGACAAAGTCAGCTTGTTCAGCGCGCGGAAGCCGTCGAACTGCACCGTCAGGTCTTCCAGGTACAGGATCGGCCCGTGCGAGACATCGATGGTACCGGGCTCGACGATGCGGCCCAGGCCGGTGGCATCACCGCTTTCGGCCTGGCCGTGCTGGAGTGCGGCATTCATGCTTCACCTCCGGTGCGGCCTGCCACGGCAGGCGCGGAAACGGGGTCTGCAGCGGCTGGCGGTGCGGCCGCGCGCCGCTCGCGCAGCCGGTTCCACAACCCGGTCACGCCATCGGGCAGGTACAAGGTCACCAGCACGAACATCGCGCCCAGCAGGAACAGCCAGTATTCGGCAAAGTGGGCGGTGAACAGGGTCTTGGCGCCATTGACCAGGAACGCGCCGATCACCGGCCCGATCAGCGTGCCGCGCCCGCCCACGGCAACCCACACCGCCATCTCGATCGAGTTGCCGGGCGACATCTCGCCAGGGTTGATGATGCCCACCTGCGGCACATACAGCGCACCCGCGATGCCGCACAGCACTGCCGAGAAAGTCCACACGAACAGCTTGTAGCCCAGCGGGTTGTAGCCGGAGAACATCACCCGCATCTCGGCATCGCGCACCGCGGTGACCACGCGCCCGAGCTTGGACGTGACGATGTAGCGGCAGGCGATGAAGCCCGCCAGCAGCGCCAGGAAGGTCAGCACGAACAGCGCCGTGCGCGTCTGCGGCGCCGCAATCGCAAAGCCGGCAATGCGCTTGAAGTCCGTGAAGCCGTTGTTGCCGCCGAAACCGGTCTCGTTGCGGAAGAACAGCAGCATCGCCGCATATGTCATCGCCTGCGTGATGATCGACAGGTACACGCCCTTGATGCGCGAGCGGAAGGCAAAGAAGCCGAACAGCCACGCCAGCACGCCCGGCACCAGCACCACCAGCAGCAGCGCGTAGCCCAGGTGCTCAGTGCCGTGCCAGAACCAGGGCAGCTCCTTCCAGTCGAGAAACACCATGAAGTCCGGCAGCTCGCTCTTGTACACGCCCTCGCGCCCGATCGCCCGCATCAGGTACATGCCCATGGCGTAGCCGCCCAGCGCGAAGAACAGCCCGTGGCCCAGGCTCAGGATGCCGCAGTAGCCCCACACCAGGTCCAGCGCGATCGCGGCCAGCGCAAAGCACATGATCTTGCCGACCAGCGTCAGCGCATAGGCCGACAGGTGCAGCGGATGGCCCTCCGGCAACACCAGCGCGCACACCGGCACGCCAATGCCGACGATCACCGCCAGCGCCGCCAGCGCCATCCAGCCGCGCCGCGAGAACAGCGCCTGGCGCTCAGGCACGGCAAGCCGGAACGGGGTGGCGGAAGAATTCGATTGGACTCGCTGCATCATGCCTCCGCGCTGCGCCCCTTGAGCGCGAAAAGTCCCTGCGGCCGCTTCTGGATAAACAGCACGATCAGCACCAGGACAAAGATCTTGGCCAGCACCGCGCCATAGAAGGGCTCGATGAACTTGTTGATGATGCCCAGCCCGAAGGCGCCGACGATGGTGCCCGCCAGCTGCCCCACCCCGCCCAGCACCACCACCATGAAGGAATCGATGATGTAGGCCTGGCCCAGGTCGGGACCGACATTGCCAATCTGCGACAGCGCGCAGCCGCCCAGCCCGGCAATGCCGGCGCCAAAGGCAAAGGCGTAGCTGTCGACCTTCCAGGTGCGCACGCCGACGCAGGCCGCCATGGTGCGGTTCTGCGTGGTGGCGCGCACGAACAGCCCGAGCCGCGTGCGGTTCAGCACCGCCCACGCCACCGCCACTACCGCCAGCGCGAACAGGATGATGACGATGCGGTTGTAGGGAATCACCAGGCCCGGCATCCACTCGATGCCGCCGCTCATCCACGCCGGGTTGGCCACTTCCACGTTCTGCGCGCCGAACAGCGTGCGCACTGCCTGCATCAGCAGCAGGCTCACGCCGAAGGTGGCCAGCAGCGTTTCCAGCGGGCGGCCGTACAGGTGGCGCAGCACCAGCCGCTCCAGCACGAAGCCCACCACGGCTGCCGCCAGGAACGAGGCCGGCAGCGCCGCCGGCAGGTACCAGTCGAACGCACCCGGCGCGTAGGCGCGGAACAGCGACTGCACCACGTAGGTGGCATAGGCGCCGATCATCAGGAATTCACCGTGCGCCATGTTGATGACGCCGATCAGGCCATAGGTAATGGCCAGCCCCAGCGCGGCCAGCAACAGCACGCTGCCCAGGCTCAGCCCGGCGAACAGGTTGCCGATCAGTTCGGCGCGGCGCTGGTCGCTGCGCAGCGTGTCCAGCGCCTGCTGCGCGGCCAGGCGCACGTCGGCATCGGGCTCGCGGTAGTTGCCGGCGCTGTCGCGCTCCACCAGCGGCGCCAGCTTCTGGCGGCTCTGCGGGTTGCTGTCGCTGCCGAGGATGCGGATGGCTTCAAGCCGCGCGTCATGCGCTGCCGGATCGGCCGGCTCGCCCAGCACCAGGTTGGCCCAGATCACGTCCAGGCTGGTGCGCAGGCCGGCATCGGCCTCGTTCTTGCGCGCGGCTTCGACCGCGGCGCGCGAGGCGCTTTCCGGCTGGGCGCGCAGCGTGGCGACCGCCTGCGCACGCACCGCGATGTCGGCTGACTGCAGCAGCAGGCTGCTGGCGGCGCTGTCGACCAGCGCGCGCAGGCTGTTGTTCAGGGTCAGGGATTCCAGTTCGTCGGCTTTCACCGTGACCGGCTTGCCGGTAATGGCATCGACGGTCTTGTCGCCGTCCTGGCGCACCATGCCGACCGATGGTGCATATTGCAGCGCGTCGTCCTGCAAGGCTTTCAGGATCGGGCCGGCCTGTTCGGGCGGGGCCTTGGCCAGCGCGGTCAGCGCCGCGGTCTTGGCATCGAAATCGTCTTCGGCCAGCGGCTTCAGTTCGGCCTGCGTCAGCGCCGCGGCCCACGGCGCAGTCGCCAGCAGCAGCGCCGCCAGCAGGGCGCGCAGCCATGGCATGGCCATTGTCGGAAGTAGTTTGGGCATAGTGGCTGGCGCAGTGGCGGCGCTTCAGCGCCTTGTTGTTCTGGGTGTGCGAAAGGGGGCGATGCGCTCCCTTCCCCCGCCTTGCGGGAGAAGGAAGCCATCGTCACGGAGCCGGACTGGCGTCCGCTTACATCACCTTGTCCGGCTTGCCTTCATTACCCGCGATGAACGGGCTCCACGGCTGCGCACGCACCGCCTTCGGCGTCTTCCACACCACCGAGAACTGGCCATCGCCCTTCACTTCGCCGATCATCACCGGCTTGTACAGGTGGTGGTTCTCGCCCATGGTCAGGGTGAAGCCGTCCGGAGCCTTGAAGGTCTGGCCGTACATGGCCGCACGCACCTTGTTGGTATCGGTGGTGCCGGCCTTCTTCACGGCCTGCGCCCACATGTGGATGCCGACGTAGGTGGCTTCCATCGGGTCATTGGTCACGCGCTTGTCGCCGCCGGGCAGGTTGTTGGCCTTGACCCATGCCGCCCACTGCTTGCGGAAGGCGTCGTTCTCGGGGTTCTTGACCGACATGAAGTAGTTCCATGCGGCCAGGTGGCCCACCAGCGGCTTGGTATCGATGCCGCGCAGTTCCTCTTCACCCACCGAGAACGCCACCACCGGCACGTCCTTGGCCTTCAGCCCGGCGTTGCCCAGCTCCTTGTAGAACGGCACGTTGGAGTCGCCGTTGATGGTGGAGATCACCGCGGTCTTGCCGCCCTGCGAGAACTTCTTGATATTGGCGACGATGGTCTGGTAGTCGCTGTGGCCGAACGGGGTGTAGACCTCTTCGATGTCCTTGTCGGCCACGCCCTTGCTCTTCAGGAAGGCGCGCAGGATCTTGTTGGTGGTGCGCGGGTAGACGTAGTCCGTGCCCAGCAGGTAGAAGCGCTTAGCGCCGCCGCCTTCCTTGCTCATCAGGTATTCCACCGCCGGGATCGCCTGCTGGTTGGGCGCTGCACCGGTGTAGAAGACGTTCTTCGACATCTCTTCGCCTTCATACTGCACCGGGTAGAACAGCAGCGAGTTCAGTTCCTCATAGACCGGGAGCACCGACTTGCGCGACACCGAAGTCCAGCAGCCGAAGGTCACCGCGACCTTGTCCTTGGTGATCAGCTGGCGCGCCTTTTCCGCGAACAGCGGCCAGTTCGAGGCGGGGTCCACCACCACCGGCTCCAGCTTGCGCCCCAGCACGCCGCCGCTCTTGTTGATCTCATCAATGGTCATCAGGGCCACGTCCTTCAGCGACGTCTCCGAAATGGCCATGGTCCCGGACAACGAATGCAGGATGCCGACCTTGATCGGCTCCTTGGACTGCGCCAGCGCCAGCGGGCTGGTACCGATCATCGCCGCGGCGGCTATCGCCGACAACTTCAGCATGTCACGTCGTTGCATTTTGCAGCTCCCGTTTATGGTGTTGGTCAGGGACTACGCTCCCCGGGTGATGCTTCTGCAACTAGCGTGCCATGGGGTACCGCCGGCTTTCACCCCGTCGCAGGTGGCCTGTATGGCTGATCCGGACACAGGCCGCGTATGCGCACCATGGCCGTGCACGACTGGGTAGCACTGAGACAGTGCGCCCAGGCAAACGCGCGCAGAGGCGGTGCATGGCGCCCGGCATTGGCACGCATGGGGTACCGCCATGCGCCAGAATCGATCTTGTTTGTTAAGCATGCGCTTAACTCGAATCCGGATAGCTGTAAATCGGTATATCCAGCGATTAAGGCAACAGGGCGCGCGGCTTAAGTTGCTTATCAGCCGCTGCCGATCCCGTGACGGGCGCGGCCGTCGCGAGCGGCAAGGGGGAGCGCCGGATCGACACCAAGACTTCGGGCCAACATAAGAAGAGGAATAATCATGCCGCGCACTGTCAGTCCTGCCTCGTCACAAGCTTCGTCATTTGCCGTTCCACCACAACCAACGCTATCCAATCCGTTCTCGCCGCTGCGCCTGGGCACCCTGGCGCTGGCCGCGCTGGCGCTGACGCTGGGCGCCTGCGGCGGCGACGATACGCCGGTCGCCACCAACCCGCCTCCGGTCACGCCCGCCAGCGGCTGCGAACTGGACGGCACCACCGGCGGCGAAGCCGTGGTGCTGCCGGGCGATCCCAACGCGCCGGAGCAGGCCACCGGCTATGCGCCCAAGTCCACGGCCTACAGCAAGACCTATATGGCGGTGACCAACAACCCGGTGTCCACCAAGGCAGCGTGCGACGTGCTGAAGGCCGGCGGCACCGCGGTCGATGCCGCAGTCGCAGCGCAGATGGTGCTGAACCTGGTGGAACCGCAATCATCCGGCATCGGCGGCGGCACCTTCATCATGTATTACGACGCCGCGACAAAACAGGTCACGGCCTATGACGGCCGCGAGATGGCCCCCGCGGGCGCCGACGAGAACTACCTGCGCTGGAAGTCCGCGGCGGACCAGACGACGCCCGCCCCCAACGCCGTACGCAGCGGCCGCTCCATCGGTACGCCCGGCACGCTGCGCGTGCTGGAACTGGCTCACGGCGAGCATGGCAAGACCGCGTGGAAGGACCTGTTCACCCCTGCCATCAAGCTGGCCACCGACGGCTTCGCGATCCCTCCACGCATGGCCTCCGCGATCTCGGGCACCACGACCATTGCCAACATCAAGCGCGACCCCGAGATGGCCGCCTACTTCCTGAATGCCGACGGCACGCCGCGCGCGGTCAACACCATCATCAGGAATCCCGCGCTGGCCAATGTGTTCACCGCCGTTGCCGCCGGCGGCGCGGACGCCTTCTACAAGAACGGTCCGATCGCGCAGGCCATCGTCGACAAGATCCAGACCACCTACGACGGCAACACCACGGCTGGCGTTACCACGCTGAGCGACCTGGCCAACTACCAGGCCAAGAAGCGCAAGCCGGTATGCACAACCTATCGCCAGTACGAGGTGTGCGGCATGCCGCCGCCATCGTCCGGCGGCATCGCGGTGGCGCAGATCCTGGGCATCGTCGAGAACTACGAGATGTCGCGCTATGCGCCCACCCTGGTCGACAAGAACGGCGGCCGGCCCAGCGTGCTGGGCGCGCACCTGCTGGGCGAAGCCGGCCACCTGGCCTATGCCGACCGCAACAAGTACGTGGCCGACACCGACTTCATCGGCCTGCCGGGCGGCAGCTGGGAAAGCATGGTGAACAAGCCCTACCTGCGCCAGCGCGCCGACCTGATCAGCACGGTCGGCTCGATGACCACGCCGGTGGCGGCGGGCAACCTTGGCGACGTGCCGCTGACGCCTTCCATGGTGGAAGAGCACGGCACCACCCACCTGTCGCTGCATGACAAGTACGGCAACGTGGTGTCGATGACCACCACCATCGAGGCTGGCCTGGGCTCGTACCACATGACCAACGGCTTCCTGCTCAACAACCAGCTGACCGACTTCAATGCCGATCCCGCCCCCGGCGGCGTGCTGGTGGCCAACCGCCTGCAGCCGGGCAAGCGCCCGCGCAGCTCGATGGCGCCGACGCTGGTGTTCAAGCGCAATGCCGACGGCTCGCGCGGGGACTTCTACATGACCACCGGTTCGCCGGGCGGCGCCACCATCATCCAGTACGTGGCCAAGACCCTGGTGGCGTCGCTGGACTGGGGCATGGACGCGCAGCAGGCGGTATCGATGATCGACTTCGGCGGCTCCAACGGCGCCGGCTCGGCCATGATCGTCGGCGGCGAACATCCCAATGTCGACACCAGCACGCCGGCCGGCGGCCTGCCGGGCGACAACGACCCGCTGGTCAAGGGCCTGCGCAACCTGGGCCACACCGTGAACACCGCGGCGCAGTCCAGCGGACTGAGCGCGATCATCCGCACCACCGTCGGCGGCTCGACCGCGCTGGTGGGCGGCGCCGATCCGCGCCGTGAAGGCGTGGTGCTGGGGGATACGTTCAAGCCCTGATCCGGAAATCAATCGGTCACGCCAATGAAAAAAGGGGCCCCGCGAGGGGCCCCTTTTGCGATGCCAGGACGCCAGTCCTTACATCACCATCATGTTGGCGTTCAGGTTGTGCATGATCCACAGCGAACCCGCCACCACGATCACCAGGATCAGCGCGGTGAACAGCAGCGCGATCACGTTGCTGCGCTGCCCGGACGACGTGTCCAGGTGCAGGAAGTACTTCAGGTGGACCAGCATCTGGACCACGGCCATGCCGAGGATGATCCAGAGGATGGTGCCCTTGTCCATGCTGCCGTCCATCACGAGCTTGAACGGGATCACGGTCAGGATCACCGCCAGGATGAAGCCGATCGCGTACGACTTGAAGCTGGCGTGGGTGTCGTGGCCCGCGTGCGAATCGTGCGAGTCGTGGGCGCCGTGCGCCGCCGGTGCGTTGTGTTGTGCCATCACAGATGTCCCATCAGGTAGACCACGGTAAACACGCCGATCCAGACCACGTCCAGGAAGTGCCAGAACAGCGACAGGCAGGTCAGGCGCTTGGTCAGGGTCGGGGTGATGCCCTTCTTCGACAGTTGCCACATCAGCACGATCATCCACAGCATGCCGCTGGCAACGTGCAGGCCGTGGGTGCCGACCAGGGTGAAGAACGACGACAGGAACGCGCTGCGGCCCGGGCCGGCACCTTCGGCGATCAGGTGATGAAACTCGTTGATTTCCATCGCCATGAAGGCCAGGCCCAGCAGGAACGTGACGCCGAGCCATACCTGCACGCGGCTCAGGCTGCGGTTCTGCAGCGAGATCATTGCCATGCCGTACGTGATCGAGGAGAACAGCAGGATGAAGGTCTCCACCAGCACGTAATTGAGCTCGAACAGCTCCTTCGCCGACGGGCCGCCTGCCAGTTCGCCGCGCAGCACGGCGAAGGCCGCGAACAGTCCGGCGAAGATGATGCAGTCGCTCATCAGATAGATCCAGAAGCCATACACCGTATTGGCACTGGTATCGTGGTGCGCATGGTCATGGCCGTGCGCGTCGGCGTGAGCCGAGGCGCCTGCCTGCGCGGGGATGCGGTCTAGGACTTGAGTCGACATGGTTCTCAGGCTTGCGAAGCAATGCGCTGCAGTTGGCGCGTTTCGATCTGCTCGACCTCGGTGGCCGGCACGTAGTAGTCGATGTGGTCGTCGTTGCTGCGGTGGATGAACGCCCAGATCATGCCCACCAGGCCAACCGCGGCCATCCACCAGATATGCCAGGTCAGGGCAAAGCCGAACACCAGGCTGAAGGCGCCGATGATGAAGCCCGCGCCCGTGTTCTTGGGCATGTGGATCTTCTCGTAGCCTTCGGTCGGCAGGGTCTCGCCACGGGCCTTCATGTCGGCAAACGCGTCCAGGTCACGCACCACCGGGGTGTGCGCGAAGTTGTAGAACGGCGGCGGCGACGAAGTGGCCCACTCCAGGGTGCGGCCGCCCCACGGGTCGCCGGTCACGTCGGCCAGCTTCTTGCGGTCGCGGATCGACACCACGATCTGCAGCACCTGGAAGAAGATGCCCAGCGCCACGAACACCACGCCGACCACGGCCAGGTACAGCCACGGCGTCCAGGCCGGGTTGTCGGTGTGGTTCAGGCGGCGGGTCATGCCCATCAGGCCCAGCACGTACAGCGGCATGAAGGCGAAGTAGAAGCCCACCAGCCAGCACCAGAAGGCGTACTTGCCCAGGCGCTCGTTCAGCTTGAAGCCGAACGCCTTCGGCCACCAGTAGGTGATGCCGGCCAGGTAGCCGAACAGCACGCCGCCGATGATCACGTTGTGGAAGTGGGCGATCAGGAACAGGCTGTTGTGCAGCACGAAGTCAGCAGCCGGCACGGCCATCAGCACGCCGGTCATGCCGCCGATCACGAAGGTGATCATGAAGCCCAGCGTCCACAGCACCGGCGTGGTCATCTGGACCCGGCCGCGGTACATGGTGAACAGCCAGTTGAAGATCTTCACCCCGGTCGGGATGGAGATGATCATGGTGGTGATGCCGAAGAACGCGTTGACGTTGGCGCCCGAACCCATCGTGAAGAAGTGGTGCAGCCACACGATGAACGACAGCACCATGATGGCGGCGGTCGCGTACACCATGCCCTTGTAGCCGAACAGCTTCTTGCCCGAGAACGTGGCGATCACTTCAGAGAAGATGCCGAACGCCGGCAGGATCAGGATGTACACCTCGGGGTGGCCCCAGATCCAGATCAGGTTCACGTACATCATGGCGTTGCCGCCACCATCGTTCGTGAAGAAGTGCATGCCGAAGTAGCGGTCCAGGCCCAGCAGCGCCAGGGTCACGGTCAGCACCGGGAAGGCGGCCACGATCAGCACGTTGGTGCACAGCGCGGTCCAGGTGAACACCGGCATGCGCATCAGGGTCATGCCCGGGGCGCGCATGCGCAGGATCGTCACCAGGAAGTTCACGCCGGTCAGCAGCGTGCCCAGGCCTGAGATCTGCAAGCTCCACAGGTAGTAGTCCACGCCCACGCCCGGGCTGAAGTCCAGGCCCGACAGCGGCGGGTAGGCCAGCCAGCCGGTCTTGGCGAATTCACCGACGCCCAGCGAGATATTGACCAGCATGGCGCCCGCCACGAACAGCCAGAACGAGAGCGTGTTCAGGAACGGGAAGGCCACGTCGCGCGCGCCGATCTGCAGCGGCACGACCAGGTTCATCAGGCCGGTCATGAGCGGCATGGCCACGAAGAAGATCATGATCACGCCGTGGGCGGTGAAGATCTGGTCGTAGTGCTCAGGCGGCAGCACGCCGGTCGCGCCATTGGTGGCGAGCGCCAGCTGGGCGCGCATCATGATCGCGTCGGAAAAGCCGCGCAGCAGCATGATCAGGGCGACCAGGCAGTACATCACGCCGATCTTCTTGTGGTCGACCGAGGTGAACCACTCGTTCCAGAGGTAGCCCCACTTCTTGAAATAGGTGATCGCGCCTAGCAGCGCGGCACCGCCCAGGGCGACGCCGGCCAGAACGACCATGATGATCGGCTCATGAAACGGAATCGCCGACAAACTCAACTTGCCAAACATCATTGCTCCTAGGATTGCGCGCCCAGCGCCAGCTTGGCCGGCGTGGTCATCGACAGCTGCTCTTCACCGAGGGTGTTGCGCGACGTGCAGATCGGGCCGCCCTTGAACCCGTCGGCGGCGACAGCCGTGCCGCTGTGGTCCATGTACTTGTGCAGGATGTTGCGGAAGAGCTGGTCTTCCACCTTGCCGTAGTACGTGACCGGCTCCTTCTCGCTGGGTTGTGCCAGCGTCTTGTAGCCTTCAACGCCCAGTTCGGTGGACGAGGCGCGAACCTTGGCGACCCACTGGTCGAACTCGTAGTTCGACATGGCCATCGCCTTGAACTTCATGCCCGAAAAGCCGCCGCCGCTGTAGTTGGCGGACACGCCGTCGTAAGAGCCGGCTTCGTTGGCGATCAGGTGGAGCTTGGTCTCCATCCCTGCCATGGCGTACACCTGGCTGCCCAGTTGCGGGATGAAGAACGAATTCATGATCGAATCCGAGGTGATCTTGAAGTTCACCGGGGTGTCGACCGGGAAGGCGATCTGGTTGACCGTGGCGATCTTCAGTTCCGGATAGATGAACAGCCACTTCCAGTTCAGCGCCACCACCTCGACGGTGACCGGCTTCTTGCTGGATTCAAGCGGCTTGTACGGGTCCAGATCGTGCGAGGACTTCCAGGTGATGATGCCCAGCGCAATGATGATCAGGCAGGGGATCAGCCATACCACCACTTCGATCGCGGTGGAGTGCGACCAGTCCGGCTCATAGCGCGCCGTGGTATTGGACGCGCGGTACTTCCAGGCGAACACCAGCGTGAGCACGATCACCGGCAGCACCACCAGCAGCATGAGCCACGTAGCGATCAGGATGATGTTCTTGATGTCGACGCCGACCTGCCCTTTCGGGTCGAGTAGCGTCATGTTGCAGCCGGCGAGCAGGAGCAGGCCAAGGCAAGGCAGGAACCGCGTCCAACGCGGCAGTATGGGTTTCTTCATGTCACGACTGGTTTGGTTACACCGCGCTTCGGGCAAAAGCGTGGCTAAACCGCCTGATGCTCGCGCAAGAGGCGTGGGGCTGAGGGAAAACCGGAAGGACGTGTCCTTAGCTGGCGTTGCGGTCGGGCGGCGGATCGATCGCCGAGGGACCATGCGGCCTTGCAACGCCATGAACACGGAAGGACAACTGACTGCGTGCGCTGCAGGCCCTGTAGGACCTTGCCGGCGCTGCGGCACCTGGCCGAAACCGCGAACGGTCCCGGCTCAGTACAGCGGCCGGGTAGCGTTGGAATACGAGGTTTTTGCACTTCCCGACGGACTTGCCTTTATGGCAAGCGCGGTTTTCGGCCGGGGAGCGCAACACGTAAAACATCGTGGGCGCGACTGTACCGCAACGCAACATTAGGGGTAAACCCAACGGCACAAAACACAGTGTCCGTTTTATCGGACAATCGACCTCGAGAATGGCTTTCCGTGCATTGACCGGCGTCAAGCGCACAAATTCGGCTTTGAATATGCAGAAAGCCGCGCATGCGCGGCTTTTCGGGGTGCGACAACACTATGTGGCATATTGTCGCACTGCATCAGAACCCTTGGCGAGTATCAAGCCGCAGTTCATCCATATCGGCGCGAAATCGACTCCGCCACGCACACCGGACGGTCGCTGCCCTCGCGCTCGATCGTCACTTCCCAGGTGGACTGAGCGCCCACCAGTTCAGGAGACTTCGGCAGCGGATCGAGCCGATCGACCTTGAGCAGCTTGATTCGTGCCCGCAGTTTGCTGCCTACCGGCACAGGTGCCGTGAAGCGCACGCGGTTCAGGCCGTAGTTGACGCCGATCTTCGATGGCATATGCAGCGCGTTGTGCATGAACTTGGGCAGCAGCGACAGCGTCAGGAAGCCGTGGGCGATCGGGCCGCCATAGGGCGACTCCTTCTTTGCGCGCTCCACGTCGATGTGGATCCACTGGTGGTCGCCGGTGGCATCGGCAAACTGGTTGACCTGCTGCTGCGTCACCTCGATCCAGTCGCTGACCGCGACTTCCTGGCCCTGCAGGCCTTCCAGTTCTTCAAGCGATGCGATGGTGCGCATGTCGGTTGTCTCCTCGATGGTGGGTTGAGTGTTCTCAGGCGGGCCGGCGGCCGTACATGCCCATGCCCTTGACGGTGCAGACCAGTTCACCGCGCTGGTTGGTGGCTTCCCACTGGGTGTGGACCACGCCGCGGTCCGGCTTGGACTGCGACGGCCGGGTATCGAGCACATTCAGCACGACGCTGAGCGTGTCGCCGGCATAGACGGGCTTGAGCCAGCGAATCTCATCCACACCAGGCGAGCCCATGCTGGCTGACTTGCCGGTGCTGCTCAGCACCAGCAGCCGCATCATGATCGAGCACGTCATCCAGCCGCTCGAGATCAGGCCGCCATAGATGCTCCTGGCAGCGGCCTCCTTGTCGATATGGAACGGCTGCGGATCGTACTGGCGTGCAAAAGCCAGGATCTCTTCCTCGGTGACGAGGTACGAACCCAGTTCGCGGCGGCTGCCGACTTCAAAGTCCTCGAAATACAGCATCGGTTGTCTCTCTGTAGTGATTGGCGCCAGGGCACTTTGTCCAGGCAATGATCGCATGGCCGCCGGGGGCTGGCGTCCGTATTTGCCGAACCCGCCCCTAACGGTCTCCAAAGAAAAAAACCGCGCCTGGACTACAGCGCGGTTTTGACTGGACGGGCAGGATCAGGCAGCTTCCTGGAACCCGGGCTGGGCAGCAAACCTGCCAAGGTGGTGATCCACGTCACCGAAGGTGGTGTTGATCAGCGTCAGCCGCTTGAACATGTGCGCGGCCGGCAGTTCGTTGGTCACGCCCATGCCGCCATGGATCTGCACTGCCTCCTGGCCGACCGTGCGCGCTGCCTGCCCCACGCGTGCCTTGGCGGCGGAGACATAGCGGCGGCGCTCTTCCGGCGACGCTTCCTCGAAGCGGGCAGCGGCGAGCAGCGTGATCGAGCGCGACTGCTCGGCATGGATGAACATCTCCACCATGCGGTGCTGCAGCGCCTGGAAGCGCGCGATCGGCTGGCCGAACTGCTGGCGCGTCTTGGCGTATTCCAGCGTGGCGGCGTTGAGCGTATCCATCACGCCCACAGCCTCGGCGCACAGCAGCACGGCGGCGTAGTCGGCCACTTGCTCGATCACCGGGAAGGCCTTCCCGGCTTCGCCCAGCAGTTGCGCGGGGGCATCCTGGAAGGTGATGTCGGCCGCGCGCAGGTTGTCGATGGTACGGTAGTCCTTGATGCTGACGCCGGCGCCCTTCGCATCCACCAGGAACAGCGAGATGCCGTCCCGGTCGGCTTCAGCACCGCTGCTGCGGGCCGACACGATCAGCTTGTCGGCCTGGCCGCCATGCACCACCACGACCTTGCGGCCGCTGAGCTTGCCGTCGCGGGCGGTGACGCGCACGTTGTTCAGCTCATAGCGCGCCTGCGGCTCGTTGAAGGCCACGGCCAGCTTCAGCTCGCCGCCGGCGACCTGTTCCAGCAGTGCGTCCTGGCCACCGGCCAGGCCCAGGGCGTAGGCGCCGACCACCGTGGCCAGGTACGGCTCCACGATCAGGCCGCGGCCCAGTTCCTGTTGCACCACCATCATGTCCAGGGCCTTGCCCGCGAACCCGCCCTGCGCTTCCGGCACCGGCAGCGCGGTCAGGCCGAGCTCGACCAGCGAGCCCCAGGCGGCGTCGCCGTAGCCGGCGGCGCTTTCGTAGTTCTTCTTGCGGGACTCGAAGCCGTAGTCCTTGTCGATGAAACGGCGGACGGCGTCGGCCAGCTGCTTCTGTTCGTCGCTGAGATTGAAGTTCATGTTGCGTGTCTCCTCACAGCCCCAGAATCATCTGGCTGATGATGTTCTTCTGAATTTCGTTGGACCCGCCATAGATGGAGGTCTTGCGATAGTTGAAGTAGTACGCGGCCAGCGGCGCGGCGTCGTCGTAGCCGGTCACGGCGTGCTCGGTCTCGCACTCCAGGTAGGCGGTGTCGAACGGCTGGGCGTACGGGCCGACGGCCTCGACCATCAGCTCGGTCAGCATCTGCTGGATCTCGGTGCCCTTGATCTTGAGCATCGAGGCCTCGGGGCCGGGGCCCTTGCCTGCCGCTTCGCTCGAAACCACGCGTAGCACGGTGATTTCGAGCGCCATCAGTTCGATTTCCAGCGCGGCCACCTTGGCGCCGAACACCGGGTCTTCCAGCAGCGGCTTGCCGTTCTTCTGCTGCTGGCGCGCCACGCGCTTGAGGAAGCCCAGCTCGCGCTTGGAGTTGCCCACGCGGGCGATGCCGGTGCGCTCGTGGCCCAGCAGGTACTTGGCGTAGGTCCAGCCCTTATTCTCATCGCCGACGCGGTTCTCGACCGGCACCTTGACGTTGTCGAAGAAGACTTCGTTCACTTCATGCTCTTCGTCGAGCATGATGATCGGGCGCACGGTGATGCCCGGGGTCTTCATGTCGATCAGCAGGAACGAAATGCCCTCTTGCTTCTTGGCTTCGGGATCGGTGCGCACCAGGCAGAAGATCATGTCGGCGTGCTGGCCGAGCGTGGTCCAGGTCTTCTGGCCGTTGACGATGTAGTGCTTGCCGTCCGAAGTCAGCTCGGCACGGGTCTTCACCGACGCCAGGTCCGAACCCGAGCCCGGCTCCGAATAGCCCTGGCACCACCAGTCGGTGCAGTCCAGGATGCGCGGCAGGTAGTATGACTTTTGCGCCTCGCTGCCGTACTTCATGATCACGGGCGCGACCATCGCCACGCCGAACGGCAGCACGCCGGGCGCGCCGACGCGGGCATTCTCTTCATCCCAGATATGGCGCTGGGTGGCGTTCCAGCCGGTGCCGCCGTACTGGACGGGCCAGTGCGGTGCCGACCAGCCCTTGCCGGCCAGGATCTTGTGCCAGCGCACCAGGTCGTCGCGGTTCGGACGGCGGTGGTTGAGAATCTTGCTGCGGATGTCCGCCGGCAAGTTGGCTTCGAGCCAGCTACGCACTTCCTCGCGGAAGGCGTTGTCGGACGCCGAGTAATTGAGATCCATGCCCGTCTCCAGTGGTGCCGGCTTGGCGTGGGGCCGCCGGCGGTTGTTCTGCCTGCACGTCAAGCGCCGACAGCAACGGGCACAAGACGCAATTCAGTGAGCCGTCTGCTTCAGCGCATCCGGCACCACGAGCGGGAAAGTCTCGATGCCCTCTTCGGCCAGCGCCTGCACCTCCTCCGCCGAGGCCGAACCGCGAATGCCGCGTTCCGGCGCCTCGTCATAGTGCATGCGCCTTGCCTCTTCGGCAAAGCGATCGCCAACGTCCTCGGTCTGTGCCAGCACCTGCTTCACCGCCTTCATATAGAGCGCTTGCAGTGTCGCCGGTGCGGCAGCCGGCTGCGCCGGCCTGGCGCCGCCTTCGCGCGCGGTCGCGCCCGACAGGTTCAGGCGCGGCGCGCTGGGCAGCCGCGTCACGGCGTGGTCGCCACAGACCGGGCATTGGACGAGGTCACGCGAGATTTGCGACTGCGCATCTTCTTCCGAGGCAAACCAGCCCTCGAAACCATGGTCATGCGCGCAGCGCAGGTCGAGCACCTTCATGATCTTTCCAGCCCGTCAAAAGCTATATTATCCGCGAATCGAAATTTTGTGAACGGTCGTGCTAAATTTTTTAGAACGACCGTTCGTGAACAACCGCATGGCGCAGAATCCACGCGGCTCACCACTCACTATACGGCGTAATGCGGCAGGGGCTGTTCGCCCGGTTGCCAGGCACCCGAGATCACTTTTTCCAGCCAGAACGCGCCGATAATGGTTTTTACGTCGGTGATGCGGCCGCTGCGGACCCAGTCGATCACCTGCCCCACCGGCGCGATGAAGGTTTCGATGAACTCGCCGTCGTCGAGCTGCGCCTCGCCATGCGTCAGGTCGCGCGCCAGGAAGACGTCGATGAACTCGGTGGAATAAGAGATAACCGGGTGGATGCGCGTCAGGTAGTCCCAGCGCGCCGCGCTGTAGCCAGTCTCCTCCAGCAGCTCGCGTTCGCCGCAGCGCTGCGCGCCCTCTTCCGGATCGAGCTTGCCGGCAGGGAATTCCAGCATCACTTCGCCGATCGGATAGCGGAACTGGCGCTCCATCAGCACGGTGCCGTCATTGAACAGCGGGATCATCATCACCGCGCCCGGATGGACCACGTACTCGCGCCCGGTCTGCTTGCCGTCCGGCAGCCTGACGATGTCTTGCTTGAGGGTAAGGAACTTGCCGCGATGGACCGTGGCCGAGGCGACGCACACTTCCTTCAGTGCGTCGTCGTTCCCGGTAGGTTCATCGGTAGACGGGGTGCCGCGTTGGATCTTGTCGGTCATGGACGCTCCGGATCAGGCAGGGCCCGGCGCCGACAAGACCGGCTTCAGGCCGTGCGGTGTTTGACGAGGTATTGCCAGGTGAAGCCCGGGAAGGCAAACACCAGCATCATGCAGGCGGTGATGGCGTAGAACTGCCAGCCCTGCGGGAAGGCATTGCCAAGGCTTGCCTCTACCGCAAAGCCGGCGGCGCCCGCTACCGCGAACCATATGATCAGTTCCAGCAGGCGCAGCCACAGCGGCTTGCGCGCCTGCCGCAGCGGGATCACCGCGAACAGGCGCTGGTTCACAAACGGCAGGTTCGCACTGATCAGTGCCAGCAGGATGACAAACCAGCCGCTTGCGGATGCGCTCATGGCGTGTGGCGGATCAGGAACCCAGGGTCGAGCGGATGGCCTGGTAGCACAGGTTCATCAGCGCGGCCGGGAAAATACCCAGCAGGATCACTGCGGCACCGTTCACGCTCAGCATCGAGCGCAGGCCAAAGGTCGCTTCCAGCTGCTCTTCGCCCACGGGTGCATCGAAGTACATCAGCTTGACGATGCGCAGGTAGTAGAACGCGCCGATCAGCGAGAACATCACGGCCACCACGGCCAGCCAGGTCATGCCTGACTTGACCACCGCATCCAGCACCGCCAGCTTGGCATAGAAGCCCACGGTCGGCGGGATGCCGGCCAGCGAGAACATCATCACCAGCATCAGGAAGGCAAACCACGGGTTGCGGCGCGACATGCCCTTCAGGTCTTCCAGGGTCTCGGCCTCGAAGCCCTTGCTGGTGCGCAGCAGGATGATGCCGAAGGTGCCCAGCGTGGTCAGCAGGTAGGTCACCGAGTAGAACATCGCCGAGCTGTACGCATCGGCCGCGCCGTCAGCCTTGTTGGCGACCACGCCCGACAGCAGGCCCAGCAGCACGAAGCCCATGTGCGAGATGGTCGAATACGCCAGCATCCGCTTCAGGTTGCTCTGCACGATGGCGGTCAGGTTGCCGATGGCCAGCGAGATGATCGACAGCACCACCAGCATCATCTGCCAGTCGCTCGCCAGCGGCAGCAGGCCTTCCACCAGCACGCGAATGAACAGCGCGAAAGCAGCAACCTTCGGGCCGCCGGCGATCAGCAGCGTCACCGCGGTCGGCGAACCCTGGTAGATGTCCGGAATCCACATGTGGAACGGCGCAGCGCCCAGCTTGAACGACAGGCCGGCAACGATAAAGACCACGCCAAAGGCCAGCATGGTGGTGTTGACGCGGCCCGACTCGACCACGCGGAACACTTCGCCCAGGTTCAGCGAACCGGTGGCGCCGTACATCATCGAGATGCCGTATAGCAGGAAGCCCGAAGCCAGCGCGCCCAGCACGAAGTACTTCATCGCCGATTCAGAGGTCACGCGCGATTCGCGGCGCAGTGCCACCAGTGCGTACGACGACAGCGACAGCAGTTCCAGGCCCAGGTACAGGGTCAGGAAGTTGTTGCCGGTGATCATCACGATCTGGCCGCCCAGCGTGAACAGCGCGAGCTGGTAGAACTCGCCGGCAAACATGTCGCGATCCGCCAGATAGCGGCGCGTGTAGACCAGCGTCACGAACAGGCCGGCAGAGCAGAACGCGGACAGCACGTTTGCCATCGGATCGATCACGACCAGGTTGGCGAACGCGTAGTGCGTCTCGCCGGCGGCAGCATTCAGGCCAAACCAGACGGTCAGCACCAGCGTGGCCAGCAGCGACAGCGGATAGGCCACGCTTTGCTTGCCCTTGCCACGCGCAAGGTCGATCCAGTTGACCGCGCCGATGGCGATCGCCAGGAAAATAATCGGCGCCACGGGGCCGAGTGTCGAGGACGTTTGCATATTGATTTCTCTCCCCGATTACAGCTTGGACTGTGCCGCGTGGGACAGCAGGTTCACCACGGACGCGTGCATCACGTCGGTAAAGGGCTTCGGGTGCAGGCCCATGTACAGCGTCATGATGGCCAGCAGGCCGAGCATGACGAACTCACGCTTGTTCAGGTCGACCAGCTCGCGCACGTGCTGGTGGACCATGTCGCCAAAGATCACGCGCTTGACCATCCACAGCGAGTAGGCGGCGCCGAAGATCAGGGCGGTGGCCGCCAGCAGGCCGATCCAGAAGTCGAACTTGACCGCGCCCAGGATCACCATGAATTCGCCGACGAAGCCCGAGGTTGCCGGCAGGCCGCAGTTGGCCATGGCGAAGAACACTGCCAGCGCGGCGAACTTGGGCATGGTGTTGACCACGCCGCCGTAGTCGGCGATCTGGCGCGAGTGCACGCGGTCATACAGCACGCCGATGCAAAGGAACATCGCGCCGGAGATAAAGCCGTGCGAGATCATCTGCACGATGCCGCCTTCCACGCCGATGTCGCTGAAGATAAAGAAGCCCAGCGTGACGAAGCCCATGTGGGCGATCGACGAATACGCCACCAGCTTCTTCATGTCGGCCTGCACCAGGGCGACCAGGCCGATGTAGATCACCGCGATCAGCGAGATGGTGATGATGAACGGGGCCAGGTAGTGGCTGGCGTCAGGCGCGATCGGCAGCGAGAACCGCAGGAAACCGTAGGCGCCCAGCTTCAGCATGATGGCGGCCAGCACCACCGAACCGCCGGTCGGCGCTTCCACGTGGGCGTCCGGCAGCCAGGTGTGCACCGGCCACATCGGCACCTTGACCGCGAAGGCGACGAAGAAGGCAATGAACAGCGCGATCTGCTCGTTCATCGACAGCTTGGCCTGGTGCCATTGCAGGATGTCGAAGGTGCCGGTCTTGTTGTACAGGTACAGCAGCGCGATCAGCGTCAGCAGCGAGCCCGCCAGCGTGTACAGGAAGAACTTGAACGCGGCATAGACACGGTTCGGGCCGCCCCAGACACCGATGATGATGTACATCGGGATCAGCGTGGCTTCGAAGAACACGTAGAACAGCATGCCGTCCAGCGTGCAGAACACGCCGACCATCAGGCCCGACAGGATCAGGAACGAGGCCATGTATTCCGCCACACGCTCGGTGATCACTTCCCAGGCCGAGATCACCACGATCACCGTGATGAAGGCGGTCAGCACCACGAACCACATCGAGAGGCCGTCAACCCCAAGCAGGTAGTTGATATTGAAGCGCTCGATCCAGTTCGCCTTCTCGACGAACTGCATGGCCGCGGTGGTGCGGTCGAAGTGGAAGACCAGCGGCAGCGTGACGACAAAGCTCGCGATCGAGCCGAACAGCGACATCCACCGCACGAAGCCAGGACTCCGGTCCGAGCCGAAGGCGAGGATCAGCAGGCCGAAAAAGATAGGCAGCCAGATTGAGAAAGACAGAACCATTTCTATGTTTTCCTTACTTGGTGCCTATCACTTGGTGCCGATCACGCCCGTGACCGTCAGCGTCAGCAGCACCAGCATGCCGACGATCATCGCGAATGCGTAGTGGTAGATATAGCCCGACTGCAGGTAGCGGCTTGCCGAAGCAAACGAAGCCACCACGCGCGCCGCGCCGTTGACGAACAGGCCGTCGATCAGGCTCTGGTCGCCGCCCTTCCACAGGCCGGTACCGAGCAGGCGTGCGCCGCGGGCGAATACGGCCTGGTTGATGGCGTCCATGTAGTACTTGTTGTCGAGCAGCGTGTACAGGCCCGAGAAGCGGTTCTTGATGGCCTCGGGGATGTCCGGGCGCTTCATGTAGAAGAACCACGACAGCACGACACCGGCGATGGCCAGCCACAGCACGGGCGTGGTCAGCGAGTGCAGCGCCATCGGCACCCAGCCGTGGAAGGCTTCCTCCAGCTCGGCCATGGCGTGGTGGTTCTCGCCGACGAAGATCACGTCCTTGAAGGCGATGCCGTGCTTGAAGAATTCGCCGAACAGCATCGGCTCGATCGCGATCGCACCGATGATCACCGACGGGATCGCCAGCAGCACCAGCGGCAGGGTCACCACCCACGGCGACTCGTGCGGCTTCTCGCCGGCGGCCAGGCCATGGTGGTGGTCAGGCGTGACTTCCTCGTCCTCGTGGTCGCCCTCATGGTGCTGGTGGGCATGGTTCTGGCCCCAGCGCTCCTTGCCGTGGAAGACCATGAAGTACATGCGGAACGAGTAGAACGCGGTCACGAACACGCCGGCCAGCACGGCGTAGTAGGCAAAGCTCGAACCGGCGATATGCGATTCGGCCACGGCCTCGATGATCGAGTCCTTGGAGTAGAAGCCCGCGAAGAACGGCGTACCGATCAGCGCCAGCGAACCCACCAGCGAGGTGATCCAGGTGATCGGCATGTACTTGCGCAGGCCGCCCATGTTGCGAATGTCCTGGTCGTGGTGCATGCCGATGATGACCGAGCCCGCGCCCAGGAACAGCAGTGCCTTGAAGAATGCGTGCGTCATCAGGTGGAACACGGCCACCGAGTAGGCCGAAGCGCCCAGCGCCACGGTCATGTAGCCCAGCTGCGACAGGGTCGAATACGCGACCACGCGCTTGATGTCGTTCTGGATGATGCCCAGGAAGCCCATGAACAGCGCCGTGATGGCACCGATCACCAGCACGAAGGACAGTGCGGTATCCGACAGCTCGAACAGCGGCGACATGCGCGCGACCATGAAGATGCCTGCGGTCACCATGGTTGCCGCGTGGATCAGTGCCGAGATCGGGGTCGGGCCTTCCATCGAGTCAGGCAGCCAGACGTGCAACGGGAACTGCGCCGACTTGCCCATCGCGCCGATGAACAGGCAGATGCAGGCCACGGTGATCATCAGCCAGTCGGTGCCCGGGAAGATCACGGTCGCCAGCTGGTCGCGCGCGGCGAACACTTCGGTGTAGTTCATGCTGCCGGCGTAGGCCAGCAGCAGGCCGATGCCCAGGATAAAGCCGAAGTCGCCAACGCGGTTGACCAGGAACGCCTTCAGGTTGGCGAAGATGGCCGTCGGGCGGGTGTACCAGAAGCCGATCAGCAGGTACGACACCAGGCCCACCGCTTCCCAGCCGAAGAACAGCTGCAGGAAGTTGTTGCTCATCACCAGCATCAGCATCGAGAAGGTGAACAGCGAGATGTAGGCGAAGAAGCGGTTGTAGCCGGGGTCCCCGTCCATGTAGCCGACGGTGTAGATGTGCACCATCAGCGAGACGAAGGTCACCACGACCATCATCATCGCGGTCAGAGAGTCGACCAGGAAGCCGACTTCCATCTTCAGGCTGCCGATGGCCATCCACTCGTAGACGGTGCCGTTGTAGCCGGCGCCGTTCATCACGTCGAGCAGCACCATCACCGACAGCACGAAGGAAATGGCAACGCCCAGGATCGTGGCGGTATGCGCCACGATCCGGCCGCCGCGCGACTCCGAGGAAAACAGGTCGAAGAACTTGGTACCGAACAGGCCGGCGATCGCGGAGCCGACTAGCGGCGCCAGCGCAATCGCAAGCAGCAGGTTGGGGTTGAGCGTGGTTGCCATAGGACGCTTAGTGGTGTGCGGTCGGTGAGTCTTGGGTATCTGCGTAGTGCGCCACGGATCAGCCCTTGAGGGTATCCATGTCGTCCACGTTGATCGTATCCAGATTGCGGAACAGCACAACCAGGATAGCGAGACCGATTGCCGACTCGGCGGCGGCCACCGTGAGGATGAAGAAAACGAAAACCTGACCAGCCAGGTCGCCCAGGTAATGCGAGAAGGCGACGAAGTTGATGTTCACCGCAAGCAGCATCAGTTCGATCGCCATCAGCAGCACGATCACGTTCTTGCGGTTCAGGAAGATGCCGACGATGCTGATCGCGAACAGGATCGCAGCGAGGACGAGGTAGTGAGCGAGAGAGAGCACAGCGTTTCTCCGGGCTTTAGTTCTTATTGGCGGCAGCCGCGGCTTCCGTCTGCTGGGTCTGGCCTTCGGACTGCATCGGCACCAGGCGCACGCGGTCGTCGCGGCGGGTGCGCAGCTGCGCCGATACGTCCTGGGCCTTGACGTCCTTGCGGCGGCGCAGGGTCAGCGCCACGGCGGCGATGATCGCCACCAGCAGGATGATGCCGGCCACTTCGAAGGCGTAGATATAGTCGGTGTAGATCAGCTTGCCGAGCGCGGCGGAGTTCGAGTAGCCCGGGTCCTGCGAACCGCTGGCGACCACCGGCGTGGTGGTGCCGATGAAATTGCGCACCAGCACGATCGCCATCTCGGCGATGATCAGCGCGCCCACCACCGAGGCCATCGGCACGTAGGTCCAGAAGTCCCGCCGCAGGTGCTCGATGTCGATATCGATCATCATCACCACGAACAGGAACAGCACCATCACCGCGCCGACATAGACCAGCACCAGCAGGATGGCGAGGAATTCCGCCTTGAGCAGCATCCAGATCGCCGCGGCCGTGAAAAACGACAGCACGAGGAACAGTGCGGAATGCACCGGGTTCTTCGCAGTGATGACTTTCAGTGCGGAGAGCACCAGCACCAGCGCAAAGACGTAGAAGATGGTGGTCGTGAGTTCCATGGTCCCTATCGGATCCTCTCTGGGCCGTCCGGCACAAGCCATCCCCTCGGGTGGCCCGCTCCTGCGGCATCCTTGCATTGGCCCCTTGCATTGCAGGGACCGCATTCAAATTCGGTGGCGGCGGCTGCCAGGTCTGCTGCTTGCGGCAGCCGCCAACCGGCGGTACTTCTGGCCGAGACTTCCGGCCGGTGATTCAGCTTAGCGGTACTTCGCGTCGGCGGCCTTGGCTGCGGCGATCTGCGGCTCGTAGCGGTCGCCCACTGCCAGCAGCATGTCCTTGGTGAAGTACAGGTCGCCGCGCTTCTCGCCGTGGTACTCCAGGATCTGCGTTTCCACGATGGCGTCGACCGGGCAGGCCTCTTCGCAGAAACCGCAGAAGATGCACTTGGTCAGGTCGATGTCATAGCGGGTCGTGCGGCGCGTGCCGTCGGCGCGCGCGTCGGACTCGATCGTGATGGCCAGCGCCGGGCACACCGCCTCGCACAGCTTGCAGGCGATGCAGCGCTCTTCCCCGTTCGGGTAGCGGCGCAGCGCGTGCAGGCCACGGAAGCGCGGCGAGATCGGCGTTTTCTCTTCCGGGAACTGGACGGTGATCTTGCGCGCGAAGAGATAGCGGCCGGTCAGGGCCATGCCCTTGAAGAGTTCCTTCAGGAGCAGGCTGTTGAAGAAGTCCTTGATGGCGAGCAGCATGATGCTTCCTAGTATTTCCACACGGTGCGCGCCACGGCGCGCACCGTCGTTTGGCCGTTCAGTGCCAGATGTTCCAGGGCGACTTGATCCAGATCGCCACGATGATCAGCCACGCCACCGTCAGGGGGATGAACACCTTCCAGCCCAGGCGCATGATCTGGTCATAGCGGTAGCGCGGGAACGAGGCACGGATCCAGATGAAGACTGACAGCAGCAGGAATACCTTGATCACCAGCCAGAAGAAGCCCGGGATCGCATTGGTCAGCACGCTATCGACCGGGGGCGCCCAGCCGCCCAGGAACATCAGCGCGGTCATCGTCGAGATGATGATCATGTTGATGTACTCGGCCAGGAAGAACAGCGCGAAGCCCATGCCCGAATACTCGATCATGTGGCCGGCCACGATTTCCGACTCGCCTTCCACCACGTCGAACGGGTGGCGGTTGGTTTCGGCCACGCCCGAGATGAAATAGACGGCAAACATCGGCAGCAGCGGCAGCCAGTTCCACGACAGGATGTTGATGCCCATGTCGGCAAAGTAGCCGGTGTTCTGGCCGTTGACGATGGCCGACAGGTTCAGGCTGCCGGCAACCATCAGCACCGTCACCAGCGCAAAGCCCATGGCGATTTCATACGACACCATCTGGGCCGCGGCACGCATGGCGCCGATGAAGGCGTACTTGGAGTTCGAGGCCCAGCCGGCCAGGATCACGCCGTACACGCCCACCGAACTGATCGCCATCACGTACAGCAGGCCGGCATTCACATCCGCCAGCACCACTTCGGCCTGGAACGGAATCACGGCCCAGACCGCCACGGCGGGCATCAGCACCATCAGCGGGGCAATCAGGTACATGCCCCGGCTGACCTGCGTGGGCATCATGACTTCCTTGAGCAGCAGCTTCAGCACGTCGGCGATCGGCTGCAGCAGGCCCAGCGGGCCCACGCGGTTCGGGCCGATACGGACGTGCATCCAGCCGATCAGCTTGCGCTCCCACAGGATCAGGTAAGCCACGCACAGCAGCAGCGGCACCACGATGATCACGGCGCGAATCAGGATCCACAGCGGTGTCCAGTAGGCACCCAGCAGGCCCTGTCCTTGCGAGGTAATCCAGTCAATCATGTCTTGTTCTCGCTGTTGTTCTTACGCCGTGGCCACGGTGCCGGTGGCCGGCGCCAGGTCAATGGCCTTCTCTACGGTGACCGTGCCGAACATCGCGCCCAGGCTCATGGCCGCCGGCGTTGCCGCCGGCACGCGCACGGTGTTGGCCGGCAGCGTGGCTTCGAGCACGGCCGGCAGCACCACGCTGCCCTGCCCTTGCGTGACCCGCACCGGATCGCCGGACTGGATGCCAAGGCTGGCGAACAGGTCTGCCGGCAGCGCGATCTGCATGGCGCGGCGCGCGGCAGCGCTCAGCTGCAGCGACTCGGCGCGGCGCACGATCGGATCGGCGTGGTAGATCGGCACATCGGCAATGCGTTCGATGCCGTTGGCGGCAGCGGCGGCCACGCGGATCGGCGCATCGGTGGCGTTGTCCAGCTGCGCGTCGACCGGGGCCGACAGCACTTCGGCACGCACCGACTCGGCGGTCTCGTAGTCGAAGCCGGCCACCTCCAGCAGGTTGCCCAGCACGCGCAGCACCTTCCAGCCCGGACGCGATTCGCCCAGCGCGCGCACCACGCCATTGAAGCTCTGCGGCTTGCCTTCGCAGTTGACAAAGGTGCCGGAGGTTTCCGTGAACGGCGTCACCGGCAGGATCACGTCGGCGTACTGCATGGCCGCTTCCGAACGGAACGGCGACAGCACCACCACCGTGCCGGCCTGGGCCAGCGCGGCCAGCGCCTTGCGCGGGTCGGCAGCGTCGAACTCGGGTTCGGTGTTCAGCAGGATGTAGGCCTTGCGCGGCGTGTCCAGCATCGCCTGCGCATTGGCGCCGCCCTGCTTGGGCAGCGCGCCGGCGACATAGCCGCCGACGGTGTTGGCGGCTTCGGTCAGGAAGCCCAGCGTCGCACCGGTTTCGGTGGCGATCCACTGTGCCAGCGCGTGCAGCGCCGAGAACTGCGGATGGCGCACCGCCTCGTTGCCGAGGAACACCGCACGGCGCTCGCCCGACAGCAGCGCTTCGGCCACCTTGCCGGCGGCTTCGCCGCCGTCGAATCCTTCAGTGCCGGCCGGGGCAGCAACGCCCTTGGCGGCAGCCACGGCACGGGCCACGCCGGCGAGCGCCGCGGTCCAGCCGGACGGCGCCACGTCGATGCGGGCGGCCAGCGGCATCAGCAGGTCTTCACCGCCGGCGCCCAGCACGGCCACGCGGGCACCCTTCTTGGTGGCCTGGCGCAGGCGCGAGGCCAGCAGCGGATGATCCTTGCGCAGCGACGAGCCGATCACCAGCACGCGTTGCAGGGTGGTCACGTCGGCCACCGGCATGCCCAGCCACGGCGCGCCCTTCAGTGCGGCCGAGAAATCGGTCTGGCGCAGGCGGAAGTCGACGTTGTCGCTGCCCAGGCCGCGCATCAGCTTGCCCAGCAGGAACAGTTCTTCCAGCGTGCTGTGCGGGCTGGCCAGCGCGGCGATCTGGTCGGCGCCATGATCGCGCTTGATGCTGGCGAGGCCGTTGGCCACGTATTCCAGCGCCGTCTGCCAGTCGGTTTCCATCCATTCGCCGCCCTGCTTCAGCAGCGGGCGGGTCAGGCGGTCGGCGCTGTTCAGGCCTTCATACGAGAAGCGGTCCTTGTCGGAGATCCAGCACTCGTTGATGTCTTCGTTTTCCAGCGGCAGCACGCGCATCACGCGCTGGTTCTTGGTCTGTACCACCAGGTTCGCGCCCAGGCCGTCGTGCGGCGACACCGACTTGCGGCGTGCCAGCTCCCAGGTACGGGCCGAGTAACGGAACGGCTTGCTGGTCAGCGCGCCGACCGGGCACAGGTCGATCATGTTGCCCGACAGTTCCGAATCGACGGTCTTGCCGACGAAGGTGGTGATTTCCGAATGCTCGCCGCGGCCCAGCATGCCCAGCTCCATCACGCCGGCCACTTCCTGGCCGAAGCGCACGCAGCGGGTGCAGTGGATGCAGCGGGTCATCTCCTCCATGGAGATCAGCGGGCCCACGTTCTTGTGGAACACCACGCGCTTCTCTTCCTTGTAGCGCGACTCCGAGGCACCGTAGCCCACGGCCAGATCCTGCAGCTGGCATTCGCCGCCCTGATCGCAGATCGGGCAGTCGAGCGGGTGGTTGATCAGCAGGAATTCCATCACGGACTTCTGCGCCTTGACCGCCTTCTCCGAATTGGTGAAGACCTTCATGCCAGGGGTCACGGGCGTGGCGCAGGCGGGCAGCGCCTTGGGCGCCTTCTCGACCTCGACCAGGCACATGCGGCAGTTGGCCGCGATGGACAGTTTGCGGTGGTAGCAGAAGTGCGGGATGTAGGTGCCCAGCTTGCGGGCTGCTTCCATCACCAGGCTGCCTTCAGCAACCTCAACCTTCTTGCCGTCGATCTCTAGTTCAACCATGTTCTGCCACGCTTAGATGTAGGCCGGAACCATGCACTGCTTGTGTTCGACGTGATACTCGAACTCTTTCCAGTAGTGCTTGAGCATGCCGCGGACCGGCATCGCCGCGGCATCGCCGAGCGCGCAGATGGTGCGGCCCATGATGTTTTCCGCGACGTTGTTGAGCAGGTCCAGGTCTTCCTGGCGCCCCTCTCCGTGTTCGATGCGATTGACCATGCGATAGAGCCAGCCGGTGCCTTCGCGGCACGGCGTGCACTGGCCGCACGATTCCTCAAAATAGAAGTACGACAGGCGCAGCAGCGAGCGGACCATGCAGCGCGTCTCGTCCATCACGATCACCGCGCCCGAGCCCAGCATCGAGCCGGCCTTGGCGATCGAGTCGTAGTCCATGTCGGACGCCATCATCAGGTCGCCCGGCACCACCGGCGCGGACGAGCCGCCCGGGATCACCGCCTTGATGCGCTTGCCGCCGCGCATGCCGCCGGCGAGTTCCAGCAGCTTGGCGAACGGCGTGCCCAGCGGGATCTCGTAGTTGCCGGGACGCTCGACGTCGCCCGAGATCGAGAAGATCTTGGTGCCGCCGTTGTTCGGCTTGCCCAGCTTCAGGTAGTTCTCGGGGCCGACGGCCAGCAGGAACGGCACCGCGGCGAAGGTCTCGGTGTTGTTGATGGTGGTCGGCTTGCCGTACAGGCCAAAGCTGGCCGGGAACGGCGGCTTGAAGCGTGGCTGGCCTTTCTTGCCTTCCAGCGATTCGAGCAGCGCGGTTTCCTCGCCGCAGATATAGGCGCCGTAGCCGTGGTGGGCGTGCAGCTGGAAATCAAAGCCCGAACCCAGGATGTTGTCACCCAGAAAGCCGGCCGCGCGCGCCTCTTCGAGGGCTTCCTCGAAGATCTTGTATTCGTTCCAGATCTCGCCGTGGATGTAGTTGTAGCCCACGGTGATGCCCATCGCATACGCGCCGATGGCCATGCCCTCGATCAGCGAATGCGGGTTGTAGCGGATGATGTCGCGGTCCTTGAACGTGCCGGGCTCGCCTTCATCGGTGTTGCAGACCAGGTACTTCTGCCCCGGGAAGGTGCGCGGCATGAAGCTCCACTTCAGGCCGGTCGGGAAGCCCGCACCGCCACGGCCGCGCAGGCCGGAGGCCTTGACGTCGGCGATCACCTGCTCGGGCGGGATCTTCTCGGTCAGGATGCGCTTGAGTTGCTGGTAGCCGCCACGCTTGACGTAGTCTTCCAGGTGCCAGTTCTTGCCGTCCAGGCCGGCCAGGATCAGCGGCTGGATATGGCGGTCGTGCAGACAGGTCATGTTACTTGCCCCCCTTGGCAGCCTCGGCCTTGAGCTCGTCGACCAGTGCGTCGAGCTTGTCGTCGCTCATCCAGCTGCACATGCGGGTATTGTTGACGATCATCACCGGCGCATCGCCGCAAGCGCCCATGCACTCGCCCTCTTTCAGGGTGAAGCAGCCGTCAGCGGTGGTCTCGTTGTAGTCGATCCCGAGCTTGCGCTTCAGGTACTCGCCGGCCCGCTCGCCGCCCGACAGGGCGCACGGCAGGTTGGTGCAGACGGCGAGCTTGAATTTGCCCACCGGCTTGGTGTCATACATGTTGTAGAAGGTCGCCACCTCTTCCACCCACACGGGCGGCATCTCGAGGTAGTTGGCGACGAACTGCATGACTTCGGGTGAAACCCAGCCCACCTCGCCCTGCGCCACGGCAAGCGCCGCCATCACGGCCGACTGCTTCTGGTCGGCCGGATACTTCGCGATCGCGCGATCGATTTCCTTGAGAGCTTCTGCTGATAGCATGGTCATTGCAGTAAAACGGCGTCAGGCAGCGCCACTGGGCGTTCCCTTCCGCAGGTTTGCAGCCGTCGCTGCCCGTTCCGCCGGCAGGCCTGAGGCCCTGCCGGTCCGCCGCGGGTTTTCCGCCCGCTCCCCTGGGGAGCTCCGCGGAAAGCGCCCGGATCGTCGTCCGGGCCGGCGGTCCGTGATTAACGGTCGATCTCGCCGAAGACGATGTCTTGCGTGCCGATGATCGTTACCGCGTCAGCAATCATGTGTCCCTTGGCCATTTCGTCGAGCGCGGCCAGGTGGGGGAAGCCAGGTGCACGGATCTTCAGGCGGTACGGCTTGTTCGCGCCGTCCGAGATCGCGTAGATGCCGAACTCGCCCTTCGGGTGTTCCACCGCTGCATACGCTTCGCCTTCGGGCACGTGCATGCCTTCGGTGAAGAGCTTGAAGTGGTGGATCAGTTCTTCCATGTTGGACTTCATGTCCACGCGCGAGGGCGGTGCCACCTTGTGGTTCTCGGTGATCACCGGGCCCGGGTTGCGGCGCAGCCATTCCACGCACTGTTTGATGATGCGGTTGGACTGGCGCATCTCTTCCACGCGCACCAGGTAGCGTGCGTAGCAGTCGCCGCCCACGCCCACCGGGATGTCGAAGTCCAGCTTGTCGTACACCTCGTACGGCTGCTTCTTGCGCAGGTCCCACTCGATGCCGGAGCCGCGCAGCATGGGGCCGGTAAAGCCCATCTGCAGTGCACGTTCCGGGCTGACCACGCCGATGTCAACCAGGCGCTGCTTCCAGATCCGGTTGTCGGTCAGCAGCGTCTCGTATTCGTCGACGTACTTCGGGAACCGGTTGGTGAAGTCCTCGATGAAGTCCAGCAGCGAGCCCGAACGCGCCTCGTTCATCGCCTTGATGGCGCGCTCGTTGTGTACCTTGGACGCACGATATTGCGGCATCGTGTCAGGCAGGTCACGATACACGCCGCCCGGACGATAGTAGGCCGCGTGCATGCGCGCGCCCGACACCGCCTCGTACATGTCGAACATGTCCTCGCGCTCGCGGAAGGCATACAGGAACACCGCCATCGCGCCCACGTCCAGCGCGTGCGAGCCGATCCACATCAGGTGGTTCAGCAGGCGGGTGATCTCGTCGAACATCACGCGGATGTACTGCGCGCGCACCGGCACCTCGAGGCCCAGCAGGCGCTCGATTGCCATCACGTAGGCGTGCTCGTTGACCATCATCGACACATAGTCGAGGCGGTCCATGTAGGGCACGTTCTGGATCCAGGTCTTCTGCTCGGCCAGCTTTTCAGTGGCACGGTGCAGCAGGCCGATATGGGGGTCGGCGCGCTGGATGACTTCGCCGTCCAGCTCCAGCACCAGGCGCAGCACGCCGTGCGCTGCCGGGTGTTGCGGGCCGAAGTTCAGGGTGTAGTTCTTGATGTCTGCCATGGCGCGTTATCAGTGCAAGCCGCCGTAGTTGTCCTCGCGGATCACGCGCGGGGTGATTTCGCGCGGCTCGATCGTGACCGGCTGGTAGATGACCCGCTTCTGCTCCGGGTCGTAGCGCATCTCGACGAAGCCCGAAACCGGGAAATCCTTGCGGAACGGATGGCCGACGAAACCGTAGTCGGTCAGGATGCGGCGCAGGTCCGGATGGCCGTCGAAGACGATGCCATAGAAATCGAAAGCTTCACGCTCGAACCAGTTGACGCCGTTCCACACGTCGATCACCGACGGCAGCACCGGGAAATCATCGTCCGGGGCGAACACGCGCACACGCAGGCGCCAGTTGTGGGTAATCGACAGCAGCTGCGAGACCGCGGCAAAGCGCAGGCCGTCCCAGGCACCGTCGCCGTACTCGGAATAGTCCACGCCGCACAAGTCGATCAGCTGCTCGAAGCGCAGCGACGGATCGTCGCGCAGGATGCGGGCAACTTCGAGGTAGTCGTCGGCCTTGACGATCAGCGTCAGTTCGCCGGTCGCCTCGATCAGATTCTGCACGCGCTTGCCGAGAGCTTTCTCGAGCGCGGCCTTGAGGATGTCGAGCTTCGCCATTTCAGCCCTTGCGCGCGATGGTGTTGGTACGCTTGATCTTGTTCTGCAGCTGGATCACGCCGTAGATCAGCGCTTCGGCCGTCGGCGGGCAGCCCGGCACGTAGATATCCACCGGCACGATGCGGTCGCAGCCACGCACCACCGAATACGAGTAGTGGTAGTAGCCGCCGCCATTGGCGCACGATCCCATCGAGATCACCCAGCGCGGTTCCGCCATCTGGTCGTAGACCTTGCGCAGCGCGGGGGCCATCTTGTTGCACAGCGTGCCGGCCACGATCATCACGTCCGACTGGCGCGGCGACGGGCGGAAGATCACGCCGAAGCGGTCCATGTCGTAGCGCGCGGCGCCGGCATGCATCATTTCCACGGCACAGCAGGCCAGGCCGAAAGTCATCGGCCACAGCGACCCGGTGCGGGTCCAGTTGATCAGCTTGTCAGCGGTAGTCGTGACGAAGCCTTCATTGAGAACGCCTTCGATTGCCATTTCACATCACTCCCAATCGAGCGCGCCCTTTTTCCAGATGTAGACGAAGCCCACGATGAATTCCAGCAGAAACACGCCCATGGCGATGAACCCCGGCCAGCCGATATCGCGCAGGGCGACACCCCACGGAAACAGGAAGGCGGTTTCGAGATCGAACAGGATAAACAGGATGGCGATGAGGTAGTAGCGCACATCGAACTTCATGCGCGCGTCCTCGAACGCTTCGAAGCCGCACTCGTACGGCGACAGCTTCGCGGGATCGGGCTTGTTCGGACCGAGGATCCGACCGATCGACATCAGTGCCACGCCAAGCACGACACCGAAGATGATGAAGATGAGAACGGGGAAGTAGGCTTCGAGATTCAAGGTACGGCCAGCCTTATCTGGAATGTTGTCAACAGCACCAGCTGAAGCGGCGTCCTGTTGCCCACCCCAGGCGCTAAGCCATAAGCCTCATGGCGCGCCGCCTTGCGGACTGCCGGAGCCCCACGCTCGGGTGCATTGCCCGGCCAGGGACTCCGATCAAGTTGTTTGGTGCCGACGGCGAGACTCGAACTCGCACAGCTTTCGCCACTACCCCCTCAAGATAGCGTGTCTACCAATTTCACCACGTCGGCTGGGGGAGAAACAATATTGCCTGGCGCCGGGTTTTCAGGCCCTTCAGGTCCGTTGCAGAGGCTTTCGTCTTTGCTCGGAACCCATCGCTGGGGAATCGTTTCAAGCCTTGCATTCTAACCTAGATTTCTTGCTTTGTTCAACGCACAACTGCAAAAAAACTCAGGAATCCGCCGCAAGGCTTACGGATTATTTCGGAACAGCGGGGGCTGCCGGCGCCGACGCGTCAGCGGCCGCGGCTGCAGCGGGAGCCGATGCACCTGCCACTGCGGGCGCCGAAGCCGGCGCCGCGCCCATCACGCCCAGCGACGCAGCCGGCTTGTAGTTGCCCAGCAGCGTCAGTGCCAGCGTGCAGACGAAGAACAGCGTGGCCAGCACGGCGGTGGTGCGCGACAGGAAGTTTGCGGAGCCAGTGGCACCGAACAGGCTGCCCGAGGCGCCCGAACCGAATGCCGCGCCGACATCGGCGCCCTTGCCATGCTGGATCAGCACCAGGCCAATCACGCCCAGCGCCGACAACACCTGCAGCACCACCAACAAAGTCTTGAAGATTGCCATTTGATTTAAATAAGCCTTACTGGCTGGTTACTTGCCTGATCGGTCGATCGGAACGGCCGGCATTCAGGCGTTGCCGATCGCGAGAAAATCTTCCGACTTCAGCGAGGCGCCGCCAATCAGGCCCCCGTCGATATCGGTCATGGAAAACAGTTCGGCCGCATTGTCCGGCTTGACGCTGCCGCCGTACAGGATGGCCATGCGCTCGGCCACGCCCGCATCGCGCGCAACAACCTGGCCGCGCAGGAACGCGTGCACCGCCTGCGCCTGCTCGCTGGTGGCGGTCTTGCCGGTGCCGATCGCCCAGACCGGCTCATAGGCCAGCACCACGCGGCTCAGCTGCTCCACCGTCAGCGCGTCCAGCACGGCCTGCAGTTGCCTGCCGACCACCGCCTCGGTTTCGCCCGCCTCGCGCTGGGCCAGCGTTTCACCCACGCAGACCACCGGGACGATACCGAATTCCAGCGCGCGCAGCGCCTTGGCCGCGACGGTCTGGTCGGTTTCGCCATGATAGGTGCGGCGCTCCGAGTGGCCGACCAGCACGTAAGTGCAGCCAAACTCGCCCACCATCGATGCCGCGACTTCACCGGTGAAGGCGCCGCGCGCCTCCGCCGACACATCTTGTGCGCCCCAGGCCACCTGCGAGCCATTCAGCAACGCCTGGCATTGTGCAAGATAGGGGAACGGCGCGCAGACCGCCAGCGTCGCCTTGGCGGTGCCAGCCTTGATGCCCTCCAGCAGCGCCGCGTTTGCAGCCAGGCTGCCGTGCATCTTCCAATTGCCGATGACGAGCTTTTGTCTCACGAAGTGCCCCTCCCAAATCAAACCCGCTATTGTAGCTTGTGGCGGGGGCACGGCGCTACCGCCGCCCGATGGCGGGGGGCGGCAGCATTGCCACATGCAACGGTCGATGTGACTTACCAGGTCAGCACGATCTTGCCGATATGCTCGCTCGACTCCATCAGGCGATGCGCATCGGCCGCCTGCGCGGCCGGGAACACCTCGTGGATCACCGGCTTGATCTTGCCGGCGGCCAGCAGCGGCCACACCTGCTCATGCAGTGCCGCGGCGATCTTGCCCTTGAACGATGCCGGGCGCGGACGCAGCGTGGAGCCGGTCACGGTGATGCGCCGGCGCAGGATATCGCCCAGCGGGATCTCGGCCTTGGCGCCGCCCAGCAGCGCAATGATGACGATGCGGCCATCGTCGGCAATGCACTTCAGCTCGCGCGCCAGGTACGGGCCGGCAACCATGTCGAGAATCACGTCGACACCCTTGCCGCCGGTCAGCGCGGCCACCTCGGCGACGAAGTCCTGCGTCTTGTAGTTGATCGCGCGATCGGCGCCCAGGTCTTCGCAGGCCTTGCATTTCTCATCGGTGCCGGCAGTGACGAACACCTTGTAGCCCAGCGCCTTGGCGATCTGGATCGCGGTCGTGCCGATGCCGCTGGAGCCGCCCTGGATCAGCAGGGTCTCATCCTTGCCGCGCGGGCCCTGGCCCAGGTAGCCGCGGTCGAACACATTGCTCCAGACGGTGAAGAAGGTCTCCGGCAGCGCGGCGGCCTCGATATCGCTCAAGCCTTGCGGCGCGGGCAGGACCTGCGCCAGCGGCGCCGTGCACAGCTGTGCGTATCCGCCGCCCTGCACCAGCGCGCAGACGCGGTCGCCCACCTTCAACCCGAAGCGGTTGTCGGCGTGCGACAGGTCGCCGCCCACCACCACGCCCGCCACTTCCAGGCCGGGCAGGTCCGAAGCGCCCGGCGGCACCGGGTAGTTGCCGGTGCGCTGGAAGACGTCCGGACGGTTGACGCCGGCCGCAGCCACGCGGATCAGGACCTCGCCCGCACCCGCGACCGGGTCGGGACGCTCGGCCAGCTGGAGGACTTCGGGGGCACCGTATTCGCGGATCTCGATGGCTTGCATGCTGCTCTGCTCCTTGTACTTGTCTTGGCGCGGCTCGACGGTGCGTCGCGCCAGGGTCGGTGTGAGCCGTGGCTCGATAGGGTTGCCGGCAGTGTAAACAAAAAAACGGCTGGACATCGTCCAGCCGTTCTTTCGGCGGCGCCACCTTGCGGCGGCACCTGCGGGCAATCCTGCCCCGCTGACTTTACTGCTGTTCCGAGCCTTCGGCCGGAGCGGCCGGCGCGGCGGCTTCGCCAGCGTTGATCGGGCTGATGCTGCCGCCCTCTTCGGCCAGCGCGGCCTTCAGCGACAGGCGCAGGCGGCCCTTCTCGTCAGCCTGGATCAGCTTGACGCGGACATGCTGGCCTTCCTTCAGCCAGTCCTTGATGTCCTTCACACGCTCGTTGACGATTTCCGAGATGTGCAGCAGGCCATCCTTGCCCGGCAGGATGTTGACGATGGCACCGAAGTCCAGCAGCTTCAGCACGGTACCGGCGTAGATCTTGCCCACTTCGGCTTCCGCGGTGATGCCCTCGATGCGGCGCTTGGCTTCGGCCATGCCGTCGGTCGAGGTCGACGCGATCGTGATCGTGCCGTCTTCCTGGATGTCGATGGTGGTGCCGGTTTCCTTGGTCAGCGCCTGGATGGTCGAGCCGCCCTTGCCGATCACTTCGCGGATCTTGTCCGGATGGATCTTCATGGTGATCATGCGCGGTGCGTGTGCCGACAGTTCGGTGCGGGCGTGGCCCATCGCTTCCTGCATCTTGTGCAGGATGTGCAGGCGGCCTTCACGGGCCTGCGCCAGCGCGACCTGCATGATCTCCTTGGTGATGCCCTGGACCTTGATGTCCATCTGCAGCGCGGTGATGCCGTTGTCGGTACCCGCCACCTTGAAGTCCATGTCGCCCAGGTGATCTTCATCGCCCAGGATGTCGGTCAGCACGGCGAACTTGTTGCCTTCCAGGATCAGGCCCATGGCCACGCCGGCCACGTGCGCCTTGACCGGAACGCCGGCGTCCATCAGTGCCAGGCAGCCGCCGCAGACCGAGGCCATCGACGACGAGCCGTTGGATTCGGTGATTTCCGAAACCAGGCGGATGGTGTAGGCGAATTCATCGTCCTTCGGCAGCACCGGGATCAGTGCGCGCTTGGCCAGGCGGCCGTGGCCGATTTCGCGGCGCTTCGGGCTGCCCACGCGGCCGGTTTCACCGGTGGCGAACGGGGGCATGTTGTAGTGGAGCATGAAGCGGTCGCGGTATTCGCCGGCCAGCGCGTCGATGATCTGCTCGTCGCTCTTGGTGCCGAGCGTAGCCACCACCAGCGCCTGCGTTTCACCACGGGTGAACAGCGCCGAGCCGTGCGCGCGCGGCAGCACCGACGAACGGATCTCGATCGGGCGCACCGTGCGGGTGTCGCGGCCGTCGATACGCGGCTCGCCAGCCAGCACCTGACCGCGCACGATCTTGGCTTCCAGGTCGAACATGATGTTGCCGACTTCCACCTTGTCGGCTTCCACGCCGGCGGCTGCCAGTGCGGCCGCCACGTTGGCGTTCACTTCCTTCAGCTTCTGGCTGCGGGCCGACTTCTGGCGCAGCTGATAGGCTTCCTGCAGCAGCGGCAGTGCCACTTCGGTGACCTTGGCGATCAGCGGCTCGTTCTTGGCGGCCGGGGCCCAGTCCCACTCGGGCTTGCCGCCTTCGCGCACCAGCTCATGGATGGCGTTGATCGCGATCTGCATTTGCTCGTGGCCATAGACCACGGCGCCCAGCATCACTTCTTCCGACAGCTGGTTGGCTTCCGATTCCACCATCAGCACGGCGCGCTCGGTGCCGGCGACCACCAGGTCCAGGTCCGAGGTGGCGAGCTGCGAGCGGGTCGGGTTCAGCAGGTACTGGCCGTCCTTGTAGCCCACGCGCGCGGCGCCAACCGGGCCGTTGAACGGGATGCCCGACACGGCCAGCGCGGCCGACGCGCCGATCAGCGCGGGAATGTCAGCGGGCACTTCCGGGTTCAGCGACACCACGTGGATCACCACCTGGACGTCGTTGTAGAAGCCTTCCGGGAACAGCGGGCGCAGCGGACGGTCGATCAGGCGCGAGGTCAGGGTCTCGTTTTCCGACGGACGGCCTTCACGCTTGAAGAAACCGCCGGGGATCTTGCCGGCCGCGTAGGTCTTCTCGATGTAGTCGACGGTCAGCGGGAAGAAATCCTGGCCGGGCTTCGGGCTCTTGGCGGCGACCACGGTCGCCAGCACCACGGTGTCTTCCACATCGACCAGCACGGCACCGCCGGCCTGGCGGGCGATTTCGCCGGTTTCCATGCGGACCGTGTGCTGGCCCCACTGGAATTCCTTGACGATCTTGTTGAACATGGACATGTGCATTCCTTGGCTTGCGTGCAGGCCGCGCCATCACGCAATAACACGCGCACGGCCTGCGACGCCTGCGTTCTCAGCCGCAGGCAAACTGCCGGGTTGCCGGTCGCAGTCGCAGGGAAGTGCTATGCCATTCCAGCGCGGCACTGGCGTTGCCGATGCCGCGCTGGAATGACACAAAGCCCTGTTTCCTTGGCCGGTCCGGGGTATTGAAAACAGAAAAAAGAACAACTTACTCCGTTGCGCAGCTTGCTGCAACGGGCGCCCGGGGAATCAGAATGTCCGCCGGGCGGCGTGAAGCGAAAATCACTCCATCAACTGCCTGCATCCCTGGGCAAAGCGGATTCACCCCGTCAGAAATGCAAAATGCCTGCCCCAGCATTGCTGAAGCAGGCATCGAGGCCTCACGCGAAACCGTGCAAACCCTGGAATCGCGCTGCCATCGGGCGCAACCTTACTTGCGCAGGCCCAGCTTTTCGATCAGGGCGCGGTAACGGTCGGCGTCGTTGGACTTGAGGTAGTCCAGCAGGCGGCGACGGCGGCTCACCATGCGCAGCAGACCGCGGCGGCTGTGGTGATCCTTCATGTTGGCCTTGAAGTGCGGGGTCAGTTCGTTGATGCGGGTGGTCAGCAGGGCCACTTGCACTTCGGGGCTGCCAGTGTCGTTGGCGCCACGTGCGAACTGCTTGATGACTTCGGACTTGTTGATATCGGCAACTGCCATGATGATTTCCTTTCACTTGCGAACGCTACAGCGCGGGATGCGCCGCATGCGTCGTGCCATGTTTTGACTGGCTACTGTCCCACCCGGCCAACGGCCAGGCAACGACAGCCGCGGATTATAGCCGAAAAGCTGCAGCAGGAGTACCGCGGCGCCTGTGCGAGCGCGCTGGCGCTCAGGGGCGCTCCATCCGGCACGTGGTCGGCAGCGTGGTCTGCGCGGCCTTGAGCTTGCGCACGGTACGGAAGCCATAACCCGAGCCCTCGTTGTCGAAGCGCACTGCCCCGCCCTGGCGCTCCATCACCGACACGTACAGCGGCTGCAGCACCTGGTGGTCGTCGGCACGCACGGTGGCCTCATGGAACGGGCTGACGTAGCGCATGTTCTCCAGCGCGCGCGCCACCTTGACCGCATCGGTGGAGCCGGCCTGCTCGATCGCGCGCGCCAGCATTTCCACCATCATCTGCATGCGCAGGTGCACATAGTCGTCCTTCGGCTCCGGATAGCGCGCGCGGAACTGCTGGTAGAAGGCGTCCGATGCCGCCCCGCCCACGTTCGGGTGCCACTCGGCCACCGCCAGCACGCGGCCCACGCCGGCATCGCCCATCGCCGCAGGCGCGCCCAGGCCATTGCCGTAGAAGGTGTAGAACTTGGCCTGCAAGCCGCCTTCGCGCGCGGCCTTGACCATCAGCGTCAGGTCGTTGCCCCAGTTGCCGGTAATGACCGCGTCCGCCCCGCTCGCCTTGATCTTGGCGATATAGGGCGCAAAGTCCTTGATCTTGCCGATCGGGTGGAACTCGTCGCCCACGATCTGGATATCCGGCCGGCGTGCCGCCAGCATCTCGCGCGCCGAGCGCGACACCTGGTGGCCGAAGCTGTAGTCCTGGTCGATCAGGTAGACACGGCGCACCGCCTGGTCCTGGCGGATCACCTCGGTCAGCGCCTGCATGCGCATGTCGGCGCTGGCGTCGAAGCGGAAATGCCAGAAGCTGCAGTTCTCGTTGGTCAGGCTGGGATCGACCGCCGAGTAGTTCAGGAACAGCACGCGCGCGTCGGGCTGGCGCGCGTTGTGGCGGTTGATGGCCGACACCAGCGCGCCGGCCACGGCCGAACTGTTGCCCTGCAGGACAAAGGGAATGTGCTTGTCGGTCAGGGCCCGCAACTGGATCAGGCTCTCGTCGACATTGCCTTTGCTGTCGAAGGTGACCAACTCCATGGGCCGTGCACCCTCTGCGGTCTTCACGCCGCCGCGCGCGTTGATGCGCTCGATCGCCAGGCGCAGGTTGCGCGTCACGGCTTCGCCCGCGTTGGCAAACGGGCCGGACAGCCCGTCGATCATGCCCAGCCGGATCGGCTCTTGCGCCGACGCGCCCGCCGCAGCCGCCAGCAACAACCCGCCCAGCCATCCACGCCACCGTGCCGCAACCTTCATGTTCTCTCCCGGAAAGCGCTGGATAGTACGGCAGCGACCGGTTGCGGGCAAATGCCACCGGGGCACGATCATTGGCCGCCGGTTCCGCGAGGAAACCGCCAGGTTGCGGGAAGATCCGTCAATAAGCAGCGCCCGGCGCACACAAGGCCGGAGGCCGCACTACACTTGCGGTATCCACTATCCACGCATCGACCCGAGGTTTGCCATGAATCCTGTCATCGCCAACGGCGCGCGCCGGCTCATGCTGGCGCTCGGCGTCGCCATGCTGTCTGCCTGCACCACGCTGATGCCAGTACAGGAAGGCACCAAGCTGGTGGGCCAGCCGCAGGCCGCGGTACAGGCCGCGTTCGGGCCGCCCACCGATGTGTTCCAGCTGCGCGACGGCACCTCGCGCTGGATCTACACCAAGCAGCCGCTGGGCCAGTATGCCTATGGCGCCGACTTCGACCGCAACGGCAACCTGACCCGCTTCAGCAATGTGCTGTCTACGCCGGAACTGTACAAGGCACAGGTCGGCACCTGGACCAGGCAGGATGTGGCCGAGCATTTCGGCAGGACGCGCCTGCCGGTCGAGTACTACCCGCTGATGCGACGCGAGGTCTGGTCCTACCGCTTCCGCCATGAAGACGTGTGGCCGTCGCTGTACAACTTCTATTTCGACGACGCCGGCATCCTGCGCCAGACCCAGATCACGCCCGACCCGATATACGATCCGGACGATCGCCGCCACTGAGCCATGAAAAAGCCCGCCATCCCCGGGTCGGGAATGGCGGGCTTGGTCCGTACGCTCAGGCCGGGTAAGCCTTCCGCCGTCTACGCAGAGGCCTGGGTCAGATCTGCGGATTGATCTTTTGCACAGCCTTGTCGTGCAGCTTGTTCAGCGCGGCCAGGTAGGCCTTGGCCGAGGCGGCGACGATATCCGGGTCGGTGCCCACGCCGTTGACGATGCGGCCGGCCTTGGACAGGCGCACGGTGACTTCGCCCTGGGCCTCGGTGCCGCCGGTGATGGCGTTCACCGAATAGAGCACCATCTCGGCGCCGCTGGACACGCGTGATTCAATCGCATGCAGGGTGGCGTCGACCGGGCCGTTGCCCTCGCCCTCGCCGCTCTGCTCCTGGCCGTCCATGCTGAACACCACGCGCGCGTGCGGGCGCTCGCCGGTCTCGGAGCGCTGCGACAGCGAGATAAAGCGGAAGTGCTCGTTGGCATCGTGCTGGGCTTCGTTCGAGACGATGGCGACGATGTCCTCATCGAAGATCTCGGCCTTCTGGTCGGCCAGTTCCTTGAAGCGGGTGAAGGCGGCATTGACTTCGGTCTCGCTCTCGAGCTCGATGCCCAGTTCCTGCAGGCGCTGCTTGAAGGCATTGCGGCCCGACAGCTTGCCCAGCACGATCTTGTTGGCGCTCCAGCCCACATCTTCCGCACGCATGATCTCGTAGGTGTCGCGCGCCTTGAGCACGCCATCCTGGTGGATGCCCGAGGCATGTGCGAAGGCGTTGGCGCCCACCACGGCCTTGTTCGGCTGCACCACGAAACCGGTGATCTGCGACACCAGCTTCGAAGCCGGCACGATCTGCGTGGTATCCACGCCGACATCCAGGTCGAAATAGTCGCGACGGGTCTTCACCGCCATCACCACTTCTTCCAGGCTGGTGTTGCCGGCGCGCTCGCCCAGGCCATTGATGGTGCATTCGATCTGGCGCGCGCCGGCCATCTTGACGGCGGCGAGCGAGTTGGCCACGGCCATGCCCAGGTCGTTGTGGCAGTGCACCGACCAGATCGCCTTGTCCGAGTTGGGAATGCGCTCGCGCACCGAGCGGATCAGCGCGGCGTAGCCTTCCGGCACCGCATAGCCCACGGTATCCGGCAGGTTGATGGTGGTCGCGCCCTCGGCGATCACGCCTTCCAGCACGCGGCACAGGAAGTCCATGTCCGAGCGGCTGCCGTCTTCCGGCGAGAACTCGATATCGTCGGTGAACTGGCGCGCAAAGCGCACTGCCAGGCGCGCCTGCTGGTACACCTCGTCCGGCGTCATGCGCAGCTTCTTCTCCATGTGCAGCGCGGACGTGGCGATGAAGGTGTGGATGCGGAACGAATTGGCGGGCTTGAGCGCCTCGGCGGCGCGGGCAATGTCCTTGTCATTGGCACGAGCCAGCGAGCAGATGGTCGAGTCCTTGACCACCTGCGCGATCGAGCGGATCGCCTCGAAGTCGCCGTTGGAGCTCGCCGCGAAACCGGCCTCGATCACATCGACCTTCAGGCGTTCCAGCTGGCGTGCGATGCGGATCTTTTCCTCGCGGGTCATCGAGGCGCCGGGCGACTGCTCGCCGTCACGCAAGGTGGTGTCGAAAATGATGAGTTTGTCAGACATTTTGTGGAGCTCCTGATTGCTTATCGTGTGCTGTCCCCGGCATGCTGCGTCCGGGGCCTACCGCCTGTTCCGCGCTCCACGGCTGTGGAATGCAAAACGCCCCGGCGTGCATGGAGCAGGCCGGGGCGTTGGAAAAATTCCTTGCGGATTTCGCGCTAAGGGGTGAGTCCGTCCTTAGCGCGCGCGCGTCCCGACCTGATGGCCTAGTAGGCCACCTAGGGTGGTGCGGGCGATTAGGACTTGGCGCGAAATCATGGCACCGACTATAGCCGAGTTGGCGCGCCCATGCAATACAGGGTTTAGCCCATTTTGCCCGGACGCGCCAGCGGCGGATCAGCCCTTGGGCGGAATGCGCAGCTTCTGGCCCGGGTAGATCTTGTCCGGGTGGCTCAGCATCGGCTTGTTGGCCTCGAAGATCTTGTTGTACTCGGCGCCGTTGCCGTAGGCAGCCTGGGAGATCGCCCACAGCGTGTCGCCCTTGACCACGGTATGCCAGCTCGATTCCGCGGACTCGACGTTGACGGACATCTTGTCCTCGACCTTGTCCACGCCCTCGACGTTGCCGGCGCACAGGATGATCTTCTCGCGCGTGGCCTGGTCCGGCGCCACGCCGAACACGGTGACCAGCCCCTGCGAGCCGTCCACCTGCACCATCAGCCCGGTGGCATCCAGGCCCATCTTCCTGATGTAGCCCTCGATCGCATCGCCCGCGGCGCGATTGGCGGCATCGACCTTCTCCGCCGACGCATCCGCGGCGGCGGCCTCTTGCGCGGCCTTCGCCTCGCCCGTGCCGAACAGCTTTTCTCCCGCTTCCTTGATGAAGTCGAACATGCCCATGACATCCTCCTGACGGTGAGTGGAAAACACTGCAGAGTGCCACGGCTTGATGGCCGCGGCATGAAAACAATTGTGAATCCGCAAAAAGCATGAAGGGCGCCTGAGCGCCCTTCTGCCTGAAACGTCTACGAAGCCTTGCCGCCGTTCTCGCGCTGCTTCTTCTCGATGGCCGGCTTGCCGTGCATCGCCCGCCAGGCCCATAGCACATAGCCCGAGATCGCATAGGCCACGAACAGGCCGAACAGCGCCACCGGCGGATCGGTGGACACCACCACGAACAGCACCAGGACCAGCACCATCATGCCGAACGGCACGCGGTAGCGCACGTCCAGCGCCTTGCCGCTGTAGAACGGCGCGTTGGACACCATCGACAGGCCGGCGTACAGCGTAATGCCGAACGCCACCCACGGCATCCACAGCTCCTTGACCGGCAGCTTGTTGTCGATCACCAGCCAGACGAAGCCTGCGACCAGCGCAGCGGCGGCCGGGCTGGGCAGGCCCTGGAAGAAGCGTTTGTCGACAACGCCAATATTGGCGTTGAAGCGCGCCAGGCGCAGCGCCGCGCAGGTGCAGTAGACAAAGGCTGCTATCCAGCCCCACTTGCCCAGGTCATGCAGGATCCACTCGTACATCACCAGCGCCGGCGCAACCCCGAAAGAGGTCATGTCCGACAGCGAGTCATACTGCTCGCCAAACGCACTCTGCGTATTGGTGATGCGCGCCACGCGCCCGTCCATGCCGTCCAGCACCATCGCCGCGAAGATGGCGATGGCCGCCGCGTCGAAGCGCATGTTCATGGCCTGGACGATGGCGAAGAAACCCGCGAACAGCGCCGCGGTGGTGAATGCGTTGGGCAGCAGGTAGATGCCGCGCCGGCGCGGACGCTGGTAGACGATATCGTGGTCGTCGGCGGCTTCGTCGTCGAAGTCGTCGTCGGCGCCGCGCAGCTGGTTATGGCGGAACGGCCGCAGGTGGGTCACGTTGCCGTTGCTGCTGCGCTTGTTACGTCGATGGAAGGCAACCATCACAGTCCTCCGGTCAGGCTGTCGCTCACTTCACGTCGAGTTCGGCGAGGATGGTCGACGAGGCCGATACCTTCTCGCCGATGGTCACGCGCGGGCGCGCATCGAGCGGCAGGTAGACGTCCACGCGCGAGCCGAAGCGGATAAAGCCGTAGCGCTGGCCGCGCGAGAGGTTGTCGCCCACCTTGGTGTAGCACAGGATGCGGCGGGCCACCAGGCCGGCCACCTGCACCAGCGTGACCAGCTGGCCGTCCGCAGCACGCCGGATCAGCACGGCGTTGCGCTCGTTCTCGACCGAGGCCTTGTCCAGGTCGGCGTTGACGAACTTGCCGGGGAAATATTCGACCTTCTCGACCGCGCCGTCGACCGAGACACGGTTCGAGTGCACGTTGAAGACGTTCATGAAGACGCTGATCTTCAGCGCCTCGCGGCCGGCGAACGGATCCTGGGTTTTTTCGACCACGACGATGCGGCCGTCCGCGGGGGCCAGCACCGCGTTGGGCTGCGACGGGATCAGGCGCGGCGGATCGCGGAAGAACTGGAGCACGAATACCGTGATGATCCACAACGGCAACGCCCACCAGAAGCCCGCGCTGGCGTGCACCAGCAGCGAGATGACAAAGGCGCCGGCCAGGAACGGCCAGCCTTCACGGGCGATCAGCGGATGAGGATAGTTCATGCAGTACAGGTGTCGGTGGATACAAGACCATGGCAAGGCGGCGCGGCGGCGGCGATAGCCACCATCGGGCGGCGCCCCGTGGGCGCGGAGCAGGATAATGCACGCCTTGCCCAAAGTCTGACAAGCATAACAAAAAGCCGTTCAGGTCCCGCGCCTCGCCTCTGATGATAGAAGGGCCTGGCACGGAACGCTGAACGGCTTCGGCCCGCCGCCGTGCGGCGCGGGCCATCAGACAGCGATGCAGCTTAGTTCTTCGACTGGTCGACCATCTTGTTCTTGGCGATCCAAGGCATCATCGCGCGCAGCTTGGCACCCACTTCCTCGATCTGGTGCTCGGCCGTCAGGCGGCGGCGCGAGATCAGCGTCGGGGCGCCGGCCTTGTTCTCCAGCAGGAAGCTCTTGGCATACTCGCCGGTCTGGATGTCGGTCAGGCACTGCTTCATCGCCTTCTTGGTCTCTTCGGTCACCACGCGCGGGCCGGTGACGTACTCACCATATTCCGCGTTGTTGGAGATCGAGTAGTTCATGTTGGCGATGCCGCCTTCGTAGATCAGGTCGACGATCAGCTTCAGTTCGTGCAGGCACTCGAAGTAGGCCATTTCCGGCGCGTAGCCGGCTTCCACCAGGGTTTCGAAGCCAGCCTTGATCAGCTCGACGGTACCGCCGCACAGCACGGCCTGTTCGCCGAACAGGTCGGTTTCGGTTTCTTCGCGGAAGTTGGTCTCGATGATGCCGGCACGGCCGCCGCCGTTGGCGGTGGCGTACGACAGCGCGATGTCACGGGCAGCGCCGGACTTGTTCTGGTGCACGGCGATCAGGTGCGGCACGCCGCCGCCTTGTGCGTACGTGGCGCGCACGGTGTGGCCCGGGGCCTTCGGCGCGATCATGATCACGTCCAGGTCGGCGCGCGGGATCACGGCACCGTAGTGCACGTTGAAGCCGTGGGCGAAGGCCAGCGCTGCGCCTTCCTTGATGTTGGCGTGCACTTCGTTGTTGTACACGTCGGCGATCTGCTCGTCCGGCAGCAGGATCATGACCACGTCGGCACCCTTGACGGCCTCGGCCACTTCCTTCACTTGCAGGCCGGCGTTGACGGCCTTGTTCCACGACGCGCCACTCTTGCGCAGGCCGACCGTCACATTGACGCCCGAATCCTTCAGGTTCAGCGCGTGGGCATGGCCCTGCGAGCCATAGCCGATGATGGTGACGTTCTTGCCCTTGATCAGGGAGAGGTCGGCGTCCTTGTCGTAAAACACTTTCATGATGATTCCTTCAATCTCTGTCTTTTGTATGAGGGGGCGGCATCCTCGGACGCATCGTGTGCGCCCGGATCGCGCCGCCCCGGGGATACTGCGTGAAGCCGCGTGGGTGAACCGGGGCCCGGTCAGACCTTCAGGATGCGCTCGCCGCGGCCGATGCCCGAGCCGCCGGTACGGACGGTCTCCAGGATGGCGGTGCGGTCGATAGCGTCCAGGAACGCATCGAGCTTGACGCCGTTGCCGGTCAGCTCGATGGTGTAGGTCTTCTCGGTGACATCGATGATGCGGCCGCGGAAGATGTCGGCGGTGCGCTTCATTTCCTCGCGCTCCTTGCCCACCGCGCGCACCTTGACGAGCATCAGCTCGCGTTCGATGTGCGCGCCTTCGGTCAGGTCGACCACCTTGACCACTTCCACCAGGCGGTTCAGGTGCTTGGTGATCTGTTCGATCACGTCATCCGAGCCGGAGGTGACAATGGTCATGCGCGACAGCGAGGCATCCTCGGTGGGTGCCACGGTCAGCGTCTCGATGTTATAGCCGCGGGCCGAGAACAGGCCCACCACGCGCGACAGCGCGCCCGGTTCGTTTTCCAGCAGGACCGAAATGATGTGTCGCATTACAGGTCCTCCGCGCCGAGCAGCATTTCCGAAATGCCCTTGCCCGCCTGGACCATCGGCCAGACGTTTTCGGTGGGATCGGTCTGGAAGTCCAGGAACACGGTACGGTCCTTCAGGCGGAACGCCTCGCGCAGCGCCGGCTCGACGTCGGCCGTCTTCTCGACGCGCATGCCGATGTGCCCGTAGGCCTCGGCCAGCTTGACGAAATCGGGCAGCGCATCCATGTAGGAGTGCGAGTAGCGGTTGTCGTACTCGATCTCCTGCCACTGGCGCACCATGCCCAGGTAGCCATTGTTCAGCGAGCAGATCTTCACCGGGGTGTCGTACTGCAGGCAGGTCGACAGTTCCTGGATGCACATCTGGATCGAGCCTTCACCGGTGATGGTGACGACTTCCTTCTCCGGGAACGCCTTCTTGATGCCCATTGCATACGGCAGGCCCACGCCCATCGTGCCCAGGCCGCCGGAGTTGATCCAGCGGCGCGGCTCGTCGAACTTGTAGAACTGCGCGGCCCACATCTGGTGCTGGCCGACATCGGAGCAGATGAAGGCATCGCCCTTGGTCAGTTCCCAGATCTTTTCCACAACGTACTGCGGCTTGATGATCTCGGAGCTGCGGTCGTACTTCAGGCAGTCCACCGAGCGCCATTGCTCGATCTGCTCCCACCATTTGGCAAGCGCCTCGCGCTTGGGCTTGACGTCGCTGGCCTTGATCTGGGCGATCAGTTCCTGCAGCACGTCCTTGACGTTGCCGACGATGGGGATGTCGACCTTGACGCGCTTGGAAATCGACGACGGGTCGATATCGATATGGATGATCTTGCGCGCCTGCGAGGTGAAGTGCGCCGGGTTGCCGATCACGCGGTCGTCGAAACGGGCACCGATGGCGATCAGCACGTCGCAGTTCTGCATGGCCATGTTGGCTTCATACGTGCCGTGCATGCCAAGCATGCCGACGAACTGCTTGCTGGTGCCGGGGAACGCGCCCAGGCCCATCAGCGTGTTGGTCACCGGGTGGCCGGTCAGCGCCGCCAGCTGGCGCAGCTCATCGCTGGCATTGGCCAGCACCACGCCGCCGCCGCTGTAGATGTACGGACGCTCGGCGCCCTGCAGCAGCGCCACGGCCTTGCGGATCTGGCCCGAGTGACCCTTGTTCACCGGGTTGTACGAGCGCATGTCGATCGACTTGGGGTACTCGTACTTGCAGGCATTGCGCGAGACATCCTTGGGGATGTCCACCACCACCGGGCCCGGACGGCCGGTCGAGGCAATGAAGAACGCCTTCTTGATGGTCGCAGCGAGGTCGCGCACGTCCTTCACCAGGAAGTTGTGCTTGACGATCGGGCGGGTAATACCGACGGTGTCGCACTCCTGGAAGGCGTCCTGGCCGATGGCGTGGGTCGGCACGTTGCCAGTGATCACCACCATCGGGATCGAGTCAAGGTACGCGGTGGCAATGCCGGTGACGGCATTGGTCACGCCGGGACCGGAGGTCACCAGCGCCACGCCCACCTTGCCGGTTGCCCGTGCATAGCCGTCTGCGGCATGGACCGCGGCCTGCTCGTGGCGCACCAGGATGTGCTCGAACTTGGTTTGCTTGTGGAGCTCGTCGTAGATATACAGCACTGCGCCGCCGGGGTAGCCCCAGACGTACTCGACGCCTTCTTCGGCAAGTGCGTGAACGAGAATCTCCGCCCCGATCATTTCGGGTGCGGCAGATGAATTGCTGTCTGCGTGGGAGAATTCCGCGCTGGGCATGTTCATTTCAGTCCTTTGCAATTTTCGGCAAAAAATTGTTTGGATGCTCTCTGCCGGGCTTGTGGCACGGGTTCAAGCGTTGCGCGTCTGCATGGAAGACCGCCTCATAAGCGGCCGGATGAGACAACCACTGATGTCGTGTGAACCGGCGATGATACTGCAATGCACCAGCGCGGTCTACGGTTGTTTTTGGCCTGCGCGTAAGGGATTTTCCGGAGTTGCGGCGGGTCTTTTGTGCGCCTCAATGTATTTGTAGCAATACAAAGTGGTACAGGGGATCGTTTTTTTGCTAGCATCGCAGCACCTTGAATGCGCCACGGGCCGTACGCAGCACATTCACCAGAACCGGGCATTTGTCCCGCAGCAACGAGCCGCAACCGCCTGAATGGCCACCGACCAGGAACTGTCCGATTTTCTTACCAGCGTCGAGCGCCGCGCCTTCAAGCAGGCCGTATTTGCGGTCCGCGACGACGAGGCCGCGCTGGATATTGTCCAGGACGCCATGATCAAGCTGGCCGAGAAGTACGGCGACAAAGGCGCCGCCGAGCTGGCGCCACTGTTCCAGCGCATCCTGCAGAACACCATCCACGACTGGTTCCGCCGCCAGAAGGTGCGCAACACCTGGGTCTCGCTGTTCTCCAGCCTGCGCACCGACCGCGACGGCGACGACAATGACCTGCTGGAGACGCTGGAGGCACAGGCCGGCTCTGAATCGGCCGAAAGCAGCGCCGACAAGGTCGAGCGCGCCCAGGTCATGCACATCATCGAGCAGGAAATCCAGCGCCTGCCGACGCGTCAACGCGAGGCGTTCCTGATGCGTTACTGGGAAGATATGGACGTCGCCGAAACCGCCGCCGTAATGGGCTGCTCCGAAGGCAGCGTCAAGACGCACTGTTCCCGTGCCACGCATACCCTTGCGCAGGCCCTGCGCGCACGGGGGGTCCGACTATGAGCAGAAACGACAAAGAAATCCACGAACGCCGGTTTGCCCATGAGATTCGGGCGGCACTTGATGCCGGCACCGACGACCTGCCGGCCGACATCACCGAACGGCTCGCCGCTGCGCGCCGGATGGCGGTCGCCCGCAAGAAGGCCGAGGCGCCCGTGCTGGTCCCGCAGCTGGCCATGCCTGGCATGCACGCCCCGCTGTTTGATGAAGACAGCTCGCCGCTGCACCGTGCCGGCGCCTGGCTGCGCCGCCTTAGCCTGATCTGGACGCTGGTGGCGCTGGCCGCCGGCCTGATGGGCATCTATCACTGGCAGGAGCAGAAGCGCATCGAGGAACTGGCCGATATCGACGCCGCCATGCTGCTCGACGACCTGCCGCCCACGGCCTACGCCGACGAGGGCTTCCACGTATTCCTGAAGCGCGGGCAATAGCATGGCGCGCGCAAAGTTCCACCCCGACGCCTTGCGCCGCCGGCTGGCAGCGCTGCTGGCCAGCGCCGGCGCGGCCGCCTGCTGGGGCCTGCTGCCGCCCGCGGCGCATGCGCAGGGGGCTTCCGCGGTGACAGCGCCTGCCGCCGCGCAGGCAACCAATGCCCGGCCGGCCTGGGCCGACCTGAGCCCGGTCAACCAGCGCATCCTGGCCCCACTGCAGCCGCTGTGGGACACCCTGCCGGAGCTGAACCGCCACAAATGGCTGCGCATCGCCGAGCGCTACCCGAAGTTCTCCCCGGCCGAGCAGGCCCGGCTGCAGGCGCGCATGGCGGAATGGGTCAAGATGACCCCGCAGCAACGCCGGCTGGCGCGCGAGAACTACCAGATCACCCGCTCGCTGCCGGCCGAGAAAAAGGCCGAGGCCTGGGACAAGTACCAGCAGCTGCCTGAAGAGCAGAAAAAGAAGCTGGCCGCCACCGACCACGTGCCGCGCCGACCCGGCGCTGTCAGTGCGCTGCCCAGCGGCAAGCGCCTGCCCAGCGACACCAGCCGCCAGCTCCACCGCGAGCCGAAAATGGCCAGCGCCGCAGCGGGCCGCAGTGGCCACACTGCCGGCAAGCCCGCCAGCGAAGCCCAGGCGCAACCTGCCTCCACGCCCGCTGCCGTGACCGCCGCCCCGGCGCCGGCCGCCTCGGCGCCTGCAGCGCTCGGCGTGCCGGCCTCCGCGGCCGAGGTCGCCACCGAAGCCGCGGCCGCGGCTTCTGACCCCACCTCGCGCCAGTAATCCCCAAGTCATTTGGCATAATGGCCGTCTCACGCCGGCCACCGAAGCAAGGCCGGCCCCGACTGACCCGCGCCGGCACCACCATGCCCCCGTGCGCCAGCCCAGCTTTCTTCGCCTTCCATGCCCGCTGCCACCCTCGATCCCAAGCCCGCCGCAGCCGCCCGCCCCGCCGCCCCGCCCTTGCGCCGCCGCATCGCCTGCATGCTCTATGAAGGCGTGCTGCTGTTCGGCGTGCTGAGCGCCTCGACCGCGGCCTACCTGCTGGTGCGGCCGCTGCTGCAGAAGCTTGGCGTGGACGGGCCGCTCGTGATCCAGGTGTGGAGCTTCCTGGTGATGGGCCTGTATTTCACCTGGTTCTGGCAACGCAACGGCCAGACCCTGGCCATGCAGACCTGGCGCATGCGCGTCGAGAACGCCGCCGGCGTGCCGCCGCGCTGGCCGCAGGCGGCGCTGCGCTACGTGCTGGCATGGCTGTGGCTGCCGCCATCGGCGGCGGTCGGCCATCTGCTGGGGCTGGTCAAGGGGCCGTTCGTAGGGGTGCTGTGCGCCGGCCTGCTGGTCTGGATCCTGCTGGCGTGGCTGGATCCGCGCCGCCAGTTCCTGCACGACCGCCTGGCCGGCACGCGGCTGACCGACCTGCGCCCGCCCAAGCCATGAGCCTGTCGGCTGCCGGCATCCGCCGCCTTGCGGTGACCTTGCAGGCAGCCGCCGCGCTGGGCATCGCCGCCGGGCTGGTGCGGCTGGGCGGCTGGCCATGGCCCGGCGCGCTCGCCGCCGGCGTGGCGACCATCCTCGGCAGCTTCGCCAGCGGCATTGCCTTCGCTTTCGCCCTGAGCGGGCGCGGCCTGTGGGTCGGGCGCGGCAATCACCCGCCCGCACCACCCGTTGAACTCGCCGCCACGCGCCGGCCGCTGCGCCTGCCTGAGGCGTTGCGCTGCTTTACGGCCGAGTGCGTGGCCGTGCTGCGCATGTTCGACTGGCTGCAGCCATTCCGCGCGCACGCTCCCTTTGCCGCACCGCTTGACGCCCTGCCCGGCCGCGACGCCCCGCCGGTGCTGCTGGTGCACGGCTACGCCTGCGGGCAGGCCATCTGGCTCGACATGCAGCCGGCACTGGCCGCCGCCGGCTACCGCTGCGAGGGGATCGAGCTCAAGCCGGTGTTCGGCGACATCGACGACTACGCACGCACGCTGCTGGCCGCCATGCGGCGCATCACAGCCGAGGCCGGACGCCCGCCGCTGCTGGTCTGCCACAGCATGGGTGGGCTGGCCGCGCGCGCCGCGCTGCAGCTGGCGGGCGACGAAGACGTCTGCGCCGGCGTGGTGACGCTGGGCAGCCCCCACCACGGCAGCGCGCTGGCGCGCTTTGGCGGCGGCCCCAATGCGCGCCAGATGCGTTGCGGCAGCCCCTGGCTGCGCGCGCTGGCCGCCGCGGAAACCCCGCGCCGCCGCGCGCGCATGATCTCGATCTTCAGCTGGCATGACTCGATCGCCGGGCCGCCCTGCACCGGCTGGCTCGATGGCGCCGGGCATATCCCGCTGGCCGGCATCGGCCACGTCACGCTGCTGCGCCATCCCGCCGCCGTGCGTGCGGTACTCGACGCCCTTGCGGAGCTGTCCGCTCGCGGGCACTGACACCGGCGCCAGCCCGGGCTGTTCCACTTCCGCCACGATTCATATGTCAGTCATTTCTCCGTCACGGCACCGTCATCGCGGGCTGGCTGAATGCAGCCATCGCCGCAACCGGGACTGCCATGGTGCAAGCAATCCGATCTGCCCGCGGGTATCTGTCGAAGACCGCGCAACTGACGCAATGGCTGCGCCGCAGCCCTGAGAGCGACAGCGCCGCGCCGCTGACCGCCTTCATGGCGCCGGCCCTGGATGCCGCCGCGCTGGCGCCCCAGCGCGAACAGCAGCAGACCTACCCGCCCGAGCCGCACCCGATCCAGCGCTACCGCGCCATCTGGCTGTCGGACATCCACCTGGGCACGCCCGGATGCCAGGCCAACTACCTGCTGGATTTCCTCAAGCACAACGAGTCCGACCAGCTCTACCTGGTCGGCGACATCATCGACGGCTGGCAACTGCGCCGCGGCTGGTACTGGCCGCAAAGCCACAACGACGTGGTGCAGAAGCTGCTGCGCAAGGCGCGCAAGGGCACTGAAGTGATCTACGTGCCCGGCAACCACGACGAGGCCGCGCGCCAGTTCGACGGCATGGCCTTCGGCGACATCACGGTGCGCGAAGAGGCGGTGCACGTCACCGCCACCGGGCGCCGGCTGTGGGTGGTGCACGGCGACCTGTTCGACGGCGTGGTGCAGCACGCGCGCTGGCTGGCCTACCTGGGCGATTCGCTGTACACGGTGATCCTGGCGCTGAACCGCCACTTCAACCGGCTGCGCGCGCGCCTGGGCTTCCCGTACTGGTCGCTGTCGCAGTTCCTCAAGCACCAGGTCAAGAACGCGGTCAACTACATCGGCGCCTTCGAGAGCGCGATGGTCGATGAAGCGCGCCGCCGCGGCTGCGATGGCGTGGTCTGCGGCCATATCCACAAGGCCGAGATCCGCGAGGTCAACGGCCAGCTCTACTGCAACGACGGCGACTGGGTCGAAAGCCTGTCGGCGCTGGTCGAGACCATCGAAGGCGAGCTGAAGATCGTCTACTGGACCACGCTGCTGGACGCGCCGGCCCCAGCCACGCGCCGCCGTCGCCGCGCCGCCATGGCGGGCTGATCCCGGACTGCCACCCTTTGCCCCATCCGCATTGCCCTTCCACCGCGCCCGAGGAGGCTGCATGAAGATCCTGATCGTCACCGATGCCTGGGAACCGCAGGTCAACGGCGTGGTGCGCACGCTCAAGTCCACGCGCCGCGAACTGGAGGCCATGGGCCACACGGTCGACATGATCACGCCGCTGGAATTCCGCACCGTGCCGTGCCCGACCTACCCGGAGATCCGCCTGTCGCTGTTCCCGGCGGCGCGCGTGCAGCGCCGCATCGAGGCCTTCGCTCCGGACGCCCTGCATATCGCCACCGAAGGGCCGCTGGGCCTGGCCGCGCGGCGCCACGCGATCCGCCGCCGGCTGCCCTTCACCACGGCCTACCACACGCGCTTTCCGGAATACGTGCAGGCACGCTTCGGCATCCCGCTGGCATGGACGTACCGCTTCCTGCGCTGGTTCCACGGCCCGGCGCGGGCGGTGATGGCGCCCACCCCGGTGGTGCTGGACGACCTGCGGCACTATGGCATCACCAACGCCGTGCTGTGGACGCGCGGCGTGGACCTGGACGTGTTCACGCTGCAGCGTCCCAATGTGCTCAACACCGCCCACCCGATTTTCCTCTACGTGGGCCGCGTGGCGGTGGAAAAGAACGTCGAGGCCTTCCTGGCGCTGGACCTGCCCGGCTCCAAGTGGGTGGTCGGCGACGGCCCCGCGCTGTCGGGGCTGCGCGCGCGCTATCCGGGCGCCAACTACCTGGGCGTGCTGAGCCAGCCCGAACTGGCCCGGGTGTATGCTTCGGCTGATGTGTTCGTGTTCCCGAGCCGCACCGACACCTTCGGGCTGGTGCTGCTGGAAGCGCTGGCCAGCGGGCTGCCCGTGGCCGCCTATCCGGTCACCGGCCCGATCGATGTGCTGGGCGACAGCCCCGCCGGCGTGATGCACGAAGACTTGCGCGAAGCCTGCCTGGAAGCGCTGCGCATCGACCGGGCCACGGCCCGTGCCCACGCCGAGCGGTTCTCCTGGCGCGCCGCCTCCGAGCAGTTCCTGGCCCATCTCCGGCCGTTCGCTGCCGGCAAGCCAGGCCGGGACAGCGCAGCGGCCCAATCCGCCCCGCAAAACCATGTCCAAACCCCATCCGGAACTGCCATCCGACCCGGCTCTGCAGAGGCCGCCGCAGGCAGCGCAGAGCGCTGAATATTCGATCGAGCAGAATCCCCACAAGGGCAATCGCGGCCTGACGCGCGCCTGGCATGCGGCCATCAATTCGCTGTCGGGCCTGCGCTATGCGGTGCTCGAGGAAAGCGCATTCCGCCAGGAGCTGACGCTGGGGGCAATCCTGGCGCCGTGGGCGTTCCTGCTGCCGGTGGGGGTGGTCGAGCGCATCCTGCTGCTGGCCACGCTGCTGGTGGTGCTGATCGTGGAGTTGCTCAACTCCAGCGTCGAGGCGGCGATCGACCGCATTTCGCTGGAGCGGCACAGCCTGTCCAAGCGCGCCAAGGATTTCGGCAGCGCCGCGGTGATGCTGGCGCTGGTGCTGTGCGGCGGCACCTGGGCCGCCATCGCCGGGCCGCACGTGGTGCACTGGGTGCGGACGCTGGCGGGCTGATCCGTCACTCGCCGGGGATGCCGGACGGGGTGGCCGGGCCGATTGCTTATAATCGCTACCCTGCCCCCCGACTTACCGATCGCACCGATCGCCCGGACGCCCATGGAACCGAAACCGCAAACCGGCCCCCGCCGCACCAGGGACCGCATCCTCGACGTCTCGCTGCGCCTGTTCAACGAAGTCGGCGAACCCAACGTCACCACCACGACGATTGCGGAAGCCATGGAGATCAGCCCCGGCAATCTCTACTACCACTTCCGCAACAAGGACGACATCATCAACTCCATCTTCGTGCGCTTCGAGCAGGAGATGGAGCGGCGCCTGAAGATGCCGGACGACCACAAGGCCACGCTGGACGAAAGCTGGGGCTACCTGCAATACATGTCCGAGTTCCTGTGGAACTACCGCTTCCTGTACCGCGACATCAACGACCTGCTGGCGCGCAACCGGATGCTGGAAACCAACTTCAAGCGCATCGTCGAGCAGAAGAAGCGCTTTGCGCACGAGATCTGCCGGCAGTTCATCGAAGACGGCGAGATGGAAGCCACGCCCGATCAGGTCGAGGCCATTTGCACCAACATGGTGGTGATCGCCACCTACTGGCTGTCGTTCCAGTTCGTGCAGCATCCGCGCCAGTACAACGACCCCGAGCAGATCCGCGGCTACCTGCACGGATCGAGCTACCACATCTTCTCGATCCTGGCGCCCTACCTGCGCGGCCGGGCCCGGGATGCATTCGACCAGCTGGCGCGCGACTACGCGGCAGCCAAGGCCGCAGCCGACGCGGCAAAGGAAGCAAAGTGAAATCGGTCTGCGTGTATTGCGGGTCCAGCCCCGGCAACCGTCCTGAATACGCCGAAGGCGCGCGCCTGCTCGGCCGCACCCTGGCCGAAAGCGGCCTGGCGCTGGTGTACGGCGGCGGCAAGGTGGGCCTGATGGGCATCGTCGCCGACGCCGTGATGGAACACGGCGGCAGCGCCATCGGCATCATCCCCGACGCGCTGATGCAGAAGGAAGTCGGCCACCGCGGCCTGACCGAGCTGCACGTGGTGCGCAACATGCACGAGCGCAAGCAGATGATGGCCGACCGTGCCGATGCCTTTATCGCCATGCCGGGCGGCGTAGGCACCTTCGAAGAGCTGTTCGAGACCTTCACCTGGCTGCAGCTGGGCTACCACGACAAGCCGGTGGGCCTGCTGAATGTCGCTGGTTTCTACGACGGCCTGCTGGGTTTCCTTGCGCATGCGGTGCAGGAAGGCTTCATGAAGCAGGTGCATGCCGACCTGCTGCATGTGGCAGACACGCCCGCCGGCCTGCTGGGCCAGCTGGCGGCCGCGCCGCGCGTTCGCGTCGACAAGTGGCAAGAGGCGCGCGACAAGACCTGAGCGTGCCCCTGCTTCCGGCTTGGTTCAGAACGACGAGCCCGGCTGCCGCAGGAACGCCAGTTCCTGCTCAGTGCTCTGCCTGCCCAGCACCGCATTGCGGTGCGGGAAGCGGCCGAAGCGCGCGATGATCGCGCGGTGCTTCCCGGCCCACTCCACCACATCCACCACCCCGCCGCTGGCCTCGCGCAGCTGCGTCATCAGGCGCACCGCCTCGTCCTGGTCCTCCAGCGCCTCCGAATGCTCGAACGGCATGTAGCAGAACATGCGGTGGTAGTCCGTGGGCAGCTTGCGGTCCAGGCCGGTGGCGACGATGCGCTTTGCCAGCGCGAGCGCCAGCGCATCGCTGCCGAAGCTGCGCGGATCGTTGCGGAACATGTTGCGCGGGAACTGGTCCAGCAGCACCACGCGCGCGCAGGCGCCCTCGGGCGTGACCGACCAGTCGTCCGGTGCCCCGTCGCAGGCGACCTGCCAGTCGGACAGGAAGTTCGTGCGAATCTGCGCATCGAAGGCGTCCGACTTGGTAAACCATTGCGGGCGCTCGGTATTCCAGGCGGCCGAACCGGGCTGGTCGAACCAGAAATCGAGCAAACGCAGGGCGTCTTCAGGCAGTTGGTCTGTCATGGGCCGGGAAACCTTTCGGTGGAAAGTAGGAAGCGGCGGCGCCTCAGCGCGCCACGTTGCGCATCCAGTCGGCGGTCTGGAAGAAGGCCTGCATCAGGCGCAGCTGCAGGTCTTCGGACAGGCCGATGTCCTGCATCGCCAGCGCCATGCAGCGCATCCACTGGTCGCGCTCGCTCACGCCGATCTCGAACGGCATATGGCGCGCGCGCAGGCGCGGATGGCCGAAGCGCTCGATAAAGTGGTTGGGGCCACCCAGCCAGCCGCACAGGAACCAGAACAGCTTGTCGCGCGAGCCCTCCAGCGAGGGCGGGTGCAGCGCGCGCAGCCCGGCGAACTGGGTCTCCAGGTCCATCAGGTCGTAGAAGCGGTCGACCAGCTCGCGCACGCGCGCTTCGCCGCCCACCAGCTCAAATGCAGTCACCTCGGCCGTGCCGGGCTTGTCGTTGGATTCAGTACTCATCACACACTCAAACAGCGCAGCCACTCAGGCATCACGCAAGGTCGCCAGCGCGGGCTGGCGCAGCACTTCGCGCAGGCCCAGCCAGCCGCCGGCAAAAGCGCACAGCATGCCAGAAACCACGCCCACCGGCACGATCCAGGCATTGAAGCGGTACGGGAAATCGAAGACGAACTGCGACAGGCCCCAGCCCACCGCGATCGCGCCCAGGCTGGCCAGGAATCCGGCCAGGCCGCCCACCACCAGGAACTCGGCGTACTGGGTCTGGCGCACCAGCGCGGCCGAGGCGCCCAGCGCCTTGAGCAGGCCCGCGTCGCGCATTCGCTCGTCACGCGCGCCGGACAGCGCCGCGTACAGCACGGTCACGCCGGCGGCCAGCGTGAACACGAAGAGGAACTCCACCGCCGCGATCACCTGGTCCAGGATGTCCTGGATCTGGCGCAGGATCAGGTCGGTATTGACCACGGTGATGTTGGGGAAGGCCGCGATCAGCCGGTTGCCCAGCGCCGCGCTGGCGGGCGGCAGGTGGAACGACGTGATGTAGGTCTCCGGCAGCCCCTGCATCGCCTGCGGCGGCAGGATCACGAAGAAATTGACGCGCATCGAACCCCAGTCGAGCTTGCGCAGCGAGGTCACGCGGGCCTGCACCGCCTGGCCGGCCACGTCAAAGCGCAGCGTGTCGCCAAGCCGGATGCCCAGCGTCTTGGCGATGCCCTCTTCCACCGAGGCACCCGCGTCCGAGCCGTTGGACCAGCGCCCGGCAATCACGCGGTTGCCCTCGGGCAGCGCATCGGTATAGGACAGGTTGAACTCGCGCTCGACCAGGTTGCGCGCGCGCCCGTCCTCGAAGCTGTCGCCACGGATGGCGCGCTCGCCGATATGGGTCAGGCGCCCGCGCACCATCGGGTAGAGCAGGTCGTTGATGCCGGCGCCGGCCAGCATCTGGCGCAGCGGCTCGCGCTGGTCCGGCTGGATATTGATGATGAAGCGGTTGGGCGCGTCAGCCGGCGTGGCCTGGCGCCAGGAATCGACCAGGTCGTTGCGGGTCATGCCGAGCAGCAGCAGCGCCATCAGCCCCACCGCCAGCGCCACGGTCTGCAGCACCGTGACCGCCCGGCGGCGTTCCAGCACCGCCAGCGCAAAGCGCCAGCCCATCGCCGCGCGCCCGCGCAGGCGCCCCCGCAGCAGCCGCGACAGCAGCGTCAGCAGTCCCAGCGCCAGCACCGCGAAGACCACGCCCGCGGCGACAAAGCCGCCCGCGGTGGTCAGCCCCAGCCGCAGGTCGCGCGCCGCCACCAGCAGCAGCGCGACAAAGGCGCCCAGGCCCAGCGCATAGGCCACCCAGGCCGACACCGGCGGCAGCCCGATATCGCGGCGCAGCACCCGCAGCGGCGCCACCCGTGTCAGCGCCAGCAGCGGCGGCAGCGCAAACCCGGCCAGCAGCACCAGCCCGGCCAGCACGCCCACCAGTGCCGGCAGCAGTGACGGCTGCGGCAGCGACACCCGCAGCAGCCCGCCCAGCGACAGCAGCAGGCCATAGTGCGCCAGGTACCCGAGCAGCACCCCGGCGAGCGCGCCCGCCGCCCCCACCAGCAGGAACTCCAGGCCGAAGGCGCGCAGGATCTGCCCGCGCGACAGCCCCAGGCACTTGTAGACCGCGCAGGCATCGGTGTGGCGCTGCATATAGCGGCGCGCCGACATGGCGATGGCCACCGCCGCGATCATCGACGACAGCACCGCCACCAGCGACAGGAAGCGCTCGGCGCGGTCCAGCGTGGCGCGCATCTGCGGCTGGCCCGATTCCAGCGACTCGACCCGGGTATTGCGCAGCTTGCGGCGTCCGATCTCGTCCTGCGCCCATTTCTGGAAAGCAGCGCCGGCGGCGTCGGGGCCGGCCACCAGCAGCCGGTAGGTCACGCGGCTGCCCCAGCCGATCAGCCCGGTGCTGTCCAGGTCTGACAGCGGCATCAGCACGCGCGGCGCGAAGTTCATGAAACCGGTGCCGCGATCAAGCTCCTGCGTGATGATGCGGTCGATGCGGAAGCTGCGGCTGCCCAGTTGCAGGGTGTCGCCCACGGCAACGCCCAGGGCGCCCAGCAGCGCCTCGTCGACCCACACAGTGCCCGGCGCGGGAATGCCTTCGGCGGGCGCATCCGGCGCCCCCGCCGCACTGGCCACCCTGAGCTTGCCCCGCAGCGGGTAGCCGTCGGTCACGGCCTTGAGCGCGGCCAGCTGGCTGGGGGCGTCACCGCCGGCCGGCGCCTTGCCATTGGCGGTAGCCATGCTCGGGAAGGTGACGGTCTGCGCCACAGCCAGCCCGGCCGCTTGCGCACGCTGCGCAAAGGCGGCATCGAAAGGCTGGTCAGCCACCAGCAGCACGTCGGACGCGATCATCTGGCGCGCGTCGCGCTCTAGGCCCAGCCGCATGCGGTCGGCCATGAAGCCCACGCTGGTCAGCGCGGCGACGGCCAGCACCAGCGCAAACAGCAGCAGGTAGAGCTCGCCGGCCAGCCAGTCGCGCCGCGCCATGCGCAACGCCTGGCGCCAGGCGGAGAAGCGGCCGCCATGCGCGGGGCGCGTGCCGGCGGGGTTGGCGGCCGTGGCCGGGGCTTCTATCGCAGACTCGGGAGGCATCGGTTGGTTTGGTTCTTGGTTTCTGGCGGCGGCGCGCCTCGGGTCAGTCGAAGAAATAGCGGGAATGGCCGCGAAGCTAGCGGGGTGTGCCAGGCCGCTCAGTCCTGCCGCGCAGGCTTGCATGCAGCCGGCGCACGCCGCGCCACAATTTCGGCAGCAGCCACGCCGACGCCAGCAGGAAGACCACCAGCAGCACCAGGAACACCACTGGCAGGAAAAACGCCAGCAGCAGGCTGCCGGTCGCGGTCACGTCTTCCGTGAATGAGGCCGTCCAATTGGAGAACGGTTCCGGCGAGACATTGATCAGCGCGCGCGTGCCGGCCTTGACCGCATGCGCGGTGCCGGCCAGCGTGCCGCCGATCAGCCCTGCCGCCACGATCCACTGCGGATCCAGCTGGCCGAAGGCGGCGGCGGCCAGGATCGCGCCGGCGGGGATGCGGATGAAGGTATGGATGCCGTCCCAGAAGGTATCGAACGCTGGCACCTTGTCGGCGACGAATTCGGCCACGGCCAGCACGGCTGCCACGCCGATGACCCACCAGGATTCCAGCGGCTGCAGCCCGGGCGGCAGGTCCAGCCAGCCCAGGCGCGCCAGCACGCCGGCGGCCAGCACCGCAAGGTAGAGGCGAAATCCGCTGGCCCAGGACATGCCCGCGGCCAGCGCGGCGGTTTCCAGCATGGCGCTCCTTGCAAGGGTCCGGCGCAAGCCGATACAAACCACGGCGCGCCTGGCAGCCAGTGTAATACGGACCGGGCCGCGCAGCCGCGCGCCCGTCGGCGTCATGCCGCCCGGCTCGGCCTCAGCTGTCTTCCTTGCCGCCCGGGCCGAACCACGGCAACGCCTCCTGCGGCGTCAGGATGCCGGCCGGCTCGGCCATGGTGTAGCCGGGCAGCGCCTCGATGCGCCGGGCAAAGGCCGGGTCGGCCAGCAGGCCCAGCAGTGCTGCCATCCAGCCGGCGGTCTGGTCGTTCTTGCGCAGCGCCAGGTAGTAGGCCTCGCGCGTCAGCGGCACGAAGGCCAGCCCGTGGGCTTCGGCATTCATGCGCAGCCCGAAGCCCACCTGCGCGCGGCCGCCGTGCACGGCCTCGGCCACCTTCTCGTTGCTGAACTCGGTTTCGTCGTAGCCGGCGATCTGGTCCGGGTACAGGCCCTGCGCGGCCAGCAGCTGGTCGAACAGCATGCGCGTGCCCGAACTGCGCTGCCGGTTGACGAAGCGCGCCTGGGTGCGCGCCAGGTCGCGCAGGTCATGCACCTCGCGCGCCACCTCCGGCGCCAGGATCAGTCCCTGCTCGCGCCAGGCCAGCCGCAGCAGCCGCACCGCGGCCGGCCGCAGCCACTTGCGCAGCGTCACATGCGCGACCGAGCCCGCGGTCTGCACCGGCGAGACATAGAAGCCGGCCAGTTCCGACTGCCGCTCCTGCAGGCAGATCAGCCCCTCCACGCTGCCGCAGAACACCGTATCGAGCTGCAGCGGGGCTCTTGCCACGCCCAGCGCGGCGGCCAGCACCTCCACCGCGGGGTCATGGCTGCCGGTGAAATGCACCTGCGACTGCGGCTGCTGGGCATCGTCCAGCTCGGCAATGAAATCCGCCATGGCCTTCTGCACCACCGGCTCGATCGATTCGCGCAGGCGCAGTTCGGCGCGCAGCAGGCGTTCGCCAAAGCGCGTCAGCGAGGCGCCGCGGCCGCGCTCCATATCGAGCATGCTGCGCCCGAGCATTTCCTCCCAGGTCCGCATCACGCCCCAGGCATGGCGGTACGACACGCCGATCTCGCGCGCGGCGCGATGCAGCGACCCGGTTTCGCGCACGGCCTTGAGCAGCTGGAACACCTTGCCATTCGCGCGCGGATTGTCGTCTGGCGCAATCACCGGAAACAGGTCAAAGCGGAAGGTCATATGTCCTCCGCAGCATATTTACTTGTCGATCTCGGCTGGACCACAATGAATACCCCATTCTTATGTTCTTTTGCCGCATTCTCCATGAGATCCCAAGGCAAAAGCAATTATGTCCGACAGAACATAATACAAAGGAGCCCACTGCATGTCGCCTCGCCTTTCCCAACGCCTGCGCCGCCCTGTGCGCCATCTCGTCGCGATTGCCTGCGTGGGCCTGCTGTCGGCGGCCCATGGCGGCGAACTGAAGCTGGCTACCACCACCAGCACCGAGAACTCTGGCCTGCTGAAGTACCTGCTGCCGCGCTTCGAGCAAAAGGCGGGCGTCACCGTGAAGGTGATCGCGGTCGGCTCGGGCAAGGCCATGAAGATGGGCGAGATGGGCGACGTCGACGTGCTGCTGGTGCACGCGCGCAAGATGGAAGACGCCTTTGTCGCGGCCGGCTACGGCGTGAACCGCCGCGACGTGATGTACAACGACTTCATCGTGGTCGGCCCGGCCACCGACCCGGCAGGTGTCAAAGGCGGCAAGGACGTGCTGGCGGGGTTTCGCAAGCTTGCCGGCAGCGGCAGCAAGTTCATCTCGCGCGGCGACAACTCCGGCACCGACGTGATGGAGAAGGACTACTGGAAGCAGCTCGGCATCGAGCCCAAGGGCCAGCCGTGGTACGTCAACGCCGGCCTGGGCATGGGCGAGGTGCTGACCATGGCCGCGCAGATGCCGGCCTATACGCTGTCGGACCGGGCCACCTACGGCGCCTATCGCGCCAAGACCGGCCTGGCCATCGCCATCGAAGGCGATCAGAAGATGTTCAACCCGTATGGGATCATCGCGGTCAATCCCGCCAGGCATGCGGGCATCAACCATGCGGATGCGATGAAGCTGGTGGAGTGGATCACGTCAAAGGAAGGACAGGACGCGATTGCCGGGTACAAGGTGGAAGGCGAGCAGCTGTTCTTCCCAAGCTACAAGGCAAAGTAAGCCGTTCCGTCAGACTTGCTCATTCCTGCTCAAGCAGGAACAAAGCTGACTTCCTGTTTCGCCGAGGCCGGTTTCACT
>NZ_JBWKQZ010000021.1:0-150992 GCF_059419025.1 Cupriavidus sp. GW821-FHT07C08
CCCACACATGGCCCACGCCGCCGACCACGGCCATGAACAGGTACTCGATGCCGTAGTTCAGGCCAAACGGCGTCGGGTTCACCGCGCGCTGCAGGTGCGCGTACAGGAAGCCGGACACGCACGCCAGCACTGCCGCCACCACGAAGATCACCACCTTCATCCACGCGGTGTTCACACCCATGGCCTCGGCCATCACGCCGCCGCCCTTGAGCGCGCGGATGGCGCGGCCCGGGCGCGAGTTCAGCAGGTTCTGCATCGCCAGCACGGCCAGCAGCACCACCGCCCAGATCAGGTAGAACATCGAGCGGCCCGACTGCAGCTCGATGCCGAAGAACGACAGCACCGGGATCCCGTTCAGGCCGTCATACTTGCCCAGGAACTCCAGGTTGCCGAACAGGAAGAACAGCGACAGGCCCCAGGCAATGGTCGCCAGCGGCAGGTAATGGCCGGACATGCGCATCGTGATCAGCCCGATCACATAGGCCGATGCCATCGTGATCACCAGCCCCACCAGCAGCCCGAACCACGGCGACAGCCCGAACTGCGTGGTCAGGTACGCAGTGCTGTACGCGCCCAGCCCCACGAACGCGGCCTGCCCGAACGAGGTCATGCCACCCACCCCAGTCAGCAGCACCAGCCCGATCGCCACGATGCTGTACAGCCCGACGTAGTTGCCTAGCGTGATCCAGAATTCCGGCGTGGGCAGTACCGGCAGCAGCAGGAGCATCGCCAGCAGCAACCAGCAGACGATGCGCCGTGCGCCGATCGCGTAGGCACGCGTGCCGGGTAGACCACCGACACGCTGGTCTTTGTTCGTCGCGATTTCCATGGTTTATTCCTCCTCCGCCGGCTTGCTGACGACCGATCGCCACAACAGCACCGGGATAATCAGCGTGAAGACAATGACCTCCTTGTAGGCGCTGGCCCAGAACGAGGAATAGGATTCGAGCAGGCCGACCAGCAGCGCGCCGGCCGCCGCCAGCGGATAGCTGACCAGTCCGCCGACGATGGCGCCGACAAAGCCCTTCAAGCCCACCAGGAAGCCCGACTCGTAGTACACGGTGGTCAGCGGTGAAATCAGGACTCCGCACAGTGCGCCGATCGCCGCGGCCAGCGTGAACGACAGCCGCCCGGCCTGCGTGGTGCCGATGCCGACCAGCCGGGCACCCAGCCGGTTGACCGCCGTGGCACGCAGTGCCTTGCCGGGAAGGGTCCGTTCGAAATAGAAGTAAAGCGCCGCGATCAGCAAGCCCGCCACGCCCACCACCCACAGGCTCTGGCCGGAGACGTTGATGGTGCCAAGTTCGAAGAACGCCTCGGAGAATGAAGCGGTGCGCGAGCCCTCCGCGCCGAACATCACCAGGCCCAGCCCCACCAGCGCAAAGTGGACGCCGACCGAGACGATCAGCAGCACCAGGGTGCTGGCTTCGGCCAGCGGCTGGTAGGCGACCCGGTACAGCATCGGCCCCAGCGGGATGATGATCAGCAGCGTCAGCGCGACCTGCACCGCCATCGGTACCTGCTGGCCGCCCCAGGTCTGCGCCGACAGGTGAACCGCGACAGGGAACAGCAGGTACTTCACCGCCAGCACGCCGATGCGGCGCGGCGCCGCCCGGCGCAAATCGTGGCTGCGCATCACGGCCACGACATCGAAGATAAAGGTCAGCACACCCATGCCGACCAGCAGCAGGCTGGTCTGCGGTGCATGCCCCGCCTGCATCGCGGCCAGCGTGAGACCGCCATAGGCAACGAACTCGCCCTGTGGCAGGAAGATGACCCGCGTAACGGAAAACACCAGCACCAGGGCCAGCGCGAGCAGGCCGTACACCGCGCCTGAAGTGATGCCGTCCTGCGCCAGCAGGGCGGCGGTTGTGATATCCATGTTGTCTCCTCGTACCTCGGTCAGGCGCCCGGCATGGGCGCGCTGCTATCGAAAGCTGAGTCCTTCGGCGCCATCCGGGAGCCTGGACTTCTGGTGGTACTTGCTGATGCCCGCGCGGCGGGCTATGGTGCGGGCCTGGGGTCGGTCACCGCGGTAATGAAGGCATCGCTGAAGAAGGACCCGTCCGGCAGGGCATGATCGCGCGTGAAGGTTGCGCGGGCGGCGTCCACCATCAGCGGGTTGCCGCAGGCATAGACCTCCAGGCCACTCATGTCCGGGAAGTCATGCGCGACCGCTTCATGCACGAAGCCGCTGCGCCCCTGCCAGTCGGCATCCGGCTCGGACAGCACCGGAACAAAACGCAGGCGCGCCGCGAGCGCATCCCACTTCTGTGCCTCGTCGATGGCATACAAGTCCTCGCGTCGGCGGCCGCCCCAGTACAACACCGCGCCGCGTGCCTGCAGCGCCTGGCCGTGGGTCTTCATCAGGGATGCGATCGGCGCGTAGCCGGTGCCGGACGCCAGCAGGATGACGGGCTTGTCGGTTTCAGACAGCACGAAGGCGCCGAACGGCCCCTCCACCCGCAACATGTCGCGGGGCTTCAGCGCCTGGTACACATGCGTCGAGAACCGCCCCTTGGGCAGCGCCCTGACATGCCATTCCATCGTCCCGCTGCCGTCCGGCGCGTTGGCCATGGAGTAACTGCGGCGGGTGCCGTCGCGCAGCAGCACGTCACAGTACTGCCCCGCCTTGAAATCGAAGCCCGCGTTTGGCGGCACCTGCAGCCGTACCACGGTGACGTCATGGCTGACGCGGTCCGCCGACAGCACGCGGGCACCGGCCTGCACGACACGCCGTCCGGGGACCGCCGACACCTCAGGCGCCTCGATGACCACATCCCCCTCCGGCCTGGCCATGCAGGTAAGGCAGTGCCCTTCCGGGACGCCTTCCGGCTCGAATCCCTCCGGGTAGGACACGGACCCGCTCTTGATCGGCGCGCAGCAGGCGTGGCATTCGCCGCGCCGGCAACTGTGCTTCGGGAAGAAGCCCGCGCCCAGGGCCGTTTCGAGCACGGACTGGCCCGGTGCGCAGTCGAGCGTGACCCCGGCCGGTGCGAAGGTGATACGGTGTTCCGCGTGGGACCTGGCTTCTGCCGCCACGCCCGGGCGCTCGAGGGTCTGTTCCTGCGACATGGGATTATCCGGCTGCGTTCTGTTGCGACTTCAGGTCGAGGGCCACGTCCACGATCATGTCCTCCTGGCCACCGACCATGCGGCGCCGCCCGAGCTCGACCAGGATGTCGACGGTCTTCAGCCCATAGCGCTCCGCGGCTACCTCCGAATGGCGCAGGAAGCTCGAATAGACCCCGGCGTAGCCCAGCGCCAGGGTCTCGCGGTCCACGCGCACCGGCCGGTCCTGCAGCGGGCGCACCAGGTCGTCGGCGGCGTCCATCAGCTTGTACAGGTCGGTGCCGTGGTTCCAGCCCATGCGTTCCGCCGCGGCGATAAAGACTTCAAGCGGCGCGTTGCCGGCCCCCGCGCCCATGCCAGCCAGGCTGGCATCGATGCGGTTGCAGCCCTCTTCCACGGCGACCATGGAGTTGGCTACGCCGAGGCTCAGGTTGTGGTGGGCGTGCATACCGGTGTGCGTGGTGGGATCGAGCACGTCCTTGAACGCACGGAAGCGCTCGCGCACGCCGTCCATGGTGAGTGCGCCGCCGGAGTCAACGACGTAGATGCAGGTGGCGCCATAGCTTTCCATCAGCTTTGCCTGCTGCGCCAGCACCTGGGGCGTGGTCATGTGGCTCATCATCAGGAAGCCGACCGTGTCCATGCCAAGCTCGCGGGCGTACTCGATATGCTGGCGCGAGATGTCGGCTTCGGTGCAATGCGTGGCCACGCGCACGATGCGGGCGCCGGCGTCATAGGCGGCACGCAGGTCGTGGATGGTGCCGATGCCTGGCAGCAGCAGTGTGGCCACCTTGGCATGCGTAACGGTTTCCGCCACGGCTGCGATCCATTCCAGGTCGGTATGCGCGCCGAATCCGTAGTTGAACGATGATCCCTGCAGTCCATCACCGTGCGCCACTTCGATCGAATCGACGCGAGCATCGTCCAGCGCCTTGGCAATTGCTCGGACCTGCGGAACACTGTACTGGTGACGGATAGCGTGCGAGCCATCGCGCAGCGTCACGTCCGAGATATAGAGCTTGGTAGTCATCTTGGTGTCCTGTCTGGAGTTCAAGCGGCAGCGCCGGTGGCAGCGATCTGGCGCTCCGCCAGCTTTTCGGCAGTGGCGAGCGCGGCGGAAGTCATGATGTCGAGGTTCCCCGCATAGGCCGGCAGGTAGTGCGCGGCACCCTCCACCTCCAGGAACACCGTCGTCTTGAGACCCGGCAGCCTGCCTACGCCGGGGATGTTCAGCGGGCGGTCCGCACCGTAGGTTTCGAACTGCACGCGCTGCTTCAGGCGATAGCCCGGTACATAGCGGTTGACGGCCGCCACCATCGCCTCCACCGCGCGCTCGACCTTGTCGGTATCGGCCGGTTCTGAGAGCGTATAGACGGTGTCGCGCATCAGCAGTGGCGGCTCGGCGGGATTGAGCACGATGATGGCCTTGCCCTTGGTGGCGCCGCCCACCACTTCGAGCGCGCGCGAGGTGGTTTCCGTGAACTCATCGATATTGGCGCGCGTACCCGGGCCGGCCGATTTGCTGGAGATCGAGGCTACGATCTCGGCGTAGTGCACCTTGGTTACCGCAGCGATCGCAGCCACCATGGGGATAGTCGCCTGGCCGCCACACGTCACCATATTGACGTTGTTCGCGTCGAGATGTGCTTCAAGGTTGACGACTGGCACGCAGTAAAGGCCGATCGCGGCCGGTGTCAGGTCGACCATGCGGATTCCGGGCTTGGCTTCACGCAGAAGCTTGTCGTTCTGCACGTGCGCACCTGCCGAAGTGGCGTCGAACACGATGTCGATATCAGCGAACTCCGGCATCTCCTTCAGGCCTGCCGCGCCAGTGGCACACGTCGCCACGCCCATGCGCGACGCCCGGGCAAGGCCATCCGAAGCGGGATCGATACCGACCATGACTCCCATCTCGATATGGCGCCCGTGGCGGAGGATCTTGATCATCAGGTCAGTGCCGATGTTGCCGGAGCCAATAATGGCGGCCTTCAGTTTTCGAGTCATGACTGCTTCCTTATTTGTTCCTGTCTGTTCCAGACCGGTTTCAGAGGGGATAGATGACCGACGTGCAGTCGGAGTAAAGCCGCTCGACGTCATCGGCGCGCAGCGTCAGCACGGCGCGCTGGTTGATATAGCCCTTGTCGGTGATCTCGCCCTGCTCGATCGAGGGCGGCGTGGAGAGCAGCACCGCGCGGGCCGGCCGTTGCGAACTGCCGGCGCCCTTGCACAGGGCGGCCAGGATCTCGCTGAGCACCTGTCGCACGGCCGGATGCTGTCCCAGCGACTTGCCGCACAGGCTGCCTCCGCCGTCGCCGGCCAGCGCACGCAGCGCCGCCGTCGGGAAGATCAGCAGGCCCACCTCCGCCCTGTCATGGCCTGATACGACTGCGTCCTGGGCATAAGGCGTCATGGCCGACACCGCCGCGATACGCAGCGTACCGACCGAAACCCACGTGCCGGTGGTGAGCTTGAAGTCCTCCGATACGCGCCCGTCGAAAATAACCCCGGCGCTCGGGTCCGCTGGATCGACAAGCTTGCCGGCGTCTCCCATGCAATAGAAGCCCTCTTCGTCGAAGGCCTCGCGTGTCTTCGCCTCGTCGCCGATATAGCCGGGAAAGATCGAGGGGCCGCAGACGCGCAGCTCGTACTTGTCCTGGCAGGGAGCGAACTTCAGTTCCACGCCGGGCACCGGAACGCCGATATTGCGGGTCGACGTGGTCTGGAAGTGCGCGCTGGTGACCACCGGCGAGGTCTCCGTTGAGCCCCACTCGGTGGTAAAGAACAGCGGTACGTCGCGAACCCTGGCAGCGACCGCTCGCAGCCGTTCCGCGCATTGCTGAGGCAAGGCCGCGGCGGCGAAGAACAGCATGTCGAGGCGCTCGAACAGCGCCCGGGCCAGCGATTCGTCGGCTTCCAGATACGGCAACAGTACGTCATAGCCGCGCGGGACATTGAAGAACAGCGTAGGCCTGACTTCGCGAATCCCTTTGAGCGTGGCCTCGATTGCCCCCGGTGCCGGACGACCGCTATCGATGTACAGTGTGCCGCCATTGCGCAGCACCAAGTTGAAGTTGTGGTTGGCCCCGAACGTATGGCTCCACGGCAACCAGTCGAGTACAACGGGATGCGCCTTGTCGACGAAGGGCCAGCACTGCGCGATCATTTGCTGATTGGCGCACAGCATGCGGTGGGTGTTCGGCACCAGCTTGGGCACACCGGTCGAGCCGGAAGTCAGCAGGATGCGGGCAATCGCATCGCTGCCGACTGCCGCGAACGCCGCATCGACCGCAATGCCAGGGGGGGTATCGAGCAACGTGCTGAACGGCAGCGCATCGCCTTGTGCCCCATGCGTGAAGACCACCGGGCACGCGGGCTTCCACGAAGAGATCGCCCCACCATACTGCGTGAAATTTTCCGCGTAGAGCATGCCGGGCTGGAGCCGGTCGAGGATGGCGTGCAGCTTTGCATGGTCCCTGGCGACCACGGTGTACGCGGACGACACCACGGCAATGCGCCGACCCACGTGCATGGCGCCCAGCGAGAGCAAGGCCAGGTTGATACTGTTCTCGGAAAGCGCCACGATCGGGGCGTCCTCGGCGATGCCCAGGTCCAGGATCGCCTGGCCGATCCGGCGGACGGCCGCCAGCGCGTCACTGTAGCTCACGCGGCGCCAGTCGTCGCCTTGTCGCTCGGCGAGGAACGTGCGGGTGCCCTCCTCCTGCGCCCAGTATTGCAGCCAGTCGCCGATGCAACGCACGTATGGCTGCAGCGCCTGGGTGGAGCGCAGGACGAAGCTGCCGTCCTCGCGTCGATCGATCGTGATATCGGGGGTGGCCAGCTTCACAGGACTGCGCTGGCCCGTGGCATCAGGCGGGCAGTCGGCCAGCATGCGGCAAGCTACTGCATTCATTTCACGATCCTCCAGCCGCCATCCTGGATTCTGACCACCACGCGGCTCGCACTGTCGTAGACGGAGTGCTCGGTCTTGCTGACGCTGATCACGCCGTGCGTAGCGGGCAGGTTAGTGGTTCCTTCGATGGCGTCGCGCAATGCCTGGCGGAATGCCGGCGTGCCAGGCTGCGCCGCCTTGGCAGCCGCGCCCGCTGCCTTGTCCAGCAGCAAGTAGGCGTCATACGCGTAGCCGGCAAACAGGTCCCGCGTGCCAGCACCGTACTTGGCTTCATAACGGGTGACGAAATCCGCCGCTACCGCTTTGCTTGGGTGCGACGGCGGCAACTGCTCGGCCACCAGCAGTGCGCCCGCAGGCAGCACCACACCATCGGCCGCCTTGCCGCCCACGCGCAGGAAATCGTTGTTGGCGACTCCGTGCGTCTGGTAGATAGCTCCCTTGAAGCCGCGGTCCCGTAGTGCCGACATCGGCAACGCCGCCGGCGTGCCGCTGCCGGCGATCAGCACGGCGTCGGGCCGGGATGCTACGACCTTGATCGTCTGTCCGGCCACCGACTGGTCGGTGCGGGCGAAGCGCTCGGTCGCTACCAGCTTGATGCCGGCTGCTTCGGCGCGCGGCTGGATATCCTTCAGCCAGGCCTCGCCGTAGGAATCGTTGTAGCCGATGAACGCCAGCGAGCGCACCTTCTTCGCAGCCATATCGTCGAGCAGCGCGGCAGACATGAGGCCTACCGGCTGGGGCAACGAAAACGACCATGCCACCCAGCCCGGCTTCGGCACGAACGGGCTGAGTGCGATCGCCGGGGTCTTGCCCTCGGCCGCCACCGTGGCCACGGCGATGGAGGTCGGCACCGTTGACGAACCAATGATCGCGTCAACCTTGTCTTCCTCAATCAGGCGGCGCGCATTCTTCGATGCCGCGGCAGGATCAGTGCCATCATCAAGGATCACATAGCGCACGGGCTTGCCGCCCAAGGTCTTGGGCAGCATACCAATCGCCTGCTTCTCCGGGATGCCCAACGACGCACCTGGACCAGTTGCCGACAGCGTTACCCCAATAGTGATCTCGCCCGATTGCGCTTGCGCCGTACCCGAAAAAAGGGTGAGCGCTGCCGAGGTGGCCAGCACGATGGCTGCCGCCTTGAAGATTGCCTGTTTCATATTGTCTCCAGCGTCCCGCTCTGCGAGGCGGGAACGACGATCGATTTACTCGGTCTGGCAGTTCACCCGCCCGAGCCCCTCCACTTCAAGCTGCAATGCCTCACCCGCCTTGATCGGGAACATCGGCCCCAACGCGCCGGAAAGCACAACATCGCCGGCCCGCAGCGGCGCACCTGCCTTCAACATGGTGTTTGCCAACCACCAGGCTGCGTTCAGCGGGTGGCCCAGGCAGGCAGCGCCGCTGCCCTCCGAACTCGTCTCGCCATTGCGCAGGAAGCGCATGCCGCATTCCGGCAGGATCACGTCGGTCAGGCGCTTCGGGTCTGCACCCAGCACGTAGAGACCACAAGAGGCGTTGTCCGCAACGGTGTCGACCAGCGTGATGCGCCAGTCCTGAATCGCGCTGTCAACGATCTCGATCGCCGGCAGCGCATACTCGATTGCGCTCAGGAAACGGCCCCAGGTCAGGTCGCCTTCGAGGTCTTTGCCCATCACGAAGGCCACCTCCCCTTCCGCCTTGGGCTGGATCAGCGTGGAGACGGGCACGGCCATGCCGCTGACGTACTCCATGTCGGCGAAGAGCACGCCGAAGTCGGGCTGGTCGACGCCGAGCTGCTTCTGCACGGCAACCGACGTCAGGCCGATCTTCTTGCCGCTGATGACTCGGCCCGCGTCGACGCCACGCCGGGTATTGACCTCGGCAACGGCATAGGCGTCGTCAAGGCTGGCAATCCCGTAGGACTCGGAGATACGCGGGATCGGCATGCGGTCTTGCCGGGCCTGGTGCAGCGCGTCGGCTGCCTGTTGGATTCGAGGGGCTGTCATCCTGTGTCTACCTTATGGTTTGATTCCGGGGACGTCGCGCGTGTGCGTCTGTCCGTCCCGCTACTGCACTTCGGGATACGTCAGGCCGGTTCAGGCCGACGCGGGGCTGCCGGTGTAACGGTGCATCAGCGCAGCCGTGGCAGCCTGCTCGCCACGCAGGCAAGCGATATAGTCCGTCTCCAGCTCCGCCACCACCTGTGCGACAGTGGCCACCGTGCGCACCGCGCCGACGCCATGCCCGGCAGACCAGACGTCCTTCCAGGCCTTTGGTGCCGCCACGATATCGCCGGAAAAATCGATCCTGCCTTCCGCCTTGAGTTGCTCGGACGTGAAGCCGGCGGCCTTGAGCGTCGGCTTAAGCCAGTTGGCCGGCACGCCGGAGACGGCGCTGGACAGCGCGAGATCCTCCATGCGGCTTGCCACCAGCAGGTCGCGGTATTGCTGGGGCACCATGCTTTCCGGCGTTGCGATCAGCCGGGTGCCGACCACCACGAAATCGGCACCGAGTAGCTGTGCCGCGCGGATATGTGCGCCGCTGGAGACGGCGCCGGCCAGGCCGATGGGGCCGTCCCAGAACTCGCGCACCTCGGCCAGGAACGAGAACGGGTGGTATTGGCCGGTATGACCGCCGGCACCGCTGCTCACCAGCACCAGGCCATCCACGCCAGCCTCGATGGCCTTGCGCGCCAGCGCCGGCGAAATGACATCGGCCATCACCAGCCCGCCATAGGCGTGCACCCGGTCCAGCACCCGGCGTGGGCTGCCCAGGGCAGTGGTGACGATGCCGGGCCGGTAGCGCTCGACCAGCGCCATCTCGGCGTCGAAGCGGTCGTAGCTGCTGTGCACGATCATGTTCAATGCCCACGGCACGGTCGGGCTATCCTTGGCATGCGCGGAGATCTGCGCAAGCGCTTGGTCCAGCGCCTCGATATTGCGAGCGTTGGGCGCGGCATAGGTGCCGACGATGCCCGCGCTGAGGCTGGCGCACACCAGTTCAGGGCCGGAAACCAGGAACATCGGTGCGGCCATCACCGGCAGGCGCGCAGCGGAGAAGGTCGCGCGCAACGCTGCGTGCGCCGAGGCGGAGTTTGGAATGGGGGCGTTCATTTTTTCGTTGTTTCGTTCAGTCGCGTGGTCGTCGCGCGGGCCGCCCACGCACTTCCCAGCCGCCATCGCTTTGCAGGATGGCTGCCGTGGTGGCCGGCGAATTGGTACGGGAGGCGAGCAGCACGTAGTGCCCGGTGTGGTCCTCCGGCTGCGCAATGAAGCCGAGCGGCACCGCTCCAGCCACGGCATCGCTGAAGCCTGGAATCTCTGACAGCTTTGCGTCCTGCTTGCCCAGCGACTCCGGCCCCTTCAGCGGCGTCACCGTGCCACCTGGCGCAACGCCATTGACGCGCACATCCGGTGCCAGCTCATACGCGAGTTGCTTGATCAGCCCAACGCAAGCATGCTTCGACGCCACGTATGCCGGCCCGCCGCCACCGGCATAGAACGCCGCATTGGAAAGCGTGAAGATCATGCTGCCTTGGCTTTCGCGCAGCGCAGGCGCCGCTGCATAGGCCGCCAGCAGGTAGCCCAGCACATTGATATCGAAGACTTCCCGGTAGGTTTCCGCGGCCTGCTGCCCGTCAGCGAACTTGCGCAGCGGCGCAAAGTAGTCCCACACACCCGCGTTGCCGATCAGCGTATCGAGCTTGCCGAAGGCCTTTAGCGTATTGGCCACGGCTTCGGCGTTGGCCTCCGGCGAGCGCACGTCGCCGACCGTGATGGCCACGCCTTCGCCAAACTCTTCGCGCAGGCTGTCGGCGCCGCTGGCGCTGCGAACCAGCACGCCGATCCCCCTGGCCCCTTCGGCCAGGAAGCGCCGCACCACTGCCAGTCCGATCCCGGAGTTTGCCCCGGTGACCAGCGCCACATCGTCATTTAGCCAGCCCATGGTCACAGGAAGGTGTTGAGATTCTTGGACATGAACAGGGACTGCGTAATCACGATCTTGCGACGCGCGATTCGAAGGTCACCGTCCACCAGACGCAGCAGATCTTCGCGCCGGCCCAGCAGCAGGTCGTTGTCGGCCTCGCCGCGGCTGCGGTAGTTGACGAAGACCGAATGCACGATGAACTCGTCCTCTGCCCCACCGTGCAGCGCTTCGATGTTGCTGATCACGTGCACGTGACGCGTCGGCGGATCCTCGGCCCAGGCCGAAGGCTGCTTGAAGCGCGCCACCCGCCGTTCCAGGTCAAGGTGGTTGTCGTCGAAGAAGGCGCCGCGGCCCGGCGAATAAGCGCCCAGCTTGTCGGCGCGGCGGCGGTTCTCGATCGCCGGCATCCAGTAGTGGATATCGGGGGTCACCAGGGCGAGCCATTCCTCCCAGGCTTCGCTATCCAGCAAGCGCGCCTCGCGGAACAGGAACTGCTCGATGCGGTGCGCGGTCTCGCGATCCACCGGCTGCTCGCCCGTCGCCTCGGGCAGGGATTGCGGCAGCGCGCTCATGCGACCTCCTTGGCGTTGCTCTGGTAGGTATAGGCGCTGTCTTCCAGACTAGCCTGGTCGCGTACCGGCACTTCGGACCAGTTGCGCGAGCGCATCAGGTCGAGCCAGCGCTGGTAGAACGCGCGGTGGTTGGCCTCGTTCACCTGGTTGCGGTAGACGTTGCCCGGCAGTTCGCTATCCTCTACGCGCGAGCCACGGCCCAGGCCCATGTACAGATCCTGCTGGCGCGTCACGAACCCCGCGTTGGTGCGCGTCGAGAACTCGAAGTTCTCGCCATCATCCATCTCGAACACGCCCGACGGCGAGAAGGTCATCATGGTTCCCTTGAGCCAGCGGTCCTTGATGTCCTGCGGCGCGCTCTTGTTGACGATGGTCCAGGTATGCAGCTCGATCTGTCCCGGGCCGCGCGGATGCCAGACCCGGAATGTGTTCTGGCCAGGCAGGAAGGACAGGTTCGGGAACACGCTGACCGACGAGATCGAGCCGATCATCTTGGAGCGGAACTCGCCCAGGCGTTCCGCAACCTTCGGCTGGATGCTGTACAGGTATTTGCGGATTTCCTTGTCGCCCAGCGTCGCGGCGTTCCCCACCACGTCCAGGTTGAACTCCCAGCCATGGCCGTTGAAGTTGACGTGATAGGAATCGGGATCCTTGTAGACCTCTGCAACCGGCCCGCCCAACATGGCGCGCGCGGCCGAGTCGTGCGTCCACAGTGCGTGGTAGATGTCGCCGATGAAGTTCTCGACGGGGACCTTCCAGTTGCAGTTGATCACCGACTTCACGCAACCGCCGACAAACTCCGTGCCCTGCCCGTCCATGTCGAGCATCACATCGAGGTAGTAGCGGAAGTCGCCCAGGTAAGATTCGAGCGAAGGCGCATCGGGATCCATGTTGCCGAAAACAAGGCCCTTGTAGGTCGCTACCTGTGCCACTGGGTGCAGACCGTGTTCGGCCCGGTTCATGCCGCTGTCCTCGAACAGTTCCTGCCCCGCCATGCCGCGCAGCGCGCCATCGATTCCGAAGGCCCAGCCGTGGTAGTTGCAGACAAAGGTCCGGGCGTTGCCGGCGTCGGTAAAGTTCAGCTTGTTGCCGCGATGCGGGCAAGTGTTCAGGAACGCCTTGACCGATCCGTCCTTCTGGCGCACGACGATGACATTGTCTTCCGCCATGTAGGTGGTCACGTAATCGCCGGACTTGGGGATCTGGGACTCATGCGCCAGGAACAGCCAGCTACGCGAGAAGATCTTCTCCAGCTCCTGCTCATAGATTCGGTGGTCCCAGTAGACCCGGCGCGACAGGCGGCCGACGTCGAGGTCGATCAGTCGGTCGAGCCCACTCAGCGGTTCGCTGACGGGGTCTTTTCGCAGGCGTTCGCAGTTGCCCGTGCAGTCGTGTGTCATGTCGCTTTCCTCAGATTGCCGACGTAGCGGCTTCGGACTCCTGCTCCAGGTCAGCGTAGATCTCGTCGCCTTCCTCGATCACCTTGTAGGTGCGCAGGTCCACCGTGCAGGGAAATGCCATGGCCTGGCCGGTGGGAATATGGAACTGCCCGTCATGCAGCGGGCACGCGATCAGGTCGCCATCGACGATCTCGCCTTCGGACAACGATGCGGTCGCGTGGGTGCACACATCGCTGGTGGCATAGAAGGCACCGTCGACGTTATAGACCGCCAGCGGGCAGCCATCGGTCTCGACCTTGCACACCTGGCCAGGCTCTAGCGCTTCGCGCTTCAGGAGGAATACTTTCTTGCTCATGTCTGCTATCCGTCTGCGTGCCTTACTGCCGATGCAGTTGCACGAAACCAAGGCCTGTCACCCATTCCGGGACCGCCTCGTAGGCAATGACCTCGCCGCGCGCGCCCTCGAGGGCGCCCATGGCGCAGGCCCAGTTGCGGATCTCCATGCCGCCGTTGCCGCCATTCGCGAGGATGTATTCGTCGCTGAGTGCGGCCAATGCGGCCAGGTCGCCACGCTGGGCGTAATCCAGGATCTGGTGGTCGAAGTCCGCGTTGACTCGGCCCATTTCTGCCGTGCCAACCCAGTGGCTGATGCCCCCGCTGCCAATCACGGCTACCCGCTCACTGGCGTCGAACGACTCCACGGCTTCGCGGATCTGGCGTCCGACTTCGATGGCTCGTGCAATCCGGATGTACGGGTCCACGCCGGCTGCCAGGTAGACCGGAACGGTGCCGACGCTGCGGCCGGCTTCGCGCATCGGCTGGACCATCAGTTGATTCGGGATGGCGATGGCGTGGTCTACCGTCAAGGCACGCGCCACCGCCCAGTCGAACCCGCGCGCATGGCCATCGGCCGCGATATGCGCAGCCAGGCCTTCGCTGTTGGGGATATGCCCGCGCTTCAGCCCCGGCATCGCGTCCAGCGGGCCGTCAACGTCGCCAGTCCCGATCAGGTAGCTCGGCAGGCAGGTTGTCCCAAACAGCATGTAGTGGTCGGCGCCCACCACGATGACGCTGGTCGGCTCCAGTTCAGCCAGGCGCTGGGCGCAGGTGGCGAACGCCCCCCACATACGATCCTGTACGGCCGGTGCCGGGGCCTGCGGGGCCACGAACATCACCGGGTCGTGCGGCACCAAAAAGCCGCCTACGATTTGTCCCATCTCTGCCTACCTATTGCTTCAGGGCAGCGCTGTGAAGCGCCTCGGACGCGCCCACCGGGCGCAGTTTCTTCATGTAGGCGCGCATGTCGCGCTCGGGCGAGAGCTCCTGCCAGAACCCCATGGTCAGCATCGGGTTCACGCCGGCCCGCTGCAGCCCGAGCACGTCAAAACCGGTCAACATCGCGCGCTCACCCTCAGTCAGCGCAAAGCGCTGCAGGAAGGCTTCCGGGTCATCGCGGAAGCGCTGCTTGGCGGACCGGTCGACGGTCAACTGGTGCAGCACCCGCTCGAGTACGTTGCGGCTCATGGCGTCAGGCGATGAAGTCGGAAACCAGCTTCAGGAAATCGGCCCGTCGCTCGGTTTGCACCCAGTGGCCGCAGCGGCCGAACAGGTGCAAGTCGGCATTCGGAATCGCGCGCGCCAGCAGCTGACCGCACGCCGGCGGCACCACGCGGTCTTCGCGGCCATGCAGGACCAGCGTGGGCGCCTCGATCTTTGCCACCACATGCGCCGGAAAGCCCTTGACCATGGTCGGACCCTCGGCATTCGGCTGCGGAATCAGCTTGCGCAGCGCCTCCTGGGCGCCGGGACGGGCGCTGGCCTCGTAGCGGGACTGCACCATTTCCGGCGTGATGATCGACTGGTCGTACGGGAACAGACGCATGGTCTTTTCCATGTTTTCCAGCGATGGCTCGTATTCCCAGGCCGAGCGCAGCCCCGGGGTCTGCTCGAACTCTCCGGCCGGTGCGCCCAGCAGCACCAGCTTCTCGACGCGCTTCGGGTCGAACACCGCCAGGCCCAGCGACAACGCGCCGCCGAACGAGTTGCCGACGAACGAGGCGCGCTCGATATCCAGCGCGTCCATGATCCCGACCAGGTGGCCGACCCACAGCTTGATGTCGTACTTGGTGCCGTCCTTGAACTCGGTGAAGCCGAAGCCGGCGATGTCCGGCACGATCACGCGGAACGACTGCGCCAGCTCGTTCATCACGCCCTTCCAGTTGCCCCAGCCGGACACCCCCGGACCCGAGCCGTGCAGCAAGAACAATGGCTTGCCAGAGCCCTGGTCGAAGTAATTGGTCTGGTGGCCGGCGGCCACCAGGGTTGAACCCACACCCTCAAACTTGCTCATCGCGTTTCTCCATACACATACGTATGTGTATGGTATGAAGTGAGTTGAGGTAGGTCAAGGCGGAAACTCGTGTATTTCGTGAGGGTATACGCGCAGAACCCACGAAGGAAATTCCATACACAAGTGTATTTTCCCTGAGGAGTAGAATCGTGCACGTTGCTGATGGAGACCCTATGACGAAAGCCACGCCAGGTGGAACAGCCCCTGTGCGCAACCAACTTACACCCGAGGATTGGATCAAGGCCGCCCGCAACCTGCTGGTCAGTCGAAGCGTAGACGCAGTTCGCGTGGAAGTGCTCTCAAAAGAACTCGCCGTTACCCGCGGCAGCTTCTACTGGCATTTCAAGGACCGCGACGATCTGCTGCGCCGGATGCTCGAATCCTGGCGCGACGAAGCCACGGAGCAGATCATCTACCGCTTCGAGCGGCGCAACCTGACCCCGCGCGACCTGATCCGGGACCTGCTATCGCTGCCTTTCCGTGGCGTGTCGGCCCAGGAAGCCGCCTCGACGGAACTAGCCATCCGCGCCTGGGCGCGTCGTGACGAGCGTGTGCGCCAGGTACTGGACGAGGTAGATGCCAAGCGACTCTCTTATATCTCACAATGCTTTAGCGCTTTGGGCTTCGGCATTGCCGAGGCAAGGGCAAGGGCATTCGCACTGTACAGCTATGAATTGTCGGAGTCGTTGCTTTCGCATCAAGGCAATGACGAACAGAAGGCGGAACGTCGGGCCGTCATGGAAAAGCTCTTGTTGACACCGAGCTAGGGGAACGGCTGCTTCCCCAATTGTCGCGACTTCCAACGTCCCAAAATCCACTTGGTTGACGAGCATTCGCGTCCGTTCAGATGGTAGTACCGGAGGTTCACAGGTTGGAGCGAGGGACTGGCCAATGTCCGCTTTTCACGTGAGGATACCCGCGCGGACACAACTGGCAACGTGGCTCGGGAAGTACTATCCTCCCATGGGCACAGGTAAGGAGGCCAAATGTCGCAAGGTTCTCGGCATTTTCGCAAAGCGAATCTCACTGTACTCTGCATGGCAGGCGTGCTCGTTTCGTGTACCACACCGAGGACATCGGCTCCGCCCGAACTCCAACCCACCGACGCGCGTGGAACGATCGCGGTGCTGCACGCATCCGGTGTACAGATTTATCAGTGCAAGCGTGCGAACGACGGCCGGTTGTTATGGAGCTTTTCGGCCCCGGAAGCAACCCTGAAGGATGACACCGGACAACTCGTCGTCAAACACTACGCTGGGCCAACCTGGGAAGCGCCTGACGGCAGCAAGGTGACCGGCAAGGTATTGCGACAGACGCCCAATGCTCAAGAGCCGGACAGCATTCCACTCTTACTGTTGCAGGCAACCAGCACCGGCGGAACTGGCCTGCTTGCGAGGACGCGTTACGTGCAACGGCTGAATACGCAAGGCGGACAAGCCCTCCCTCAGGCCTGCACACAGGAGGGACAGGAGAATCGCATGCCGTATCGGGCGGACTACGTCTTCCTGGAATAGCCAAGGTGACGCTGGCAGATACCGTGCCGGTTTAGTACTCCCCGCTGGCGGTGGCCTGCTGGTGGTAAGGAAAGGCACTCCCCACTCTGGCACAGCGATGCCGTTTCGTGATGGGGGGCACGCCTACCTGCCTCGCTTCCCAGATCTGAATGGAACCGCTCCCGCTTCGTGGGTGCGGGGGCGCGTTCATTCCATCTTTTTCTCCCTCTCAAGTAAGCGGACGATCGGGTAAGTCAGTGGATGCTTGGGCAGCCATCGGAAGGCGGATTTCGTACAACATCGTGTGCCACGAAACTTGGAGAATCGAGCGTGCACACGGTTGTGAAATTTGACTCCGACGGGCTTCGCCTGGCCGGAGCCCTGCATTTACCCCCCGATCTTGCCGAAGGCGAGCGACGTCCCGCTATCGCCGTGCTGCATGGGTTCGGCAGCAACAAGGACGACGGCATGGTGCAGTTGGCAACGCGCCTGTTTTCGTCACTGGGCTATGTGGTCCTGCGCTTCGACATGCGGGGCTGCGGTAACAGCGAAGGCGAGCGCGGCAAGGTACTGTGCGAGGACCAGGTGAGCGACACCCGCAACGCGGTCAGCTACTTGCAGAGCCTGCCCGAAGTGGAGCCTGCGAAGATTGCTGTGATGGGTCACAGCTTCGGTGCGGCCGTGGCGGTCTATGCGGCTGGCGTTGACCCTCGCATCGTGGCCTGCATCTCATCGGCCGGATGGGGCGATGGGGAAGTAAAGCTGCGTCAGCAGCATGCCGGTTCGGCCGCCTGGCAGCGCTTCGAGGCAATGGTGGAAGAAGGCCGTGCCCGGTTGGCCACGGGCCAGTCGATGCAGGTCTCGCGCTTTGACATCGTGCCCATTCCCCCCGAGATGCGCAGCAGTCTGCCCGCGGGAAGCTTCATGGAGTTCCCGTTCGAGGTGGTCGAAAGCATGCTGCGCTTTCGGCCGAACGCAGTGGTCGGCAACATTGCCCCGCGTCCGCTCCTGCTGCTGCATCCGGCGGACGACTCGGTCACCCCTACAGACCAGTCGATCGGGCTGTTCCGCAACGCCAGGATGCCGGCCGAACTGCATCTGTTCTCGGAGATCGATCATTTCATCTTCTCCGATGACAACCGGGCCGTCATGAACCTGGTCACGGACTGGCTGCACAAGTTCTTCCCGGCCCGCCAGGCGTCTTTGGGGGCCGCATGACTGCGCGCCCATCGACCATGATCAGCGCAGCCGGGCTGCAAGCCTTCGCACAGGCACTACTTGCATCGGCCGGGCTGCACGAACCTGGCGCCTCACTGGTGGCGGAGAGCCTGGTGTGGGCTGACCTGCGCGGTTCGCCAGGACATGGGGTTTCGCGCATCCCGCAGTACACTGCGTGGCTGGCCTCGGGCGACATGAATGGCCAGGCACAACCGCGCCCGGGGCTAAGCCTGCCAGCCCTGACCGTGGTCGAGGGCGATCGCTGCGCCGGTGCGCTGGGCATGCGCATTGCCGCCGGGCAAGCTCTCGCCGGGGCGCGCCAGGCCGGGGCGAGCCTGGTGCTCTTGCGGGAGACAACGCATACCGGCGCGCTCGGCTTTCACACCGCGCATGTGGCCAGTGCAGGAATGTTTGCCATGGCAATGGCCGCTTCGGCACCGCTGATGGCCTACCATGGCGCCTCGGTGGCGGGCGTCTCAACTGCTCCGCTGTCCATGGCCTGCCCGGGGCTCGGCGAGCCGATCGTGTTCGACATGGCTTCGGGAGCCGTTGCCTTCGGCAAGCTGATGCAGGCTCGGGCCACCGGCCGGCCGCTCGAGCCGGGCTGGGCCATCGATGCCATGGGTAATCCCACCACGGACGCGCGCCAGGCGACAACGCCGCTGCCACTGGGCGGCCCGAAAGGGTCGGGCCTCGCGCTGATGGCCGAGATCGCCTGCAGCCTGCTGACCAACCATCCGATCCTGGCGCCCGCGCTGCTGGCCCCCACTGCCGGTCATCGCCACACGCAGAACGCGTGGTTGCTCGTGATCGATATCGCCCAGGTGGTGGACCCTTCCCTGTTTCAAGCGCAGTTGACCGAGCTCGCTGGGGCCATCCACAACCTGCCGGCCTCTGTCGAAGGTCCTCCGCGGCTGCCGGGAGAACGCGGCTACGCGGAAGCTCGGGAGCGCGGCGCGAACGGGATTGCCTTGGCGCCTGTGACTGCTGACGCGCTGGAGGCACTTGCCAGCCAGGCTGGCATCCGCGCCCCCTGGGCGTAGCGTGGCCGGAAAGTCACCTTCAGGCGCGCCGAGGAATCGTTAGCAACGCCCTGCCCGTTCCGTTCCCGTGTGGACCTTGTTTCACGTTCGGCCGAATCGACGGGGCTACACTGTCTTTCCCTTGACGGCTGCCACGCGCATGACATAATCCTGACTGACTGCAAACGTTTGCAATTTTTGGGGTTATCGACTGGTTCGCCGAAGCGTGTGGAACTGACGGGTCCTCTGTCTCCTGTACGACTTCTTCGGCATCGATTGGTCGGGCGCCGGTTGACTGAGAGTGAAATCGCACTCCGCCACCTGCAGCGCATCGGCACGATTCCCCTTTGGCTTGCTTGAGGAGACACCTTGCATGGCAAAGGACCGCCAGATACGCATCGTCCACGGCAGCTTCGGCCGTGCCACCCTCCATCGGATATCGGGGCCGCTCGTCGCGCATGCCCATGCGGAGTTCCATCTGATCTTCAAGGTCGGCGGCACGGATGCGACATTCAAGATCGACGGCCAACCGGCGACACTGACCGACGGCTGCGCGCTGCTGATCAATCCGTGGTCGACGCATACGAAGAGCGCTAAGGAGGGCTCGCCTTCGCTGCTGCTCGCCTTGCTACTGGAGCCGGAATGGCTCGGGCGCACGCTCGGCGTCGACAATCCTGCCGGCGGCCTGCGCTTCAGTAAAACACTGGTGCGCATGGATGCGGATACCGTCGCATCGCTGACGGCGCTGGGTACCTGCCTGGCTCGGGATTTGGCCGACGATTCGGCAATTGGCTCGGCAGATTGCGAGGCCGCCGTCGCGAATCTGGCGCGCAGGGTGTCGGCCTGCCATCTTCAGCGGCGGTCGATGACCGAAGTGCTGGCAAACACCAGGCCGCTTGACTACCGGATCAAGCGCGCGACCGAGTACATACGCAGCCACGCCGGGGAAAACCCCAACGTTGAAACGGTCGCCAGCGCGGTGGGCATGTCCCGCAGCCGGCTCTTCCACCAGTTCAAGGCCTGCATGGGCATCTCGCCGCAGCAATACCTCGACTGGATCCGAATCGGCATCGCCACACGCCTGCTGGCGGAACGGCATGCCAGCATCGGGGACGTGGCACACCAACTCGGATTCAGCGCGCAAGGACACTTCACGCGCTTTTTCGTCCAGCACCTGGGGCTTAGCCCGTCGGAGTTCCGCCGCACCGGCATGCCGGGCGGCGCGCACGGCGACTGAGGCGCCCCACGCCGCCCGGCGTCCGCTGCCGGTCAGCCGCGCAGCGAGCGCGACAGCTTGTCCTGGATGACCGCGTCGAATACCGCCTTGGGCAGCATGCCGTGCACGGTCTTGGCCGGAATCGACGTGTAGTTGCTGGCCGTCTGGTTGGAGTACTGCGTGATGCGGAAGTCCGAGGTGATGCTGGCGAGCGAGTACACGTCATGCGGATCCATGCCGGTCGCCGCGCTCACCCAGTTGAGCATCTGCCGCAGGCAGGCGACGAGCGCCTCGTCGAGATTCTTGCCAAAGCCGAGAATGATCCAGTGGCTGGGCGTCTCCGCCATCGGCAGGGCCAAGGGCCGCTGCTTGTGCAGGAAATACTGGATCTGCATGTCCTCCATCGCGGTTTCGATGGCGGTCTGATTGACCACGCCGTCGCCTTGGGCGGCATGCGAGTCGCCGGTCCAGATCATCGCGCCCGGCCGCTGGACTGGTAGGAACAGTGACGTACCCTCAACCAGCTCGCGCAACACGAGATTGCCGCCATACGGACCGCTGAGGATGCCGCTGATCGGTTCGTCGCCGGCGGGCTGCACCGCCATCACGCCCTGGAACGGCGCCAGCTTGATGCGGATACCCGGCGCGAACTCGGTGTACTGCCGGCTCTCGTCAAACTTGAAATAGCGCAGGTACGGCTTCGCAAAGTCGTTCGGCAGTGCACCGACCCCTTTTGGTGCCGAGTTCCATCCCCAGCCGATCGGGCGCAGCCTGACCATCCGGCACTCCACCACGTCGCCGGGCATCGACCCGCGCAGCTCCACTGGCCCGACGTTCGAGTACGGCCCTTGCGGAAATCGCTTGCGCACGGGTTCGCGATCCTCGTAGCTCATGCCGTACGAGGCGCCGTTGGCCCAGTTGACCCAGGTATTGGGATACATCACGAGGTCGCCCGACTCGATGCTGGCGACCGGCGTCGCCTTGGGGTCGAGAATGCCGACGCGCACGGTCTCGGTGGCGGACTCGATCCGGTGGATCTTGCCCGGTTTGACTACGGGGAGCGGAGCGGCGCCCGATGCAGCAAGCGGCGTGTTCCGCCCCGCCGTCACCTGTGCCGCCGCCTTCAGCGACGCGGCCCCCAGGCCGAGGGCGCCGGCAGCCTTCAGCCAATGTCTCCTGTCGATCATCATCTTTTTGGTTCCTTTCGATTGGGCCGTCCGCGGCACCACCCCCCTGGACGGCGAAATGCAGCACATCAGCTCAGTGCATTCTCACAACAAGGCATTGCCCGATCTAGTTCAGGTAGCCACCGGTCTTGGTGACGATCTGGTGCGCGCGCTGCGTTTCGCTGGTCAGACGGGTGCTCAGGCCGGTCACGCCGGTCTGGCTGAAGGCGGTGTCAACACTCAGGCCGGTCAGCTTGGCGCGGATCCCGGCATCGCTCATGATGGCGCGGATCTCGCCGCGCAGCCGCTCGACCACGGGCGCCGGCGTGCCCTTGGGGGCAAACACGCCATACCAGACGGTAGTGTCGTAGCCGGGAATACTCTCGGCCACAGTGGGCACGTTGGGCAGAGCCTTGAGCCGGCTCGCGGTGCCGACGGCCAGTAGCTTCAGCTTGCCGGAGTTCACATGGGGCATGTACTCCAGCAGCGGTCCCGTCGCCAGGTCGATATGGCCGGCGATCATGTCGTTGATCGTCGGGCCGCTGCCCTTGTAAGGAATATTGGTGATGTCGACACCGGCCATCGTCTTGATCATTTCGAGCGGATAGCTGGTCGGGCCGCCATAGTTGATCTTGCCGGGATTCGCCTTGGCATAGGCGATCAGTTCGGGGACGGACTTGTATGGCGTGTGCGGGTTCGTAACCAGCACCAGCGGTGACTCGCCCAGCGGCGCCACAGGTACCAGGTCGCGCGTCACATCGTAGGGCAGCTTGCGGTAGAAGGCGGCGTTGACCGCGTGGATGCTGTTCAGGATGCCGATCGTGTGACCGTCCGGTGCCGCGCGCACGAGCGCCTCCGCGCCAATGTTGCCGCTGGCGCCCGGCCGGTTCTCCACCACGACTGGTTGTCCCAGCGCGTTCGACAGGCGCTGCGCCACGGCCCTGGCCAGCACGTCGTTGATGCCTGCCGGCGGAAACGGCACGATGAAGACGATAGGCTTCGAAGGCTTCCAGTCGGCCTGTATGTTTGTGTCCGTTGCCGCTGCGTTGGCGGCGATGGGCCGCAGGCCTGCGACAGCCACGGCGAGCGTGGCGGTGATGGCCGCAGTGATGGCGGCAATCGTGGCCACCCGCCGAGGGGCGGTCAGGAATGACGGAGGCTTCCGGCTTTGCATTGACTCTTGTCTCCTTGTGAATCGCGATGCGTGGGCGACAGGGTCAGCCCGGGCTCATACTCTACTGATTCGGACACAAGGCGCTTCCCCATTTGGGGAGCCGTTTACCAAAACGTCCTCCGTTCTGCGGCATGGCGGTACGCTGGCCGACGATCGCAGACGCCGCACGGCGCCTGCTTACCGGATTGTCCAAGTACTTGACAGGCACTCCGCTCGCGCCGCAGCTCCTCATGCAATATGGAGCGCCACATCGACGACCGGAGGAAACGCAATGCATTACAACCAAAACGGCGCCGTGGTCACCATCGGCAACGGCCCGAACCATGTCATCGCCTTGCACGGCTGGTTCGGCCATGCACGCGGATGGGGGCCCTTTGTAGACGTGCTCGACGGCGACCGCTTCACCTACGCCTTCATCGACTATCGAGGCTATGGTTCCCGGCGAGGAATCCAGGGCAGATTCGACATGCGGGAGATCGCCGCCGACGTGCTGGCGCTTGGTGACGAACTGGGATGGCAGCGCTTCTCGCTGATCGGGCACTCCATGGGAGGCAAGGCCATGCAGGCCGTCGCCATGCAGGCGCCTGCACGCGTCACGGCCATGGTCGGCGTCACACCAGTGCCGCCTACGCCTGTGCCGTTCGACAAGCCGGCACGCGCTCTGTTCGAACGTGCCGCCGGCGAGCTCGCGGCAAGAACTGCGGTCCTCGACAATTCGACGGGCAAACGCCTGAGCCGGCATTGGGTGGAAAAGATGGTCCGGGCCTCGACGCAGCATGCCGATGCCGACGCGTTTGCCGCCTACTTCCGGGCATGGGCCGACACCGACTTCTCTGCTGAAGTTGCCGGCACCAGTGTTCCCAAGCTGCTGCTGGTCGGTGAGCACGACCCGTCGCTGACTGCTGACGTCATGGAGCAGACGTACGGCAAAGCATTCCTCGATCGGGCCATCGACGTGATCCGCAACGCGGGACACTATCCGATGGACGAGACGCCGGTGGACCTCGCCACGCGGATCGAGCGCTTCCTGTCGGACATCCAGAGCCGTAGTGAGCCCTGACGCCCTGGCGCGCCCCTACAGCGCGCCTGCCGGTGTCATACGCCGGCAGGCGCGACCATGACGCAAGCATGAACGATGCGTCCAGGCGCCTGCACCACTCAGGGTGCCTCAGTCGCACCGATCGCGGCCATGCCGCGGCGCCCGATCTCCTCGTCCACGTCCGATGGCCCTCCGCTGACGCCGACGGCCCCGACCAGCCGGCCACCGACGTAGATGCCCAGGGAACCTTGCGACGGAAAGACCGGCCCGCCATAAACCAGCGAACTCATCTGGCCGAAGACGATGGGATTGGCCTGATAGCGCTTCACGAGCTCGGCGCCGGAGGCGCCTCCCGTTGCCGCCGAGGCGATGGCCTTGCCGCGCGCGACGTCAAAGGTCGCAAACGGGGCGCCATCCATTCTCACGCCGCTGAGAAAGTGTCCGGAGACGTCGACCACGACGATGCTGACGGCAAGTTTTCGGTCCTCGGCAAACCGTCTGGCGGCATCAGTAAGCCGGACCGCGGCGTCCGCGCCCAGGGTCTGCAGCTGTGTTACGCCTGCCGCAGATGCGATCGACGCGCAGAACAGATGCAGCCCGAAGGCCACGGCGAGGGTAGAACGCTTCATGGATTCTCCTATGCTTGACGGGATCGCGGCGGCGCGCCGGCACTTGGCCGGCAACGGCGGCCGGCCGGTGCGCACGTACGTGCGCACATCAGAAGAGATGGCGCATGCCCATCATGACCCCGCGCGGGTCGGACACGCTGCTTGCCGTGACCTCATTGGGGATGTTCGAGAATGTGTAGTTGGCCTTGTTCGTGTTCCAGATCTTGCTGGCGTTGGCATAGAGCGTTGTGCGCTTGGACATCGAGTACTGGTAGCCGATCGAAGCCTGCTGGCCACGATTCGGCGTGCCGACCGATTGCTGCATGCCGTATGCCAGCAGTACCAGTCCGGCGCCTCCCACGGGAATGGTCGTGCCGACATGGAAACCGCGGTCCTTCAGCGTCGCCTTCCCTGGCACCCATCGCGTGGCCTGGCGTACGTTGGCGAACAACTTCACCCAAGGGAATTCGTAGGTGGCGCCGATCGCGCGCTCGTCGCGGTCGGCATCCGTTACCGCGCCGATGCTGTAGGTGCGTTCGTAGGCAAGGCCCAGCCACAGCGGACCGCGAGCATAAGTTAGCCCGCCGGCCGCAAGCCGGTCGGCGTCGCGCGGCGCGCTGGTCCGCTCGGCGCCGAATGAATAGATCACGCTGCCCTGCAGCCCGGCAAAATCGGGACTTTCGTACCGGATGGAATTGTCTGCGCGCGCGGTCAGGCTGCTGCCTGCGGGGCCGCCGTTCTGCAGGCGACCGAGCGGGCCATACGGCGAGAAGCCGAAGGCCGACGCCTGCCCTTCGATGTAGTAGATCGGCGTGTTCTGCCGGCCAAGCGTCAGCGCACCCCAGTCCTTGCTGCTCAGGCCGACCCAGGCCTGGCGGCCAAACAGGCGTCCTCCCTGCTGGGCGGTGCCGCTGTCCAGTGCAAGTCCGGTCTCCAGTGTAAATACCGTGGACAGTCCCGGCGCCAGTTCCTCCTTGCCCCGCAAGCCCCAGCGCGATTGATACAGCCCGCCGTCCTCGAGCCGCGCGACATGATTTGCCCCGGACTTGACATACTCGGTGTAGAGATCGGCTACGCCAAAAATGGTCACCCCCGATTGTGCCGCCGCTATGCCCGGCACCGCTGCCACCGCCACTACCAAGAGTGCTCCCATTCTTTTCATGCGTTTCTCCTCGCTGTTCCGTCCTGTTTGACGATATGGTTCTTGCACGGTCTTGCACCGGCGCAGCAAGGGTATGGGTTCGCGCTGGGAAAGCGCTAACCCAATCGTCCCGCCAATTGGAAAGGTGTCCGGAATGCGGAACCGGGGCGGGTCAGGAGGGCAGGTTTACGAGCAGGGTGCGGGGGGACAGGCCTGGAAGTCCGCAGGGAGCGCTGGCGGATTCGGCAAGCCGATGGAGAGGCGCAGCGGGAAGGTGGTAGGAACGCAGAAGGCTGGCCGGGCTGAACCCGGCCTCGCATGAAATCGCCCTCCCCCAGCGGGCGCCAACCGTCCTGGCAAGTGTCGCGGTCGGCTGGCGGCTGGGACGCCGCGCCGGAAACGCGCTACAGGTTTCGACTGAACTCGTAGTTGTAGGGATCGCTGTTGAAACGATGCGTATTGTCGGCACCCATCTGCGGGCCGGCGCAACCGAACATGCTTAGCGTTAATCCGCAGAGTATTGCGGCAGCCAGGAATCGGATCATGATGCACCTCGCGTCGAAATCGTCCGCCAGGGTACGGCGGAAGCGTGAGTTGAGTCTATACCACCCCACGAAGGTGCCTTTCTGAATCGAACGGGCCATTGCCGGCAAGCGTGGGCGTGGCAGCTTTGCCCGACATGGCGCGTTTCCCGCAGGAAGGCTTGACCTAGGAAACGGTGCTGCTAACGCTGTTTCCAGCGATTCTGGCTCCGCCTTTTCGTCGCTAAGCTCACGATGCTTAGCGGCTGCGAACGTGTAGTTCGCAGCCGCTAATATCGCGCACGCTAGCTCATGATCGGTGCCATCGCAGTTTCGATTCTGGATAGCTGGCTCCCGGTGATCATGCCACTGAGAGCCTGACTGAAGCGGGGCTCCTGCACTCCGGAAATGATGTATTGCCACCTGTATGCGGCAAGCAGGCCGATGCGCACGAAATCTTTGTCAGCCATCGACAGCGATCGTGGGCAGATCATCGCAAAGTAGTCTGCGTCCGCATTAGCCTGAGTTTGCAGAATGCCGTCCACGGCGGCGACCAGTTCGATCAGATCGTTGACAGCTGCGTCACGCTCTTCAGGCGAAAGCCTCGCATCTTCGCGTTGCCATTCGATTTCATCGAGAATCGCATGCTGTGATTCCTCGCGCCAGTGATAGAGAAAGACGTCCTTCCATAGTTCAGAGGAATTCATGTCGCCGTCGATGCTGCCTCGATAGTGCGCGAGCACGAAGAGTTCGATGTGACAGGTTAGAGCGAGCACAGCCCAGGTGGACTTTGCGAGGACGAACGAGGCCACACTATTTGCGTCCGGCAAGAACGAATAACCAGCTGGCATGCCTTCAGCGCACATGCGCTCGATGCGGCGGAATAGCTCCTGATGCTTGATTTCTTCATCACTGAACCGCACAAGTGCTTCAAGCGCGCTCTGATCGCCGAGTCGGTATGGGCCGCTCATCTCCAGTACCTTCGCCGCGATGAAGCGTTCGACGAGACCGAACATGTTCGCGTACGTACGGCCCTGAATCTGGCTGAGCAGACGCTGCTCGTCGTGACTGAGAAAGGCGAGAGAATCGACCTTTGATAGAGCGTCTGGCAAAAACTTCTTCGCGAAATCGAAGCTTCGGCCGCGAATTACGTCGCGGTCGATGTCCCAGCGGACGCGCTTGGATGCAGCGATGCACTTGGCGTAGCGGTTGGTAGTAGCCACCCTATGCCCATCAGTCATGATTTCCATTGAAACGCTCCTTCAATACGTCACACGTCCCGTGGCCGCCGCGAGCGACGACTGTCCTTCCACCTTGCACGGTTCGAACGCCGGGCGGCGGTTTGAGGCACTGGGTACGTGATCTGCCGCCTGGCATACGTGATGGTGCCGCCCGGATTTCCCATCCTTTCGAACGGGTAAGCCAGGTTTGGAGTACGGCAACATCACGATTCCAACTATCGTTGCCTGACGTCATCAATCCGTGAACTGCGGGCGGGGTCGCGTAAAAACGCCGTAAAAAATTCTTTTCAGGACAAGGGAACCTGAAGAAGTGACCTGCAAAAGACGAGTGGGAGGGCAGTCTTCATTGATGCGTGAAAGTCGCGCCGGGCGGACTAGACTTTTTGAGAGCGACGCTTCACCTCACGCACGACATGGCCCGGCTCAAGATAGAAGTCCTCGGAGGCTTGCAAGTCCGGCTTGCCGGACAGCATGGATCGCTCGCTTTTCCCACCAGGAAAAGCAAGGCCATCCTGGCCTACCTTGCCCTGTCGCCGGGGATGCTGCGGTCGCGAGAGCAACTGGCAAGCGTGCTTTGGGAGCGCAGTGCGGAAGAGCAGGCAAGGGCCAGTTTGCGGCAGACTCTGTCGAGCTTGCGCCGGGTCCTGCCGAACGCGCCCCCAATCTTGAACGCGGAGCCGGATGCCATATGGCTTGACGGACAGTTCGTGGAAGTCGACGCGCTGCAATTCACGAGCCTCGCGACTGAACGATCTCCTGACTCCCTGTCGAAAGCTGTTGCCCTCTATCGGGGCGCCCTACTCGATGGTTTCAGCCTTCGTGAGGAACCGTTCGAGCAGTGGATGATCATCGAGCGTCGCTGGTTTCATGAGCGCGCCGTGGAAGTGTTCACCGAACTCGTCGGCCATTACGAACAATCTGGCGAATTTGATCGTGCAATTGCGACGGCAAGCAGAGTATTGGCCTTGGACCCGTCACTCGAATGGGCCCATGCGCTGCTTATGAGGCTGTATGCGAGGATGGGACGCCGGAACGCTGCTGTCCGCCAGTACCAGGAATGCGTCCGAGTGCTCAATACCGAACTCGGCATTGCCCCGGCCGAGAGCACTCAACGTCTGGCTGCTCAAATCCAGCAGGATTCAGGCGGAGCTAGAGAGCCTGCAGGTCCGGCCGTGGCTGTCGGGGAACCGGCTAAGCAGTCCGGGATTTCGTCGCGCGCTGGCTACGCAGCGGATAGCGCAACGGCATTGCCGGCGGAGCGCAAGCACCTGAGTGTGCTCTGCGCCCGCGTGCGCGAACCCATCAGCGTCATCGATCACGAGCCGGCACTTGAGCGCGTCGACGCTGTATTGAAGGCTATGGTCGACTCCGTTCAGCGATTCGGCGGCCTCGTCACCCAACTCAGAAGCGATGGTGTCACAGCACTATTTGGCGCGCCCGTCGCACACGAAGAGCATGCGGTGGAAGCCTGTTATGCAGCGCTCGCGATGCGCGCACGCATTGCGGCGCTCATTGAGCGATCCCTGGATGTGCGGATTGGCGTACATTCCGGCGAGGCTGTCGTCCGGACGATTGGCGACGAGGGGTCGCAGCACTATGACGCGCTCGGCTCCGTACCGCAGATCGCGAATCAGATCGATGTCGCGCTCGCGGCCGGAGAGATCGGCGTGAGCGCAGACACGGCGAGATGTGCCGAAGGGTTCATCGAACTTTCGGATCTTCGCGCGAGATCGCTTCCTGGTGCGACGCCCCCCCTCGAGATCTTCACGCTGGGGACAAAGTCCGAGTTGCGTCTTCGCTGGAACGCTCGTACCGTACGCGGCCTCACGCATTTTGTCGGCCGCGACACAGAGATGGCCAGTTTGCAGGGGATGCTTGCGCGTGCCGGACGCAGCGCTGGCCAGGTATGCGCCGTCGTCGGGGAACCGGGCGTGGGAAAGTCTCGCCTGGTGCATGAGTTTGTCAACTCGGAACAGGCGGCCGGGTGGACAAAATTCGAAACGGGCGCGACATCGCGCGACACGAGCGCGATCTATCTTCCGCTGGCCAACCTGCTCCGGACGTGGTTCGGCATCGGGACGCATGACACACTGGATGAGGCCGCCGAGAAGCTTCGTCGCGGCGTCGACGCAGTCGACCCGGCGCTCGCCTGGACGTGTCCTGCGCTGGCTGCAATGCTGGACCTACCGCCGGATGATCCGCAATGGGACATGGCGACTCCGCCGCAAAGGCGCAAGCGCACACTCGAAGCGATTGCCTCTCTCATGATCCGAGCGAGTGAGCACCGCCCATCGATCCTCGTTGTCGAGGATCTGCACTGGATCGATGAGGGCACGCAGGCCGTGCTCGATCATCTCGTCGACTTCATCGGTGCGTCACGCGTGATGCTTCTCGTGACCCATCGACCCGAGTATCGGCACACATGGTCTGGCAAGAGCTATTTTGCCCAGCTGCACGTGGACAGTCTCGGCACCGAAGGCGCGAAGCAGCTGCTGCAATCGCTGCTCGGCGACGGCAGCGAGCTTTCCGCCCTTAGGCGTCACCTGATCGAGCGCACGGGATGCACACCGTTTTTCCTGGAAGAATCCGTTCGTGCGCTCGCAGATTCGGGCGCACTGGTTGGCCAAAAAGGCGCATACCAGATGGCGCGAACGATAGACACGTTCGATATTCCATCAACCGTGCATGCAGTTCTCGCTTCGCGGATCGATCGCCTGTCCGCGCAGCAGAAGGCCCTTCTGCAGATGGCGGCCGTGATCGGCCATGAATTTCCCGTCGATCTTCTTGAGCCGATAGCCAATCTCGATCGCGAGCGGCTACTCGATCTGCTCGCCGATCTGCAAGCGGCTGAATTCCTCTATCAGACCCGCCTGTTGCCGCATCAGCAATATACCTTCAAGCATGCGCTCACGCATCGAGTCGCATATGCAAGCGTACTCAAGGAGCGAAGACGCCCTATTCACGTGCAGCTTGTGGGTGTCATCGAGCAACTTTACACGCAACGTCTTGACGAGCATGTCGAACTTCTCGCGCATCACGCGCTTGCTGGCGAACTTTGGGACAAGGCTGTTCACTACCTGTACCAATCCGCGGGCAAGGCGCTGGAGCGGTTCGCGTATCAGCAGGCCGTTGATCACCTGAACAGAGGACTCGAGATCATCCGGATGTTGCCTCGTTCTCCTGCGCTGCTCAGGCAAGAGCTCGAGTATCAAAAGGTCCTTGGCGTGACCATGATGGCAGCGAAGGGTTGGGCGGCAAAAGAAGTCCTTGACGCGTATACGCGGGCAAGGGCGCTCTGCGAGGAGCTTGGAGACGAGAGCGAACTGTTCACCGTACTGCGGGGAGAAGGACAGTATCGGATGATCCGTGGTGAGTCAGAAATCGCCCGCGAACTTGGCAACCGGTGCACAGCTCTGACCGCGGGCTCGCATGATCCCGGGATGCAAATCGAGACGCATCATCTTTTCTGGACGAACAGCTTTTTCATGGGGGAATATGCTGCTTCAGAGTTTCATAGCAGAAGCGGAATGGTCCTTTACGAGCGAGAGCGAGACCACGCGCTGACATTCAAATACTCTGGACATGATCCTGGTGTGTGCTGCCGGTGCTTCACCGCGCTGGTTCAGTGCCTGCGTGGGTACCCGGACAAATCACTGTCGATCTGCGACGAGGCGCTGGGGCTAGCGCAAGAACTCTGTCATCCATTGACGACCGCTTTGGCCTATTGGGCACGCAGCTTCGCACATATCTTGCGGGGCGAGCCAGAACTGGCGAAGCAGTGGGCTGCGCGGGAAATTGCAGTTTGCGATGAGTACATGCTGCCCTTGCTGCTGTCGCAAGGTAAGTTTCAGCTGGGTTGGTCGCTGGCGCAAATGGGCGATCTCGACGAAGGCATAGAAAGGATGCGGGAGGGAATTTCAGCAATCAGCGCAACCGGTGCGGAAATGGGGCTGCCATACTTCAATGCGCTGCTTGGCGAGGCGCTTGGCCGCGCGGGCAAACCAGAGGCAGGGCTCGTCGAGATCGATCGGGCGCTCGCCGCTGTCAATCGTCACGGCGGACGCTTCCAGCTATCGGAAATGCTGCGCCTGAAAGGCGAATTGCTAGCGACTCGGCACTCCATGCAACGAAACGAAGCACTAGCAACCCTTCACGAGGCAATCGCCGTTGCACAAAGGCAAGGCGCGCGTCTTCCCGGGCTGCGGGCGGCGATCAGCCTTGCCCGTCAGTTGGCAGCAGCGGGCGACATGCAGCATGCATACGCCGTGCTACAGCCCGCCTGCGACAGCATCAGGGAAGGAAGTGACCTCACCGATGTGCGCACCGCGCAGACGCTCCTGGCTGAACTGACGAATCGCTAGCGCAAGACACTAAACTTCGATACACCGGCTGAACGATTCCATCAAGCTGTTGCATCGACCGGTTGAATCTGCAGCCACAAGCCGCCATTCACATGCGTCGTCATTCGGACGTTCACGCGTCGGCTCCGCCCCGTAACCGGTCATCCGATTGTTAGGAACGCCTCCCTTCGCTTTGGCGTCGGCTTGTCCCGACGTTCGGGAAGCTGAGCAGACGGCGCTGTCTTGAGCGCCGCCTGCGGTAGCTCCCGGCGGCGTGACCGGGAGCGCTTATGAAGCGCTGACCGTACTGGATTCCGCCACGCCGAGGGCAATGTGCCTCAGATCGTCATCGGTAATCACGGCCTTCGTATCCGCCAGTCGCTTGAAGCGGGCGAAGGCAGCGGACAGCCCTTCGTCGTCGGGAAAATGCATCCCGAGTTCCTGAACCCGGTGCTTGAAGGCATTCCGGCCGGAAAGCTTGCCGAGCACGAGCGCGCCCTTGTCCCATCCAACATCTTCCGGCCGCATGATTTCATAAGTCTCACGGGCTTTCAGGATGCCATCCTGGTGGATGCCTGACGCATGTGCGAAGGCATTAGCACCGACCACCGCCTTGTTCGCCGGAACGCTGAATCCCGTGGCCTCGGCAACGGCCCTGGAGGCAGCGACCAGATGCATGGTGTTCACGCCAACGTCAAGTCCGAACAGGTCACGCCTGGTCTTTACCGCCATGACGACCTCTTCCAGGGACGCGTTGCCTGCGCGTTCGCCAAGCCCGTTGATGGTGCACTCGATCTGCCGGGCGCCACCGTACCTGACGGCCGCCAGCGAATTGGCAACCGCCAGGCCGAGGTCATTGTGGCAATGCACCGACCATATGGCCTTGTCAGAGTTGGGAATGCGCTCGCGAAGTTTCCGCAGTCCCTCGGCAAATTCGACGGGCATGGCATAGCCAACGGTATCGGGGACGTTGATCGTGGTCGCCCCTTCCTTGATGACCCCTTCGATCACGCGACAGAGGAAATCGGGGTCCGATCGACTCCCATCCTCGGGGCTGAATTCCACGTCGTTCGTAAACTGGCGCGCGAAGCGGACGGCAGTGCACGCCCGCAGATACACCTCCTCCGCGCTCATGCGCAGCTTCTTCTCCATGTGCAACGCCGACGTGGCGATAAAGGTGTGGATGCGGGATCTTCTCGCGCTCCTCAACGCATTGGCGGCTCGCTCGATATCGCGCTCATTGGCACGGGCGAGCGAGCAAATCACGCTGCCCTTCACTTGCCCGGAAATCTCCCGGATGGCGTCATGGTCCCCATCCGAGCTGGCTGCAAAGCCAGCTTCGATGACATCGACGTTCAGGGCATCGAGATGTTCCGCGACCGCGATCTTCTGCCTGACGGTCATTGCCGCGCCAGGCGACTGTTCGCCATCGCGCAGGGTGGTATCAAGGATGACGAGCTTGTCGCTGGCGCTGGTCGAACTGTGGGGCTTCGGGAATTCGTTCATCGGCTTCCTCCTGGTCGACGTGACGCTCAGTTCGGCCCGATGCCACGCGACAACACCTCGTGCGCCCATGTCACCGCCGCGCGCGCCGGCGCCTGGCCGGTCGACTCCACGCGTTGCGCCAGCCTGAGCACCCGTTCGCGGATGCCTGCCACTTCGTCGTGCAGGGCCGATTCGTCGACACCGCCGAGGTATTCCCGGGCGCAACTCACGATGCCGCCGGCATTGATGAGGAAGTCGGGCGCATAGAAGATGCCGCGCTGGTGCAGGATGTCGCCTTCGGCGAGCGAAGCGAGTTGATTGTTTGCCCCGCCGGCGATGACCCGGAAGCGGCAGCTTTCGGCCACGGCCGGGGTGATGACGGCACCCAGCGCGCAAGGCGCGAATACATCGGCGTCGACGGCCGTGATGGCTTCCGGCGATACGACGCGGGCGCCAAACTGCTGTTGCGCCTGCGTCGTGCGGCCGGCGTCGATATCGGCCACGGTCAGGGTGGCGCCCGCTTCATGGAGACGGCGGCAAAGCTCCCAGCCCACCGAACCCAGTCCCTGGACGGCCACGGACAAGCCGGCGAGCGACTTGCGGTCCAGGCGATACAGCGCCGCCGCCTCGATGCCGACGAACACGCCGTATGCCGTCCACGGCGAGGGATTGCCGCCGAAGCCGCCGTCGCGCGGCATGCCGCTGACGTAGCGGGTCTCGGCCTGGACGGCACGCATGTCGTCCACCGTCGTGCCGACGTCCTCGGCCGTAATATAGCTGCCTTGCAGCGACTCGACCATGCGGCCGAAGGCGCGGAAGAGTTGCTGGCGGTCGGTCTGCGCCGGGGAACGCAGGATCACCGCCTTGCCGCCACCGAACGGCAGCCCGGCGAGGGCGTTCTTGTAGGCCATGCCCTGTGACAGGCGCAGCGCATCGGACAGCGCGTCGGCTTCAGCGGGATAGGCCCAGTACCGGCAGCCGCCGAAGGCGGGGCCCAGTCTGGTGTTGTAGATGGCGATGATGGCCTGCAGGCCGGATTCCGGATCGGTGGCGAGCGTCACGCGCTCGTGGGACAGGCCTTCGCCGGTGCCGAAAAGGCGGACAGCGGCCGCCGCGTGGGTACGGTCGTTCAACTTCTTCTCCATGACGTGGGGAATGCAAAGCTGTAGCTCTGCCTTCCTTGACACACCGCCTGGGTTGCAGTGCGGTGCGGCGTTGATGGGGCGTGGAGCCCCAATCCCGTTCGGCTGCGGGCGATCTTGTCGCGCCGCCGCCGGGTTGGCATCTTACCCAGTTTCTCGGTGCGGGCGGGGCTGGGGTTTTCGCTTACTCCAAGGTCGGCTTCCGCATCCGCTTGCCGTGTCTCGGGACTCTTACGGCTGGCACCTCGTTCTACCTGGTGCCACCGTGCAGCACCGCGTTGCGGCGCGCGTACAGGAAGTAGATCGACAGGCCGATCCCCAGCCAAATGAGGAAGGCGATCCAGGTCAGCGCTTGAAGGTGCGCCATCAGGAACAGGCAGAAGCCCACCGATAGCAGCGGAACCACCGGCACGCCAGGACAGCGGAAAGCTCTCGGCAGCTCGGGACGGGTCCGGCGCAGCACCAGCACCGCGATCGAGATCAGCGTGAAGGCGGAGAGCGTGCCGATATTGATCAACTCGGCCAGCACATTGAGCGGCACCAATGCGGCGATCATCGCGAACACGATGCCGACGGTCCAGGTGGCAAAGAATGGCGTGGCGTGCACCGGGTGGACCGACGACAGCTTGGCGGGCAGCAGGCCGTCGCGAGACATGGCAAAGATGACGCGAGTCTGGCCAAAGGTCATTACCAGGATCACCGTGGTCATGCCGAGAATGGCGCCCAGGTCGACAAAGCCAGCCACCCAGTTCTGTCCCGCGTACTGCAACACCAGCGACACGGGATGGTCGATGCCGGCGAACTTGGCGAAGGGAACGACGCCGGTCATGATGGCTGCGACTATCACGTATAGCACTGTGCAGACCGTCAGCGAGCCGATGATGCCGACCGGCAGGTCGCGGTGCGGATTGCGCACTTCCTCCGCGGCTGAGGTCACCGCATCGAAGCCGATAAAGGCGAAGAACACCAGCGCCGCTGCATTGAAGATGCCGGCAAAGCCGAATGGCGCGAACGGCTGCCAGTTGGCCGGCTGCACATGCCACACGCCCACGGCGATAAACAGTAGCACCACGCCGATCTTGATCGCCACCATCAGGTTGTTGATGCGCGTGGATTCGCGCACGCCGTACGACACCACCCAGGTGATGGCCAGCATGATCAGGCACGCCGGCAGGTTCAGCATGGTCTTCACCCCCGGCACGGAGCCTGGCGCCGCGCTCAGCGCCGCCGGCAGCTTCAGCCCGAAGCCCGCCATCAGCGACTGGAAGTAGCCCGACCATCCCACCGACACGGCGGACGTGGCCAGGCCGTATTCGAGCAGAAGGTCCCAGCCGATCATCCAGGCGATGATCTCGCCCAGAGTCGCGTAGCTATAGGTATAGATCGATCCCGACACCGGGATGGCGGAGGCGAACTCGGCATAGCACAGCGCGGCGAAGCCGCATGCCATGGCCGCGATGATGAAAGACACGGTCAGCGCCGGGCCGGCGGTCAAAGCGCCGGTGCCGGTCAGCACGAAGATGCCGGTGCCGATGATGGCTCCGATGCCCATCAGCACGAGGTCCACCGGACCCAGCACCTTCTTCAGGCTGCCAACGTGTCTGTCCACCAGCATGGCGTCAATGTCTTTGGTTCGGAACAAGCTCATATAGGTGTCTCCTGCATGTGCTGCCGAGCGATCGCACGGGCCCGCGCCGGAGATGGCGACGAGTCATGCGGGCGCGAAGGCATCCGGGCAGCGTGCTGCCGGGGTCGACGGCACGGCTTGCCGGCACGCAGGTCGCGCCCCGGTCCCGGTATTTGTTGGAATTACCCGGACCGGCCAGGCCACGGGGACAGACGTCAAACCGAATCAACGCGGCGCGCACGGCCCTCCGATTCCTTGCACGCCGCTGATGTCAAACACGCCGGTCTCAATCGACGTGATGAACCCATCCGAACGGGTCGGCGATCTTGCCGCGCTGGATGCCGGTCAACAACGAACGGAGGCGTTGCGTAACTTCGCCTTCCCCACCATTGCCGATCGTGAACTCCCCACCAGCGTGACGTACCTGCCCGATGGCGGTGACGACCGCGGCCGTGCCACAGGCAAAAGTTTCCTTAACCTTGCCACTGGCTGCATCTGTGCGCCACGTCTCGAAGTCGTATGGTGTTTCATTGACCGGAATACCCTCGTGCCTGGCCAGTTCGATGATCGAAGCGCGCGTAATGCCCGGCAGGATTGTCCCTGTTAATGGGGGCGTGCGCAGAGAGCCGTCATCCATCACGAAAAAAACATTCATGCCCCCGAGCTCCTCGATCCAGCGGTGCTCCGCAGCGTCAAGGAATACCACCTGGTCGCAGCCATTGGCCGAGCCCTCGGTCTGCGCGATCAGGCTGGCTGCGTAATTGCCGCCGCACTTGGCCGCGCCGGTGCCGCCTGGGGCCGCTCGGGTGTAGCGATCCGAAACCCATACGGTCACCGCCGACTTGCCGGCCTTGAAATACGGGCCGACCGGGCAAGCAATCACGCAAAATACAAATTCGGCCGATGCGCGCACGCCGAGAAAATTCTCCGAGGCGAACATGAATGGACGCAGGTAGAGGCTTCCATCGCCACCTGGAATCCAGGCGCGGTCAATATCGACGAGCGCTTCCACGGCTTGCAGAAATGTGGCCTCGGGCAGGTCGGCCATCGACATGCGCGCAGCAGAGGCGCGAAAACGCCTTGCGTTCTCCTGTGGTCGGAACAGCGAGATCTTGCCGTCCTCGCCGCGGTATGCCTTCATGCCCTCGAAGATTTCCTGCGCGTAGTGCAGTACTGCGCAGGCGGGATCGATTTGGAACGGACGGCGTGCTTCGACCTTGGCGTCATGCCAGCCGCGACCGTCGGTCCACCGGATCGTGACCATGTGATCCGTGAAAATGCGTCCGAACGCCGGATTTGCCAACTTGGCAGCGATCTCATCGGCGGGGGTGGGCCCGGGGGAAGGCTCTACAACGAACTGCAGTTGATTTTCCGTACTCATTTTTCAGTGTTCCGAGGATGTTGGGCCATATGGCCCTGGCCGCCGCGGTAGTGTCGTCGGGGCGGGTGCCTTACAAGGGTGGAGTGCCACTTGCCAAAAAGCGGCGCGCCTTCACAAGCCCCACCACCGCCAAGCCGGACGCGCTCGATCCTGCCACAGGAAACTGTTCTGCCGCGGCCGGAGTCAGGCAGCAGCACTCAGCGCGCCTCTGGCCTATTGCGGCAGTGGCGGTCGCACCAGCGGCTGGGTGCCGCTCATGTAGACGCGGCCTCTTTTGAGGGTGTCCTTGTCGTCCAGGCTGGCCGCGGCCAGGAACTCGCGCAGGTTGGCGATAGTGGGGTATTCACGATGTCTGTCTCCGCATGCTTCTTTTGTCCGGAGGAGTGTAGGAAGCGCCCGCGCCATCGTAAAATCAAAAATTCCAAAACCTGATATCCACAAAACAAATAGCGGAGGGACGGACATGGCCAAGTCTCGCGAGGCACCGGAAAGGATCGCCGACGAGACTACGCTGCTGCAGTTCCGCTACTTCGCCGCAGCCGCCGAGACCAGGCAGTTTTCGAAGGCGGCCACCACCGAGCATGTGTCGCAATCGGCCATCCTCAATGCGGTGCTGACACTCGAGCAGCATCTGGCGGTGCGCCTGTTCGAGTGCCTGCCCCAAGGCGTGGCGCTGACCGCCGAAGGTCACCATTTCTACCAGCACGCACCTGCCCAGCCTGCTGATGCGCTTTCGCACCAAGTACCCGGACAAGGCGTGAATCTGAAATGACGAGTCGTGGACGAAGATGGGGCTGCTGATCGACGCCCCGATGCCAGACCGTCATGGACGAGGACCACTTGGTTCACCAGTATGTGGCAGCCGAACAGGGTAAGAGCAGAGTTCCGCCGCATCGACTAACGCGTCCCCGCTTGAACGGCGGCTAGGCTATGAAAGCGGACTTTGCCGTCACGGAGGCCTGAGCGGCGGCAACGGGTCGGGAACGGCCTGAAGCACGTCGCACCAGCGGCAAGGCCACTTTTACGGGCGTGATGTCATTGGTTATTGGCCCGATCAGGCCAAACTGAAGGAGCTGGGGTACGCCGCGGTCGAGATCGCCATGCCGCGTCCTATTTTTCCCGAAATCGCGAGGCGTCAATCCTGATCAAGGAATTTACTCGTTCGCTGATGGCTGCTGATTCGCCAGCACGGTCACTCGGTCAAGCATATGTCGTCGGGACTTCTCGCCCCTTGCCGGGGCCTGGACCCTGGAAGGCATGCGCAGCAGGTGTTGCGCACGGTTCCGGCCGGAGACCTGACCTGCCGGCCTTTGAAAGGGGGGCCAACATCCAGGCTGAGTTGCCGCGCCTGGACAAGGTATCGATTTGCCAGTCGGGGGGTACGGTACTGCCAGGGCCAGCAAGAAGCACAGACTGGCCGGGGATCCACTCAACCGGGATTGGTGGCGTCCTCATTGGAATGGCCATCCCTGGCAACAGCGTCCGACGTGGCCTGGCCCTCATTGACGAGGTAGCGGCGGCGCTGCAGATACCCGTCGCGCATGAAGCTGTATTTGTCCAGCGCAGCAAGCGAGATCAGGTCCGTCGCCGGCAGCAAGTTGGTCCGCGTATCGACGAAACTCACCCCATACAGGCCAAAGCTGGCCCCCGGATCAAGATACGTGGCAGGTGATAGCGCCGCGTTCACGACCACGCCGGCGCCATCGCGGACAGAACTCGGGCCCAGCACAGGCAGGACGAGGTAAGGTCCGGATGGCACACCCCAGGCGCCGAGAGTTAAACCGAAGTCGGTGTTATGCGTAGAGATTCCAGCGGGTGTGGCGATATCGATCAGCCCACCGATCCCCAGCACCGAATTCACCGCGAGCCGCATACCGGTCTCCGCCGCCGCGCCCCCCCTGCCCTGCAAGAGGTTGTTCACCAGGTTAGAAACCTCGCCTAAATTCGAGAAGAAGTTCTTGACAGCGGTTCGCACTGGGCTTGGCACAGCCTCCCGATACCCTTTGGCAACAGGCGTCGCCACGTACCGATCAATCGTCTGGTTGGCTGAAAACACCGCTCGGTTTACGGGCTCGATAGGATCGGATGGTGTCGCCTGTGGACCGCTTGCGCAGCCAGCGGCAAGAAGCGCAAAGACCAGAGCCGACACAGCGCGGTGAAAACGCGGACGCGTGCAGTCAAGACAGGCCGCGCCAGAGACATATAGGACCACGGTATCTCCGAGGGGAAGGCTTTTTTCCATGTGCCGAGCAATGTTCCAGCCTGAGCAACGCGTTTGTGCGTCGCCTTTCGGCGCACTACATATTTGTGGTCGACGGTATCGGCTTGTGGCCGTTTGATTCTCCATATGATTTCGGAGAGGCCTGTTTCGCAGCGAGAGCTGAAGCGAACTGGCATCAAAACAGGGGAACGTCGGCCTGCGAACCAATTTAGGGTGTACCCAGCGCAGTCGCAATTAGACTTTGGTGTAGGTATGTCACACCATTCCTTCCCGCGGACACGAAGGTACCGCCGATACCGTCGCGCAATGGATCGCCGCGACATCGTCGGCCTAAGCCGGTATCACGGGGCGCCACTACCGTCTATCGGGCACGCGGCTCTAGGTATCGAGCCCATGCACGGAAGCAACATGTCCATACCCTCCGAGCAGCCGCCTGCTCCGCTCAAGGCACAGATTCGGAGATGCATGGTCGCGGCGGGCTGCTAAGGAGCCGCCGCATCGCGCTGGGAACCTGTCTATCTGTGGGTGCGAAGGCGGTGCCGTGGTCCGGTCGGCTTCGCGGCAGGCTTCACTAACTCAGTGGCGCGTCACGACAGAAAGCGCCCGCCCAAGCGAAGAACGACGTTAAACGTGCTGTTTCAGTTCCCTATGATGCGCATGACCAAGGCGTCATACTGCACCATCAATGCCTCGTAGGTGCCATCTCGGAGCTTTGTTGCTCGGATCCACAAGTTCGGTGGTGGCCAGGGCAGAACATCCGCTTCGAGATGGTCGAAGGCAGGAACAATCCGTAGTCGGGAAGCGCCGACCGCAGGCCGGCCGGTGTAGGTCGCTTGTCGGCCATGAAGCGCCATTCGCCCGTCGCGTCGCTCGGACGTTCAGACGTCGGCTTCGATCAGTGAACGGCCGTTCGATTGGCGAAGACGAACGTTGCTTCGTCGGCCTTAAACGCTATTTGCCGAAAATCCTCGAATCCCGGCCAAGCGTCATAGCGGCGGTAGCCAGAATCCGGCCGTAAGCCTGACGCGGGCCGATTCGAGCGGCACGACCGCCTGCGCGAGGCTGACACACACGAAGTGTGTTCCTCGGTAAGGGCGTCTCCCATCCCGGAGTCAAAGAAGCCGCAATACCTCCCACCTGGGGCTGCCCGAGACGATATACGGCTCGAGATCCTTGCTCCATTGTTTGTGCAGTTCGATGGTGGCGAGTTTGTCCCATGCGGCGCTGAGTTCCGCGAGATCGTTAAGCATAACCTCGCTCTGAACCGTCGACTCGTGCATGCCAATCGACCCGGTTAGCAGGCGCGAGTTGTCGGGAGTCCACCCGATCTGGCTACCAATGTCGGTAGACCACTTCTTCAAGGAATCCACCACGACGGACTTGTGGCCGAATTTTGCGTCAATGCTCCAGCGCGCGATGATCATGGCTGTCTCCTCCAGACCCAATGTGCCCCTCGGGCCATCTCAAAAGCGTAACGCGGGGGGCTGAAAATAAAGTGATCGGCAGGCAAAGGAGTGCCGCCGTGTGACGCAGCAGCAATTTGCGCAGACTGCGGACCTTTACCCGCTATTCACAATAGCCGTCTCCACAAGGTTGCCGGCGGCGCCCTGAGTCCCGACGAGCATCGGTCTTTACGCATGCTCAGGGAGTAACAGTCACGCGCAGGAAGGTGGCAGGAATGGAGGTGGCATCCGGTTCCGGACTCTTGTTGTGGTTCGCAAACAGCTCTTCCAGCTCCTTCCTGAGATCCACAGCCCGGCCTCTTTTTTCTGCGGCTTCAAAGGCATTCATCGTCGGGCCATAGAAGCGTATGAAATCAGAGACGAAGTCAGACGGAGGCGTCGGAGCGTTAAAGAAATACGTATCCTTCGCGAAAGCAATCTTGTCGGCCGCGATCCCGCCTTCACCGAACCGCTCGATGACGTTGCTCTCGACACCCCAGGTCATCGGGCTGATAAAGCCCTCCGGTGGTGGCGGCGAATACGAGGCACTGACCTTCAGGAGCTGCGCGACCAGTGTCGGATCGTTGGGGATCCAGTTCCCCATGACAATTCGGCCACCCGGGCGCGTCACCCGCACCAGCTCCCTGGCCACGTCCACGGGCTTTGGCGCAAACATGGCGCCAAAGATGGAAATGACGAGATCAAAGGCGTGATCTGCCAACTCGTGCAGATCGCAGGCATCGCCTTCCCGGAATTTACAGTTCGTCAGGCCCATTTGCCCGACGCGCGCGTTGCCTGCAGCGACCAGATTTCTGGCGATATCGACGCCCAGGACGTCGGCCCCGAGTCTCGCGGCTGGTATGGCGGTGGTGCCGTCCCCGCACCCGAGATCGAGAACCCTGAGCCCCTTGGTGATGCCAAGCCCGCCAACGAGCGCTTCTCCACTCTCCCTCATGCTGCGCGCAATACGGGTAAAGTCCCCCTTCTCCCAAAGGGCCTGATTGGCATTCATTGGGCGCTCCTTTTCGGTACGACGGGGTGGATGCTGGCTTACTCCCGAAAGAATAGCGTCGCGAGGAGGGTTGGCAATCATCCAGATGGACGAGATTTGCTGGTCACCGGGACCCCATATAGATTTGCCCGGCAAACCATCCTCGGATGGGACACTGCCGCGGGCAGCGAACCCGAGCCTGCTTAGTAATTGCTTGCAAACGACCTCCGGAACCGGATCAACGGGCCGGCGCCAGGTTTCATTTCGAACCTCTGCCAGTGACTCGCGAGGCAGCACGATTTGCGGAATGGCCGTTGCTCCATGGAAACCGTCGTTGCGGCACCGCAAGCGCGAACGGCTGTTCGGGGTCGAAAAGCGACGACCGGCTCGCGACTGACAGAGGTCATCTACGATTTCTTTCGGCTCTCCATGCCCCACATCTGCAATGTCAAGGGTGCCAGGTCGACGGCCTTTCAATTTGCATCGCAGGCCGTTGGCTTCCCGCCATGGCATACGAAAGCTTGTTCGCCGCGTCGACGACTGTCTGTGCCAGCTCCAGCAAACGCTCTTCGCTTAGCCGGGAAGTCGGTCCCGAAATGCACATGGAGCCAAGCAGCCGCCAGTGCAATCCGAACACCGGTGCAGACACGCTCGAGACTTCGGCTTCCCGCTCGCCGAGCGACAGATGAAATCCACGGCGGCGGATCATTTCATAAAGCTCGCCCGGCTCACCTGAGAACGCCAGGATGACGCGGCCTGGCGAACCGCTGTCCAGCGGCAGTGCCGCCCCGATCCTGACGTGATGCCGGATGGCCTGCGGTCCTTCGACCCGGACCAGGCAGGTTCGCTGTTGTCCCTCCCGGACGTAGAACGAAGCGCTTTCGCCGGTCTTGATCGTCAGCTCCCGCAGCACCGGCTCCACCACTTCCTGAACGTTGAAGGTTGCCTGGTAGCACGCGCCCAGCCACCCTGCCGCGCGGCCGAGCCGCCAGTTGCCGTCTTCCTTCTGCACCAGATAGTTGTCCGCCGCCAGCGTGCGCGCCAGCCGCAGCACGGTGGTCTTGTGGATGCCGGTCCGCCGGCTCAGTTCGGCAAGTGAGAGCTGGGGGTCGTTCACCCCGAACGCCTCGAGTACGCGCAGGGCGCGGGTGACCGCTATGACGCCCCCCGCGCCATCGTCGCCTCTTGAGGCGCCCTTTGGATCACTATTCGCATTCATAGAACGAAACGAGGTCCACGGTATGAAACGGCATTGTATGCCGTGAAACGGTCGACCACAATCCGAATCACAACGAAACCGAGATTCGGAGACAGTAATGAAGGCAATTTCCCGTCGCTGCATATTCGTGCTTGCCGCAGGTCTGGTTCTGGCGTCCGCCACGACCCAGGCCGCGCCGCAGTACCCCACCAAGCCCATCCGGGTCATCGTGCCTTTTCCCGCCGGCGGGGGCACGGACATCATCGCGCGAGAAGTCACCAATACGGTTGCCAAGTCGACCGGCTGGGTCTTTGTGGTGGAGAACAAGCCAGGGTCCGGTGGCAACCTCGGGGTGGACGCGGCAGCCAAGGCGCCGGCCGATGGCTACACCATCGTCATGGGGCAGACCAGCAACCTTGCCATCAACCCCTCGCTGTATGAACGGTTGCCATATGACCCACTGAAGGATCTGACACCCATCAGCATGGTGGCATCCGCGCCGCTCGTGCTGGTGACCCATGTCAATTCGCCTTACAAGACGCTGAAGGACGTGATCCAGGCGGGCAAGGCAAAGCCCGGCGCCATCAACTTCGCCTCGCCGGGCAACGGAACGGTGGCGCACCTTGGCGGTGAGCTGCTTCAAACGACCGCGAAGGTGAAGTTCACCCATGTCCCTTACAAGGGCGCAGCGCAGGCGGTCAACGACCTGATGGGCGGACAAGTCGATCTCTACATGGCATCCGTGCCTACGTTGCTCGGACATATCAAGAACAACCGGATGCGGCCGCTCGCGGTGACGTCCCCGAAGCGTTTGCAGGACCTGCCTCAGGTGCCGACCGTGGCCGAGCTGGGCTATCCCGGCTTCGATACCGCGACCTGGTTCGGCTTCGTTGCGCCTGCCGCGACCCCGAAGGACATCGTGGTGCGCCTGAATACCGAGTTCAACAAGGCGCTCAAGTCTCCGGCGCTTGCCACCAAGCTGGACGAGCAAGGTGCATCGGTGCTGACTGGCACGCCTGAGGCGTTCAGTACGCTGATCAAGCAGGACATCGGACGCTGGGCATCGGTCATCAAGGCCTCCGGCACGAAGCTGGATTGACGCCCTTATCTACCCATCTATTTCATATTGCCTGGAGTCCATCATGACCTTGCCCAACATCATCAAATCGTTTGAGCGCGTGCCCGCCGAGATCGTGGCGCGGGCCGCCAAGTTCCAACCGGCGATCCTCTCCGATGTCGGCGGACGCCGCGGTGCGTTGCATGGCCGGATCCGGGCCTTGCGCCCGACCATGAAAGTCGCCGGGCCCGCCTTCACTGTCGAGGTTCGCCCCGGTGACAATCTGATGATCCACGCAGCGCTGGCGCTGGCGCAGCCGGGCGATGTTCTGGTCGTCGACGGCAAAGGTGACCAGACCTCTGCGCTGATGGGAACGATCATGATGCATGCCGCTCGCCAGCGCGGCCTTGCTGGTGTCGTCATCGACGGCGCGGTGCGCGACAGCCTTGAGCTGGAGGAAATGCAGTTCCCGGTCTTTTCGGTGGGCACGAACCCTAACGGCCCCACCAAGGAAGTTGGCGGGCGCATTGGACACCCCATTTCTGTTGGCGGCGTCACGGTGAACCCTGGCGACTACATCTGCGGCGATGCCGATGGCCTGGTCGTGGTGGAGCGCGAGAAGATCGAAGCCTTGCTCGATGCCGCGGCAAAGAAGGAGGACGCGGAAGCCCAGCGCATTGCCCAGATCAGGGAAGGCAATACCACCGCGCCCTGGCTGCTGGCATCGCTGGTGACGGCGGGCGTCCTGAAGCAGGGAGATGCACTGTGACGAACAAGCAAGTCATTATCGTCACGGGTGCCGACCTCGCGCCGGAAGCCCTCGCGCTGCTGGGTGACCATGAGATCGTATTCGCGGGGAAAACGCCCCAGACCGCCGATATTGCAGCACTGGCAAGGAAGCACAACCCGGTCGGCATTATCGTGCGCTACGGCAGCATAAGCGCTGAAGTCATGGACGCAGCACCAGCCTTGAAAGTGATTTCAAAACACGGCACTGGAACTGACACCATCGATAAAGCCGCCGCACAGGCGCGCGGCATCAAGGTGGCCGCCGCGGCCGGGGCCAATGCCGCCGCCGTGGCTGAGCATGCGTGGGCGCTGATCCTTGCGTGCGCCAAAGCTGTTCCACATCTCAACGATCGCATGCGCCAGGGTCATTGGGACAAGGCAACTTACAAGGCCGTCGAGCTGAACGGTTGCACGCTCGGTATCGTGGGGCTCGGGGAGATCGGCCGCCGCGCCGCCGTGATTGGTGTGGCCATGGGCATGCATGTCACCGCTTTCGATCCCTATGCGACGACGGTCCCGGAAGGCGTAACGCTTGTCGACCTGCCTCGGCTGTTCAGGGAATCGGACGTGGTGTCGCTGCACTGCCCGTTGACGGAAGAGAACCGTGGCATGTTGAACCGTGAAACCCTGGCGACGTTCAAGGACGGCGCGATCCTCGTCAATACGGCGCGAGGCGGACTCATCGACGAGCCTGCACTGGCCGAAGCCCTGCAGAGGGGCAAACTGCATGCCGCTGGCCTGGACAGCTTTGCCGTGGAACCGATGCCCGTGCCGCATCCGTTCCGCGACATTCCCAACCTGATTCTGTCGCCGCACATCGGCGGCGTCAGCAACGCCGCGTACGTGAACATGGGCGTTGGGGCGGCGAAGAACGTCCTGGCGGTGCTGCAAGGCGTGGCTACGCCGGCCTGACCGACGCACGGCTGCATCATCAACTAGAACAGAAGTGTCGCGGGAAGACCCGACGGACAGTCAGGTCTCTCCCGCAGCACAAGGAGACAAAGATGTTTTCTCGAACAATTGGCTGCCTGGTGGCAGCAACAACGCTGCTTGTCAGCCTGTCCGCCGTGGCGGCGTACCCGGACAAACCGGTCCGCATCATCGTGCCGAACCCTCCCGGCGGGGCCGTCGACGTCGTGACGCGCAAGGTTGCACAGAAGCTCACCGTGCAGACGGGGCAGAGCTTCGTCGTGGAGAACAAGCCGGGCGCGTCCGGCACGATCGGCACGTCCCAGGTTGTCAACGCACCCGCCGATGGCTACACGCTTCTGGCGAACGACAACTCCTACACCACCCTCCCCTATGTCTTCAAGAAGCTGAACTGGGACCATCAGACAGCTCTGGTCCCTATCGCGCCGTTCGCATTTTCGCCGGTGGTGCTTGGCGTCAAGGCCGATTCGCGCTTCAAGGACCTGGCATCCCTCCTCACCTATGCCAAGGCGCATCCTGGAGAGGTGACGTTTGGCACCGGCGGCCCCGGTAGTTCGCCGCATTTTTCTGCCGAGGCGTTCCAGCAGGCCGCAGGTATCAAGCTGATGCATGTGCCGTACAAGGGGGCTGGTGAGGCCATGGTCGGGCTGCTGTCCGGTAGCGTGGATCTGCTGGTTGTATCGACCCCGACCGCGCTGGCGCCGGTCAAGGGTAATCAGATGCGTCTGCTGGGCATCAGTGGAAAGACCAGGGTGGATGTGTTCCCGGGCGTCCCTACGTTCGCTGAAGCTGGTGTACCCAACTTCAGCCTGTTCAACTGGTCAGGCCTTGCCGCGCCAAAGGGCACGCCGAACGATGTCATTACGCGCCTGCAAACGGAAATTCAGAAGGCGCTCCAGGCGCCCGACATGAAGGCATTCCTTGCGCAGATGGGGTCGCAGCCGGGCAACCTGGACAGCCCCGCGTTCGCGCAGCTGATCCAGCGCGAAACCGCGCAATGGGCAACGGTTGCGCAAAAGGCGCATATTGAGAAGCAATAACCAGGAGCGGCGATGTTCCTACTTCAGCAACCGGCCGTACGCGATGCACAGGTCCTCACCCGGCTTCCGGAGTCGTTCCGTCGGCACGACCCCGACAACGCGTGGGCGCATGCCAATCGCGGCGGGGCGACGATCGACTCATTCCTGGAGGGGCCGGTATGGGCCGATGGCCACCTCTGGGTGACGGATATTCCCTACGGCCGCATTTTCCGTGTTTCGATGCAGGGCGACTGGGAGCTTGTTGCCGAGTATGACGGTGAACCGAATGGCATGAAGCGCCTGGCCAGCGGTGATTTCCTGATCACCGACTATCGCAACGGACTGGTGCGTCTGGATGCAAAGTCGGGAACCGTAACCCCGTTTCTTGAGCGTAGGAATTCGGAACGCTTCCGAGGCGTCAACGACCTGACCTTCGATTCGCAGGGCAATCTCTACTTCACCGACCAGGGCCAGACCGGCTTGCACGATCCGACTGGCCGCGTCTATCGGCTGACGCCCGACGGCAAGCTGGACGTCCTGCTGGACAACGCACCGAGCCCGAACGGTGTCGTCCTCTCGCCTGACGAGAAGGTGCTGTTCGTCGCGATTACCCGCGGCAACAGCGTATGGCGCGTACCGTTGCAGGCCGACGGTTCGGTCAGCAAGGTCGGGCAGTTCTTTACCTCTTACGGCCCGAGCGGCCCCGACGGCCTGGCAATGAGATCGGATGGCCATCTGCTGGTGGCGAATCCTGGACTTGGTTATGTCTGGGTGCTCAACCATCGCGCCGAGCCTGTGGAGGTGATCCGCAGCCCCGGTGGCACATCGCTGACCAATCTGTGCTTTGGCGGCACCGAGGGCACCACGCTACTCATGACCGAGTCGACCACCGGGACGATCCTGTGCGCCGACATGTCGGTGGGCGGTGCGCCGGTGCACGGAGGACGGCTGGCATGAACGGAGTATCGCGCGTTCTCGCCATGCCGGTCACACGCCTCCGCCAGAGCGCCGCAGCCGAGCAGCAAGAACGCGGCCTCACCCACGCCGCGTGCCGCGGGACTATCGCGCCTCGGTCGATTCGCGCTCGAACTTACGGATCACCGGGTTGCCAAGGATGGCATCCCTTCCCGCTTCGATCAGGCTATCGACGTCCTTCTCGGGCAGACGAAGTCTGGTCGGCAGATCGTTCAGACTTGCAGCACGCTCCGAGCCGAGGGCCTCAAACGAGATCCGCGTGACGAAGAATTCGACTTCATCGCACCGCCAGCCTGGGCGGCGTGCAACGATCTCCTGTTGCCGGGAATGCGGCATCCCACACCGATACGCCACGAGGTCGTCGCGCCACTGCCGCATCATGGGAACGAAGGCGTCATAGCTCATTCGAACGTTGGTCGCCATTGCCGCGTCGATGGCCGCGCTGGCGACTTCGATTCCGGATGGGCCTCCCTGGCTTCGGTTCCAATCGCCGCGCGGGCCCTGACCGGCGTCAACAGCGATGAAAAGCAGCCGCCGCAAATTGATCGCGTCGTTCTCGCTCATGGGACCGTAAGCCGTGCCCAGCAGCAGGCGCGTTTGCAAAATGGTGGCCAGGCCGTAGTTGTCGGTCACGCCGCCGTCGACCAGCTTGATGTACTTTCCCTTTGAAGTGTCCCGGTGACCGCGAACAGCGGTTGCCAACGCGCCAAGCAGCAGCGATTGCCCAGGCCTCTGGGCGTGGTCAAGGTTCGGCAGCGGTGCACGACAAGCCTCGGGATATTTTTGAAGGACGATCGGTGCGAAGAAGAGCGGGACCGCCATGGATGCGGCGACGGCCTCGGAAACGGGAAAGCTGGCGAGATCACTGCATAGCGCATCGAATGCCAGCTGGCTGAACGGGAACGCGACCCGGTAGTAGACGTTCGTGGCGTTGATCCAGACGATTGGCTTGCCGCGGCGGAACATGTCGGCGTACGTCGCGCCCTTGAACACGTCTTCGTCGAGCCAGGTCCGGAGATCTTCCCGATCGTTGAGCCCCCCCGCGAAGAGGCGCGCAAGGTTGACCGGATTCAGCAGACTGAAGCGAAGTCCCGCCTCTCCGTCCTTCAATAGCACTGATCGAAATGTCGCCAGGCTGGCCTTGCCGTGCAGACCGTAGTACGCCGCGGTGATGGAGCCTCCGGACACGCTGCTGATGAATGCGATGTCGTCGAGCAGGGACGCGCCACCAGGACTTCTCATGGCGTCGAGCCCCTGCAGAGCGCCGAAGGCGAAGGCTGCGGCTCGCGTGCCACCGCCAGAGAACGACATGGCGACGGTTGTCTGGCCGCCGACGTCGGTGGGTTCGCGCATGGCCGCGGATGCGCTGCCAGCCGCGGCCTGTGGCAGATTGCGCGGAGCATTGTGAAGCGACCCGCAGGCACTGAGTCCCGCAAGTAGAAGCAGAATCAGAGCGCGGTAGGCCCTGCCGCAGGCGTGCCGCTCTCTCCCTGCCCCGCCCATTCGCCAAGGCAGGCTGCTCTTGCGGCGAAGGGTATGGTCATGTCGAAACTTCCACATTGGATTAGGTCAGGAACGTGCTCGGCGTGGTGGCGGCCCGCAGGAAGGGAAGGTCGAGTTTCGTTGCCGCCAGGATCCGGTGTGTCCGGGTCCGTCGGAATATTACGGCATCTCCATGGGGGCCGCACGACCCGCAGATGGCGCCTTAGCAGCTGCTCACCGGAGCCAGGGTCTCACATATCACCAGATCATCAAATTTTTTGAATAATATTTACAATCCTGCCCGGCTGTTTCCGCACTTTTCTTCGCTATAGTTCGTCACATGGACGGCACGACAACGCAACAGCGCGAACAAAGCGCCGCCATAGCAGAACTCAAAATCATTGAATAAATTTCATCGGAGAGAGCACCATGTCGAACGCCAAGCTGGAAGTCCTGACCCCGCGCAACAGCCAACTGATCATCATCGACCACCAGCCCCAGATGGCTTTTGGTGTGCAGTCGATGGACCGCCAGACCATGAAGAACAACGTCGTGGGCCTGGCCAAGGCAGCCAAGACCTTCGATGTGCCGACCACCATCACCACGGTCGAAAGCGATTCTTTCTCCGGCTATACCTACCCCGAACTGCTCGACGTGTTCCCCGGCAAGCAAACGCTCGAACGCACCTCGATGAACTCCTGGGACGACCAGAAGGTGCGCGACGCGCTGGCCGCCAACGGCCGCAAGAAAATCGTCGTGGCCGGCCTGTGGACCGAGGTCTGCAACACTACCTTCGCGTTGTGCGCAATGCTTGAGGGCGACTACGAGATCTATATGGTGGCCGACGCATCGGGTGGCACGACCAAGGACGCCCATGACTACGCCATGCAGCGCATGGTCCAGGCAGGCGTGGTGCCCGTGACCTGGCAACAGGTCATGCTGGAATGGCAACGCGACTGGAAGAACCGCGAAACGTACGACGAGGTGATGGCCGTGGCCAAGGAGCACTCGGGCGCCTATGGCATGGGCGTCGACTATGCCTATACGATGGTCCACAAGGCCGCGCAACGCACGGCAACCACGCACGAATCGCTGGCTCCCGTGCACGCGCCGGTCGTCGAGCGCTGATGCATGTCCGCCACCAGTCATCCTTCGGAGCGCACAAGATGATTCCAGGTCGAAGCGTAGCCAAGGGCGCCCTCCTGCTGGGATGCTGGCTGGCCATCAGCACGTCCAGCGTAGCGGCGGCAGCGATCGTCGCCAACGCGCTGATCGCATGATCAGCCCCCTCCGCGGGGGAAACCTTCCCCCGCGGACATGCCCCTGCTACAGGATGGATCTCAGCCATGAGCGCAAACGTCAACGCATCAGACAATACAGAAGCCAACGAAAATCCCAGCCTCTGGGAAATATGCAAGGCGCCAATCCTTCTTACTATTGTGGGCGGCGCCATCGACACCATTGGCTTTATTGCGCTGCTGGGCTTCTTCACCGCGCACGTCACCGGAAACCTCGTGCTCGCGGGAGCGGCATTTGTCAAAGGTGGGGCCGGCTTATGGATTAAGCTTGGCGCCATCCCACTCTTCATTGTCACGGTCATCATCAGCAAGATGCTGATTGACCGCAACCAGCGGACCCAACCGACCCACCAGACCTTAGGCTGGCTGTTTGTTGCTGAAGCGACCTTCTTGCTGGGTTTCATGGTCGCCGGCCTGTATCTCGAACCGTTCGATAATCCGGATGGCGCGGGCCTTGCTTTGACTGGAGGCCTCGGCCTGGTCGCGCTTGCCGTCCGAAATACTGCCAGCAAGACCCTGATCAAGTACATCAGTCCCAGCACCATGATGACCGGGAACACCACCCAGTTGGGTATCGATCTGTCGAATTACCTGCGTGCCAGGACACGCACCAATTTCCTGGATCTTCTCAAAAGCGCAAGTGTTGTGATCGGCTTTGTGATCGGGGCTTTCCTGGGTGCATCCCTCTATGTGACGATCGGATTCTGGAGTGTCCTTCCATTTATACTTCCCGTCGCATATATGGCGCGCATGGCATTCGGCAACCAATTCAGATGAGTGGATGACATCATGGGCATCAGCACAAACAGGCTTGAATCATTCAGCGATGGTGTCATTTCCGTAAGCTTGACACTCATGTTGTTTCAACTACAGGTACCAGAAGGCTTTTCGCTTAAAGACATCCTTAATAATGCCTCCAATTTTTTCGGCTATGTGCTAAGTTTTGTTTACGTCGGAATATACTGGAACAACCATCATCACCTGTTTAAAGTTGCTCGTGGAATTAACGGCAAAATTATGTGGGCGAACCTCCACCTGCTGTTTTGGCTAAGCATGATTCCATTCACCACCACCTGGACTGGAAAATCTGGCTTCGCGCAGACACCGACGGCAATGTATGCATTTGTCCTGTTCATGTGCGCCATCTCTTACTCACTGCTCACAAGACTCATCATCAAGTATGACGGCGACCGTTCCGCACTTGGGCAAGCCATCGGAAACGACCTTAAAGGGAAGCTCTCCATCCCTATCTACGCATTAGCGATCCTGGCCAGTTTTTTCAGCAGCGTAGCTTCGTTTTTCATACTGACCTTGATGGCTTGTGTATGGTTTTTTCCCGATTCTCGCATTGAAAAATATCTGCTCGGTGACAAAGCCCATGAACTCTGACGGTATGGGGATCAGGATTGAGCCTGGCTGCGTTACTGAGCATTTCACCCCTTTCCCATGCCGATCCCAGCATTCAGGTCGGCTTCTCCCCGGAAGGCTCGGCGCGAAAGCTTGACCTGGAGACTATCGGCAGCGCCAGGCACACCATATGAGTTTAGTGGGCATCTTCTTCAACCTCCCAACCACCGCCCGCAGCAGCGAAAATTCGCACGAGGTTCGTCCGCAGGCTCGCATCCGACGTGGCCCGCTGCGACTCCGCGTCGAGAAGATCACGCTCGGCCACCAGCACGTCCAGCAAGCCCACATAACCGAAACGGTACTGCGCTCGCGCCAGTTCCGCCGCGCGCCGATTCTGGACCACGCCCGCAGCGAGCGAGGTGTTTCTCGACTGCTCGTTCAGGTAGGCCGACATTGCGCTTTCCATATCCTCCAGTGCATCGAGCACGGTCTGCTGGTATGCCAGGAAGGCTTGCGTCTGCCGCGCATCGGCAGCGTCAATCTGCGAGCGGATGCGGCCGAAGTTCAGCACCGGCTGCACCAGCCCGATGCCGATCCCCCACGGGGTCGACGAGAACGGCGTCGCGTTCTGCACGCCGAACAGCGCGGTTAGCGAAATGTTCGGGAACAGTTCTGCGACCGCCGCCTTTCGTGCGGAGATCGAAGCGGCGAAGCGTCGCTCTGCCACCCGCACATCCGGCCGCGTGGCGATCACAGAGGCCGGGGCCGAAACCACGATACGCCCGTCGAGCGGCGGCTGCGGCGCTGCGGCCACCTCCTTCAGGTTGCCCGGCGTCCGACCGAGTAGCGCGGACAGCCGGTTAGCCGCGGCGTCCCGCGCTGCCCGGAGCGACGGCACGCGCGACTCGGTCGTCGAAGTCTGCGCGGCCGCGCGCTGCACGTCCAAGTTGCTCACCAGCGCGCCGCGCTGCTGGGCTTCCACCAGCTTCAGCGTCCTGCGCTGCGTCTCCAGGTTGCTGGTCGTCAGTTCGATCTGCCGGTCCAGGTTGCGCAACTCGAAGTAGGTGCGCGCCACCTCCGCCAGCAGCGCCACGCGCACGGCCTGCTCGCTGGCTTCGGTCGATTGGAGGATCGCCGTCGCTTGTGCCGTGCGGGCCTGGTTGCGGCCGAACAGGTCCAGTTCCCATGCCGCCGATAGGGCCACCTGGTTCACCGTGACCGACTTGTCGTTGGTCAGCAGCCCGCGATTTCCGCGCTCGCTGCTCGCCACGGCGCTTACCTCCGGGGCCAACGCAGATTGCGCCTGCAGCCGCGCTGCCCGCGCCTCCTCTACCCGTGCCCGCGCAATTCCCAACGACTTGTTGCCGGCAATTGCCTCACGGATCAGCGACTCCAGCGCGGCGTCGTGGAAATGCGACCACCATTGCTGGTCGACCTGTGCATCGTCGTGGCTGACAATCAGGTCGGCGTTCGCCTGCGCGGGCGCCAGCGTCTGCCAGCGCGGCGCGACGTCGACACCGGAGCTTTGCGGCCCCACCGGGCTCGTGCAACCGGCTACGACAGCCGCAGCGGCAGCAAGGACCGAGGCAGCCAATCGCTCAAGCTTCAACATGCTGCTGCACCCTTTCCTTCCGCGTGATGCGCTTTTCCAGGTTCCGGATCAGGACATAGAAGACCGGCGTCAGGAACAGGCCAAAGAACGTGACGCCGATCATGCCGAAGAACACGGCCACTCCCATGGCGTGGCGCATCTCGGCGCCGGCACCATGTGACAGCACCAGCGGCAGCACCCCCATGATGAAGGCGATCGACGTCATCAGGATCGGCCGCAGGCGCAGGTGCGCAGCCTCGATGGCTGCCGCAAGCGTGTCCTTGCCCTGCATTTCCAGTTCTCGGGCAAACTCGCATATCAGGATCGCGTTCTTGCAGGCCAGTCCTATCAGCACGAAGAACCCTATCTGCGTGAAGAGGTTGTTCTCCTCGCCGGTCAGCCAGACCCCTGCGATGGCCGAGAACAGGCACATCGGGACGATCAGGATGATGGCCAGCGGCACGAACGGGCTTTCGTACTGCGCGGTCAGCACAAGGAACACCAGCAGGATGCAGATGGGGAACACGATCAGCGCGGTGTTGCCGGCCAGGATCTGCTGGTAGGCCAACTCGGTCCATTCAAAGGCCATGTCGCCCGGCAGCGTGTCATTCAGGATGCGCGTGATTGCCGCCTGCGCCTGTCCGGTGGAGTAGCCGGGTGCCGGACGCCCATTGATGTCGGCGGAGCGGTAGGCGTTGTAGCGCGAGGCGTTGTCGGGGCCGCTGGTGTCGCTGAGCGTCACCACGGCTCCCAGCGGCACCATCTTGCCTTCGACGTTGCGCACCTTCAGTCCGAGGATGTCATCCCGCTTCGAGCGGAAGTCCTTGTCGCCCTGCGCGATCACCTGGTATGTGCGGCCGAACTTGTTGAAGTCGTTCACATAGAGCGAGCCAAGGTAGATCTGCATGGTCTTGAACACGTCATCCACATCCACACCGAGTTGCGCAGCCCGGGTACGGTCCACGTCTGCATACAGTTGCGGCGTGGAGACGTTGTAGTTGGTGTACACCCCCGCCAGCTCGGGCGCCTTGCGCGCCTTCTCCAGCACCGTGTTCACTACCTTGCTCAGCGCCAGGTAGCCGGCGTCGCCACGGTCCTCGATCTCCAGCTTGAAGCCCCCCGTGTTGCCGAGCCCTTGCACGGGCGGCGGCGGGAACACGGCGATGAAGGCGTCGCGGATCGACGCGAACTGCTTCTGCAGGCTGGCCGCCATCGCCGGCCCCGACGTCCCCTGCTTGTGCAGTTCCTCGAACGACTGTTCGCCGACGAAGACCACGGCGGAAGACGGGCTGTTGATGAACCCGTTAATTGAGAGTCCCGGCAACTGTACGGCGGTACGTACGCCCGGCGCTTTTAACGCCACATCTACCATCTGCCGTACCACGGACTCCGTGCGATCCAGCGTCGCCCCCTCGGGCAACCGAACCAGGTTGACCAGGTAGCCCTTGTCCTGGATCGGCACGAAGCCGGCCGGCACCCTGACGAAGCCGAGCACCGTGGCCGCCAGCAGCGCCGCGTAGAGCACCATGGACCCGCGCTTGTGCTGCAACGCCCGCTTCACGCCGCCGCCGTAGGACTCCCCACCTCTGCTGAATACGCGGTTGAAGCGGCTGAAGAAGCCACCGAGCCACCGATCCATCAGTCGCGTCAGCCTGTCCTTGGGCGCGTCGTGTGAACGCAGCAGCAAGGCGGACAGCGCCGGCGATAGCGTCAGCGAATTGAACGCCGAGATCACGGTCGAGATTGCGATGGTCAGCGCGAACTGGCGATAGAACTGCCCGGTGAGGCCGCTGATAAACGCAATGGGCACGAAGACTGCGCAAAGCACGAGCGCGATGGCGATGATCGGCCCCGTCACCTCTTGCATCGCCTTGATGGTGGCCTCGCGTGGCCGCAGGCCGGTGGCAATGTTCCGCTCGACGTTCTCGACCACTACAATCGCGTCATCCACGACGATGCCAATCGCCAGCACCAGCCCGAACAGCGACAACGCATTGATCGAGAAGCCAAAGCCGAGCATCACCGCGAATGTGCCGACCACAGATACGGGCACAGCGAGCAGCGGAATGATGGCCGCGCGCCAGGTCTGCAGGAAGACGATCACCACCAGCACCACCAGCACGATGGCTTCGAGCAGCGTATGGATAACCGCCTTGATCGAATCGCGCACGAACGTCGTCGGGTCATAGGCAATGCGGTACTCCAGGCCATCGGGGAAGTGCTTGTTCAGTTCGGCCATCTTGGCGCGGACGTTGTTCGAGATGTCGATAGCGTTCGCGCCCGGGGTCTGGAAGATCACCAGCGCCAGCGCCTGCTGGTTGTCGAGGAGCGCGCGCAGGGCGTACTCGCTCGCGCCCATCTCCACGCGCGCTACGTCCCTGAGGTAAGTGACCACGCCCCCCTCGCGCTTGACGATGATGTTCTCGAACTGGTCCACGTCGGCCAGGCGGCCCTGCACGTTCACGGGCAACTGGATCTCGACGTTGTCCTTGTACGGCGGCCCGCCCACTACGCCAGCCGCCACCTGGATGTTCTGCTTGCGGATCGCGGCCACTACCTCGTCGGGGTTCATGTTGCGCTCGGCGATCTTCTGCGGATTGAGCCAGACGCGCATCGCATAGTTGCCCGAACCGTACAGCTTGATCTGGCCGATGCCGGGAATCTTGGACAGTTCGTCCTTGACGTTCAGCAGCGCGTAGTTGCGCAGGTAAAGATTGTCATAGCGGTCCGACGGCGAGATGAGGTGGACGACCATCGTCAGGTCCGGCGAACTCTTGACCGTGCTGACGCCGAGCTGCCGGGTCACCTCGGGCAGACGCGGGAGCGCTTCGTTGACGCGGTTCTGCACCAGTTGCGTGGCGAGGTCGGGGTCCGTGCCAAGCTTGAACGTGACCGTCAGCGTCAGCACGCCGTCGCTGGCCGCCTGCGAGGACATGTACAGCATGTTCTCGACGCCGTTGATCTGCTCCTCCAGCGGCGTGGCCACGGTTTCGGCGATGACCTTGGGATTGGCGCCGGGGAACTGCGCGCGCACGACCACCGACGGCGGCACGACTTCCGGATATTCGGAAATCGGCAGCTTCGGAATGGCCAGCACACCGGCAAGGAAGATAAGGATTGAGATGACCGCAGCGAAGTTGGGCCGGTCGACAAAGAACTTAGACAAATTCATGCGACTACTCCGCCCCGCGTGGTGCCGTCGTGGCGGCGGTCTTCACTTCGTCTTCAGCCAGTTCCTTCGGCGCAACCGTCGCATCGGGCTTCACGAACTGCAGCCCGCGCGCGATCACGCGCTCGCCTCGCTTGAGGCCGCTCGCGACCACATGCCTGCCGTCGAGCCCCGCGCCGAGCGCGACTTCCCGATAGGCCACCTTGTTGTCCTGGCCAACCACGTACACGAACTTCTTGCTCTGGTCGCTGCCGACGGCCACGTCCGGCACCACCAGGGCCGACGTGTCGCCACTGCCGGCCAGCCCGATCGAGACGAACATGCCCGGGACGAGCGCCCGGTCGCGGTTCTCGAACTTCGCCCGCGCGCGGATCGTGCCACTGCGGGTGTCGATCTTGTTATCGAACGTGTAGATCACGCCCTGGTAGATGCGCTCCGTGTCGCCCTGCACGCGCATTTCCACCGGGATGTGCTGCTCCTTGTTCTGGGTCTCGGCATGGCGGCGGATAGACTGGACGTAGGCCTGTTCGTCGACGTCGAAGTCGGCATAGATGCCGTCATTCGACACGATGCGGGTCAGCACGGGCGCATTCGCGCCGGGCTGGACCAGGTTGCCGAGGGTGACTTCCGCCCGGCTGATGCGGCCGGCAATTGGCGCCTTGACGTAGGCATAGTCGAGATTGATCTCGGCCTGGCGCAACGCGGCTTCGGCCGCCAGGACGGCCGCCTTGGCCATGCGGTCTTCGTTGGTGCGCTGGTCGTGCAGGCTCAGCGGGATCGCCTCGGCGTCGATCAGGCCCTTGGCACGCTCACGCTCGGCGGCTGCGAATTCGGCACGCGCTCGGGTCGACGCCAGTTCGGCGCGGGCACGGGCCACGGCGGCCTCGTAGGGACGCGGGTCGATGACGAACATCACATCGCCCGCCTTCACCGTTTGCCCGTCGCGCACGCGGACTTCCACGATTTTGCCGCCCACTTCGGGCCGGACCAGCGCTTCGTCCACCGCATTGAGGCGGCCGGAGAAGTTGGCCCAGACGCGCACGTTCTCGGGCGCCAGTGTCTTCACGAAGACCTCGGGCGCGGACGCCGCCGGGGCTGTTGCCGCACGCGTGTCCTTCAATGCCATCGTTGCGACCAGCGTGCCAGTCGTCACGACCAGTACCCCACCCGCCAATAGCCACCGCCGCCTAGCGGCCCGGCTTTTCTGTCTGTCTGCCATGCTCTGCTGCCCAATCCATCGATTGATTCATCCGTGATTCGATCCACTCACGCGCCGCGCGCCTGTCGGGGTTCGCTCCTCAGCTTCAGCGCGCCGAACCGGACGTGGCGCCGACCACGCCGGTCGGTCGCACTTCCGGCCGGGCGATCCGCTGTCGCGCCCATTCGGCGACAAACAGCGCCACTACCAGAAAGACCGCACCCACGAGGCCGAGGGCATGACGGTCGAACCAGGCGATAGCCGCGCCGCCGATGACGCCTGACATCGATACGCCGATGTAGATTGCCGCCGAATTCAGCCCCAACAACAGCGGCGCGGCAGCCGGCGTGATACTGATGAGCCGGTGCTGCTGCGGGACCAGCACACCCCAGCCGCACACGCCCCAGACAATGAGTGCGGGAACGGCGCTCACCAGAGATGCCGACGTCAGGGGCAACAGCGCGAAGTCGATGACCAAGGCGGCGATGGCAACGTTGATGATGCGGCGGCTGCCGTAGCGATCGGTCAGGCGGCCGGCGGCGAGATTGCCGGCGGTCGCCGCCACGCCCCACAGCAGCAATAAGGCCGCCAGCACGCGCGAGTCGCCACCAGTGGCGCGGTCGAAGCTCAGGGCGATGTAGGTGTAGACGAGGAAGAGGCCCGCATAGACCATCCAGGTGGTCAGCAGCGTCAGCAGCACGCGAGTGTCCGCCAGCGGTGCGAGCCGGCGCGACAGGCTGATGGCCGGCGGCGTCGGGATCTCCGGCAGGCGCCAGGCCACGCCCAGCCCGGCCAACGTGCCGACGGCGGCCACGAACCACATCGTCGCCCGCCAGTCCAGCGCACCGCCGATGAAGGTGCCCAGCGGCGCGCCTAAAGCCGTCGCGCTGGACAGCCCACCGATCACGATGGCAAGCGCCCGTCCACGCTGCTCTGGCGGCACCAACGACGCCCCTGTGGCCGTCGCGGTCGGACTGAACATCGCCGCGCCGAGGCCCGCGATCAGCCGGCTGGCCAGCACCAATTCGATGTTCGGCGCCAGGGCGGTCACCACATTGCCCACCACGAACACGGCGAGCCCGGCGAGCAGCAACCGCTTGCGCGGCCAGTGGGCTGCCGCCGCGGCGATCACGGGCGACAGCAGCGCATAGCTCATTGCATACAGCGTGACCATCTGCCCGGCCAGCGCCACGGATACGCCGAGCGAGGCCGAGACCTGCGACAGAACGCCGGCAACAACGAAGCTGTCCGTGCCAATCGCGAACATGCCGCTGGCGAGGACGATAAGACGTCTATCCATGTGAGAGTCCTTCGCGGCACACCCGGCCGCCTATTGAGTGAATTGCAGGACCACAGCCCGCGTAAGTTTCTTGATGAAACTTACGATAGCGCATTAAGTTGCATGATGCAACTTAGTCATCTATGATTGCGCTTATGCACCGTAAAACTTTCACAGGAATGAACTGCTCCGTGGCAGGCGCCCTCGAGCAAATCGGCGAATGGTGGAGCCTGCTCATCGTGCGTGAGTGCACGTTGGGGACGACTCGTTTTGACGACTTCCAGCAACGCCTCGGGATCGCGCGAAACGTGCTGACCACGCGACTGAACACGCTGCTCGAGCATGGAGTGCTGGTGAAGGTGGTGGCGGAGGGCAGCGAACGGCGCACCGAGTACCGACTGACGGAAAAGGGAGAGGCGCTTTATCCGATCATCGTGGGGCTAATGCAATGGGGCGACGAATGGTGCAGCTCGCGAAAGCCCATCCGCCTCGTCGAGGACAGCACCGGCAAGCCGGTCGAACCGGTCAGCCTGCGCGTGGGTCCGCGCACGCTGGGCTTGCGCGACGTGCGTTTGGAAGCCGGCGAGGGTGCGACGGCGCGAACGGCCGAGATCATCGACGCCCGCAATAAGGCCATACTCGGCAAATAGTCATCAAGTCACTCACATCTTGGCAAGGCCTCCGGGTCGCGCGGGCCCGGCGGCCGCCGCACACCAACGGCGCGTTTCTCCATGCGGTCCGGGGTTGTGGTACTTCGCGCGCCCGCTGCCCTGCCCCTACTTGCCAGGCACGACGAGTGGGGCGCCCTTCGTGACGATATAGGTCGCGAGTTCTGACGCCTGCCCTGTGCCGACGTTCCTAGCTGAATGTGGCGTGCCTGCGGGAATGAATAACGACTCGCCCGCGTTGAGCCTGACCGGCTGTTGGTCGGCAAGCTGGTACTCAAGTGTCCCCTGCAGCACGTGGGCGATCTCTTCGCCGGGGTGCGAGTGTTTCGGTGCGAACGCGCCGCGGTCGAAATCCACGCGGACCTGAATGCCTTCCCGACCCGGGACGCTAAGGTCGTGGCTGGCCAGATCGGTTCGATGGACTTCAGGCGTCTGTGCCTGCGCGCTGTGGAGATGCGGGGCAAGGCTGGCGACGACCAGGGCACCCATCGTGATTCGGACGATATTCATTTCACTTTCCTTGATTGTCTTTCGAAGCGAGCGAGCGATTCGTGCGGGGCCGGCTGGCTGCATCCGCAACGATTCATCGCGTGTGAGAGATGCTGGAGCGGCCTCGCCTACTCCGCGTCGAATGCGGCGCGCACCTCTGAAATTGTCGCGGCCTTGTCCTGGAGATGCGGGTAATGGCCGATGCCGGGCAACAGCTTCAGATTCAGATGCGCGCGGCTTGCCAGCTCCTCGCCCATCTCCTTGCGAATGTAGATGTCCTTCTCGCCCCAGATCACCGTGACGTGCGTTTTCAACTTGGCCAGGTTCGCTTCGAAATCGTCCTGGTCGCGTGTGAACCGGGTGTAGTACTGATAGAACGCGTCAGCAGAGGTCAGTGCACCGTTCTGCCATCCACGGGCCATGTCTGCCTTGAACTCCGGCGAGACTTCATAGTGTGAGGACTCGGGAAGCCCACGCGTGAATGCGTTCTGCAGGATCTCGTCGCGGGTCCGGTTGAACGCCGCATGCACAGCATCCGCGGTGGCGGGATCCTTGAGCCCCTGCAGTCGCTCCTGCATGAACTGCGGACGGTTGAACGGCGCAAAGTCGCCAACAATGATCCGTCTGGCGATGGCTGGCTCATTGACGGCAGCCATCAGGGCGGGCAGCGCCCCGATATCGGTCGCGTAGATCACCAGCCGCTGCTTATCGATTCCGGTCGTGGAGATGTAATCCACCAGCACCTTGGCATAGTCCCTAGGCGCATAGGAAAACTTGTCCACGCCGGGACGAGACGATTCGCCATAGCCGGGCCAGTCGAAAGCGTGAACCTCATAGTCCTGGCCCAGGGAAGACGCCACGTCTTTCCACGCGTAAAGCGTTTCAGGAAACCCGTGCAGAAACAAGACCGTGCCTTTAGCGCGCGCATTGTGCACAACCAGACGCCTTAGCTTGATATCGGGATTGACTTGCACGAACCCGATCTCGGGCGTCGTGTTCGGCGTTGCCGCGTGTGCGTTGCCGATGAGCAATGTGGCAACCAGGGCGGCTGCAGGACCGGCGGCACCTGTGAACCGAAGCGCGCTGCGAACCGTGGTTTTCATCGTCATGTCTTTCACCATTTTGCTTGACCTGCAAGCACCCAAACCGACGCGGCGGGTTTCTGCTGCATATGCAGCATTGAAGAATGGCTTTGTATCCCTACTGTAGTGAATCGCCGGGGCCAACGTATTTGTTCGTATCTGCCGCTGCCATCGATACATTGGCATACAAAAATCCCTCAGTGCGCAGTTCTACGTCTGCTCAAATGCAAATGCCCATCGTCAAGTTGCACGCGAAGTGGTCGGCCTCATAGTACGCACCTGAAGGCCTCAGGATCCAACTCGGGAATTGAGGCGATTTATGCCGGCCAGTATCGCGTGCCGGCGCTGACACGTTCCGTGACAAATCAGGACAGACCGCAATACAGACGGGACACAAGCCCTGTCTTAAATGGGTTTTGATGAAATTGGCTAGTTGACCGCCAGATTGGCTGCATATGCAACTCAATCACCATGAAGACTTCTGACTCCAGCACCGCAAAGAAGGGACAGCGCAGGCAGTGAAATCCTGTGGAGCTGCCTGCTTACCCGTACCCGTCAGATTTCCCGTGTGCTGACAGCAATCTATGGCCGCCCTGTGCAAACATCGGCATGTCCCGCAGGATATGTTCAAGCAGCTTGAGCGCCGCCGCCGGTAACGGTCGCCCAGCCTTGACCAGCAAGCGCGCCTGGGTGCCCCTGAACAGCGGATGATCGATCGGCACCACCGTGAGCATTCCGGCAGCGATTTCGCGATACGCAGCGAACTCACCGCCGATCAGGGTCATGTAGTTTTCGTAGGCAACAAACTGCTTGAGCGCCGTCAGTGAATTGGTGACCAGCGTCGGCCGGATCCTGATGTTCTCCGCGAATTCGAGCATCTTGGCGGCGTGCCCGACGCCGAATGACGCCGGCATCATGGCCAGCGGCCAGGACAAGATGTCCTTGACGCTGGCTGCGCCGCCACGCAATGCCAAGGGATGGTCGGGCCGCACCAGCAGGCCGACCGGCTGCGACGAGCTCGCCAGATACTCGATGTGCGGATGTGGCGGCGGATTGAAGGCAAGTCCGATGTGCGCGCGACTTTCGGCCACCGTGTCGAGCACCTGATCCACGCCGAGGATCTCCATGCTGATGTCGAGCAGCGGGTACTGCGCGCAGAACGGCGCCAGCACTTCATTGACCAGTGCATCCACGTACCCCTCGCTCAGGACCAGCTGGACCTGCCCCTGCTGCAGGCCCTTGAGGGCATGGAGCTGGTCCTCGAGCTTCTCCTGATGTGACCGGTAGCCATGCCAGAACTCAAGCAGATGCGCGGCGGCCTCGGTCGGTCTGACCCCACGCGCCTGTCGCTCGAACAGTGTCGTGCCAAGTTCGTCCTCGAGCAGCCGGATCTGCCGAGTGATCACGGATGGCGATGTGTTGAGACTCTCCGCAGCGCCGCGGATGGTGCCTTGCTCAAGCACTTCGCGGAAGTAGCGCAGCCGCTGCTGATTGATTTCGCGCATGTCGAACCATCCACTTGGCCGATGACAGACTCACACCATACCTGATGCGTTGCCCGGAAGGCAACGAAGTGTGGACATGGTTGCTGTTGGAGATTGCCATTGCCGCTGCCACTATCCATTCATCCACGCGGTACCTACATAAAAGACATTGGAGACTGGCATGCTGGTGATCTCGAGCGAAAGCGCAGTAGACGACACCTCCACCCTCTACAACAAGATCAACTGGCGACTTCTGCCGTTCCTGCTGATCTGCTACCTGTTCGCCTACCTCGATCGCGTCAACATCGGCTTTGCGAAGCTTCAGATGCAAGGCGACCTCGGCTTCTCCGATGCCGCATATGGCGTGGGCGCGGGGATCTTCTTTATCGGCTACGTGCTGTTCGAGATACCGAGCAACCTGATGCTGCCGCGCATCGGCGCACGCAAGACCTTCAGCCGCATCCTCGTGCTCTGGGGCATCACCTCGGCCTGCATGCTGTTCGTGCGCAACGTGCCGATGTTCTACGCCATGCGTTTCCTGCTCGGCATCTTCGAAGCAGGCTTTGCCCCGGGCATGATCTACTACCTGTCCTGCTGGTACGGGCCTCAGCGCATGGCGCGCGCCATTGCGATCGTGTTCCTTGCCGGCCCGCTCGGCGGCATTGTCGGCGGCCCGGTCTCGGCATGGCTGATCACCGCGCTGTCAGGCACCGGTGGCCTGGCCGGCTGGCAATGGATGTTCCTGGTCGAAGGCCTGCCCTGCATCCTGCTCGGCGTGCTCGCCCTGTACTTCGTGCCGAACCGTCCCGCTGACGCCGCCTGGCTGACCGAGCAGGAAAAGCGCCTGCTCGCCAACGAGATCGGATCCAGCGCGGCGCACAAACATTCCTTCCTGGCCGTGGCCCGCGATGTCCGGGTCTATGTGCTGGCCCTGGCGTACTTTTGCATCATCGCCGCGATCTATGCGATCAGCTTCTGGCTGCCGACCTTCATCAAGGCCCAGGGCGTGAACGACACCGTGCAACTCGGCTGGTACTCGGCCCTGCCCTATGTCGCCGCGGCCTTCGGCATGTACTACATGGGCCGCCGCTCGGACCGGGTCGGGGAGCGCCGCTTCCACAGTGCCGTGCCCGCAACCGCCGGCGGATTGCTGCTCGCTGCGTCCATCCTCGTCGACGGCAATCTTGCGGCATCGCTAGTGTTGCTCACGCTCGGTACCTGCGCGCTGTGGATGGCCTACACGGTGTTCTGGGCCATGCCCTCCGAATACATCAAGGGCCCGGCGGCCGCAGGCGGCATCGCACTGATCAACACCATCGGGCTATCGGGCGGCTTCTGGGGCCCGGCCATCATCGGGTGGGCCAAGACCGCCACCGGCAACCTTCATCTCGGTGTGCTGATCCTGGCCGCGCTGCCAATCATCGCCGCACTGATCATCCTCGCCAACAAGCTGCCCGCAAAGCGGTAACAAGGAGTCGTCATGCTTCTACATCTCTCCACCTGGTCCGAAATCGAGCAGTTCCTCAAGCGCAGCCGCACGATCGTCGTGCCGATCGGCTCCAACGAACAGCACGGTCCGACAGGGCTGCTGGGTACGGACTGGCTGTGCCCCGAAATCATTGCGCGTGAAGCGGAAAAATCCGCCGATATCCTCGTGGCCCCCACGTTTAACATCGGCATGGCACAGCATCACCTCGGCTTTCCCGGCACCATCTCGCTGCGCCCGTCCACGTTCATCGCCGCGATCGGCGACTGGACCCGCTCGCTGGTGGTGCATGGTTTCGAAAAGATCCTGTTCCTGAACGGCCACGGTGGCAATGTCTCATCGATCGATGCCGCGTTCTCCGAACTGTACGCCGAAGCAAGCTTTGCGCGTCGTCGTGCCGGCTTCGCACTGAAGCTCTGCAACTGGTGGGATCTCGCAGGCGTGGGCGAACTGGCACGAGACCAGTTCCCGACCGGCCACGGCGCGCATGCCACGCCTTCGGAAATTGCCATCACGCAGTACGCCTTCCCCGATTCGATCAAGTCGGCCGACTATGCGCCGCCCATTGCCCCGACCGGCCCGATCCGCGAAGCCCTCGACTTCCGTGCCCGCTTCCCGGACGGACGCATCGGTTCCGATCCAGGCCTGGCAACGCGCGAGAAAGGCCGAGCACTGGTCGAACTGGCCGCGCAGTCCCTGGTCCGCGAACTCGAAGCCTTCGGGCGCGAGCCGATGCCGGACTGAAACCGGTCTGCTGGCGCCACATGACTCGCGATGACTCCCCGTGGCGCCAGCCATCTTGCCCTCCATCGACAAACATCATGCAATCACACGATATCCACCAAAGACTGAAAGCACTCGACATCGAACTGTCCCCGGCAGGCGCGCCGGCTGCCGCATACGTAATGAGTGCGCAGAGCGGCAACCTTGTCTACCTCTCCGGCCACATTGCGAAGAAGAACGGCAACGTGTGGGTTGGCAAGCTCGGCGCCACGATGTCGACGGACGAGGGACGCGCCGCGGCCCGTGCGGTCGCGATCGATCTGCTGTCGACGCTTCAGGCCCACACCGGCGATCTGAATCGCGTCAAACGCATCGTCAAGGTCATGAGCCTGGTCAATTCAACGCCCGACTTCACCGGGCAGCATCTGGTCACCAACGGCGCATCGGAGCTGTTCGTCGACGTGTTCGGCGAGGCCGGCAAGCATGCGCGGTCGGCATTCGGTGTCGCACAGATTCCGCTGGGGGCCTGCGTGGAGATCGAAGTCAGCGTCGAACTGGACTGAGGCTTCAGATCGAACCAAATAGTGCGCGCAGACGAACTCTCAAGGTCGGCGCGACAATCTTTAGCGCGGCAACCAGTTCTCACGAAAAGCAAAGCAGCCAGATGAACGCTCCCACTCCTTCCTCCTCTCTTACCTCCGTCGGTCCCCGCATCAACAGCCAGCGGCTCTGGGAACATGTCTGCGCCATGGCAAGGATCGGCGCCACGGCCAAAGGCGGTGTCAACCGCCAGGCGCTCACCGCGGAAGACACGCAGGGCAAGATGCTGTTGCTCCAGTGGGCATCCAGGCGTGGCTATCAGACCTCGATTGACCCGATCGGCAATCTGTTCATCCGCCGCCCCGGAAGGAATCCGGGCCTCAGCCCGGTATTGACGGGTTCTCATCTTGACTCCCAGCCGACCGGAGGCAGGTTCGACGGTGTCTACGGCGTGCTTGCAGGTTTCGAGGTACTCGAGACACTTGACGATCACGGCACTGAGACCGAACGCCCGATCGAGCTCGTTGTGTGGATGAACGAGGAGGGCTCAAGGTTCCCACCCCCCACGATGGGCTCCGCCGTTGCGGCCGGCGCGCTGCCGCTGACCGATGCATTGGCGATCAAGGACGTCAACGGGATCGATGTGGAACGCGCATTGAAGGCCCAGGTCGCCGAGCTGCCGGTTCTGGAGAAGCGCCCGCTTGGCATGAGCGGCTTTGCCTATATCGAAGCCCACATCGAGCAGGGCCCCGTCCTTGAGAACCAGGCATGCGATGTGGGCATTGTCACGGGCATTCAAGGGCTTCATGCCTACGAGATCCAACTGCTAGGCGCCGAGGCCCACGCGGGCACGACGCCGCTGCGGCATCGCAAGGACGCGTTGGTGGCCGCCACCACGCTCATCGGATGCCTTCGCGCCGCGATAGACGACCCCGAGGATATCCTGCGCTTCACCGTCGGAAGGCTGGAGGTTTATCCGGGATCGCCCAACACCGTGCCAGGCAGGGTGACATTCAATATCGATCTGCGGCATCCCGACCCCGATTCCCTCCTGCGTGCCGGCGAGACGATCCTTCAGCTTTGCTCCGGCGAGATTGAAGGCTGCCCGGTGTCAGCGAAGGTTCTGTTGAGGTCCACACCGATAACGTTCGACGATCGCGTGGTGGCAACCGTGCGCAAAGCTGCTGGCGGTCGGGCCATGAAATTCCTGAACATCGTTTCCGGCGCGACCCACGACGCCAAGTACACCGCACAACATATTCCCACCGGGATGATTTTCGTGCCCTGCGAAAAGGGCATCAGCCACAACGAGGCTGAGAACGCGCGCGAAGTCGATGTCGCGGCTGGGGCGCAGGTCCTCTGCGACGCAATGCTTGCGATCATGTCCGAACCACTATAAGCAGTTCCAACAGCCACATCGATTCCGGGCCAACCGCACCCGGGCAGCCATCGGACGCACGGCCACCGTGAAGTATCGGTCGACACGAAGCGAAGTTGCGACGCAATGACGCCAGAACCATTTCAACCACGGATGTCGGCGCCGATGCGCGCCGTGGCGACGCTATACGCACCAACCAAAGGAGAGGTCTGTGTCTCAGAAGGACAAAACTTCAGGGAACGGGACGCACCGTGCGTCCCTCTATCGAAAAGTAGATATACGCCTGCTGCCGCTGCTGTTCATTGGCTTCATGTTCGCTTATCTGGACAGAGTCAACGTAGGCTTTGCGAAGCTTCAGATGCAGAGCGACCTCGGCTTCTCCGACGCCGCCTACGGCATAGGGGCAGGAATATTTTTTGTGGGCTATGTCTTGTTCGAGGTGCCAAGCAATCTCTTGCTGCCCAGGGTTGGCGCCCGGCTTACCTTCAGCCGCATCATGGTGCTCTGGGGTATCACCTCGATGTGCATGGTGTTCGTCAATAGCGTCCCGGTGTTCTACGCCCTGCGCTTTCTGCTGGGCGTCTTCGAAGCCGGCTTCGCGCCGGGCGTCCTCTTCTACCTGTCGCGCTGGTATGGTCCGAGCCGCATCGCCGGCGCAATTTCGATAGTTTGGCTTGCGGGTCCTTTCAGCGGAATTGTTGGAGGTCCGCTGTCGGCGTGGATCATGACGGCTTTCGCCGGTACGGCCAGCCTCGCCGGTTGGCAATGGATGTTTCTCATTGAAGGCGCCCCCACCCTCGTGCTCGGCGTCGCAGCCTACTTCCTGCTCGTCGATGATCCGTCCAATGCGAAATGGCTCAACGACACAGAGAAACGCGCGCTGGCGGCGGAAACGAACACGGCTGCAGACCGGCGGCACGAATCGTTTCTCATGGTACTGCGTGATCCCAAGGTGTATTTCCTGGCGGTAGCCTATCTGTGCATCATCGCGCCGATCTACGCATTGAGCTTCTGGCTGCCGACAATCATCAAATCCGCCGGTGTCACCAGCACACAGACCCTCGGTTGGTATGCGGCCATTCCTTATGTGGCAGCGGCGTTTGCCATCTTCTTCGGCGGCCGCAGCTCCGACAGGCGTCAGGAGCGTCGAATCCACATCGCCGTGCCGGCTGCCATAAGCAGTCTTTGCTTCATTGGCTGGTACCTCGCCGACGGCAATCTCGCAGTGACACTGGTATGCGTTACCGTCGCTACCGGCCTGATGTGGATGGCCAACATCGTCTTCTGGGCCGTTCCGCCCGCGTACATCAAGGGCAACGCACGAGCGGGAGCCATTGCCCTGATCAATACGATTGGCCTGTCTGGCGGCTTCTTCGGCCCAAGCATCATCGGCTGGTCGAAATCCGTGACCGGAACCATCTACCCCGGGTTCCTGCTGATGGCAGCGATGTTGCTGATATGTGCATTCATCATCCTGTTCCTGCGGCTGAAGCCCAGGGGCGATACTGCGCTTCGCCACGAGTCATTGCCGGCCAGTGTGGGTCAAGCGAAGTAAGCTCCTCTGGCCAGTGATCACACATGCCTGTAGGCACTCGACCATGAAGCACCCAGGGGGCCATGCGGGACAAACTGCGGTCAGACCAGACAGGTGTGCAGCTCTTGCGATGCGCGCCCTCCCGATGTCCCTGAAAGAGAACGTCCACATGAGACTCGCCGAATACACCGCCCTTGACGGCATGGGGCTGCATCATCTCATCGCCACGCGAGAAGTGACCGCAATGGAAGTGGCGCAGGCCGCATTGGCTGCCATCGAGGCCGTCAATCCCCAGGTAAACGCTGTGCTCGATTACTGGCCCGAAGAGGTGGAGATACAGTCAGCCGGCATCGTGAGCGCCGATCCGAGACCGCTCGGCGGCGTGCCGTTTCTCCTCAAGGATCTCGGCGTCACCATGCAGGGACGCAGGAGCGAAATGTGCAGTCGTCTGGCGATGGGAACCGTTGCAAAGGAAGACTCGTACGTGATGACGAGCTTCCGTCAGGCAGGCCTGATTACGCTTGGGCGAACAACCATGCCGGAACTGGCGGTTAGCACGACGACGGAACCCGTGCTGTACGGCCCGACGAGAAATCCCTGGAGTCTGCAGCATGGCGCGGGCGGATCGAGCGGCGGTGCGGGAGCGGCGGTGGCCGCCGGTATCGTTCCGATTGCGCATGCGACGGACGGAGGCGGATCGATACGGGTGCCGGCCTCCTGCAACGGGCTCTTCGGTCTGAAACCGACCAGGGGACGCGTGTCGAACGGTCCCTACGTGGACGAAGTGTGGAATGGTCTGGGCGTGCATTTTGCCGTGAGTCGCACTGTGCGCGACAGTGCGGCGCTGCTTGATGGCATCCACGGCGGCGGCGTGGGCGAGCCCTACTACATTGCCCCGCCCAAAGACAGCTATCTGTCGGAGATCCGGCAGCAGCCGGGAAACCTGAAGATCGGGTTCATGATGAATCCATTCAGTGCCGCGCGTACTGACACGGGGGTTGCGGATGCCTTGAGCAAGGTGGCCAGGACACTCGAGTCCCTGGGTCATCATGTCCATGAAGTAGCGCCAGACTTGGGTGTGAACTGGGACGCCTTTGTGCAATGCAACGCGAAAATCTGGGCTGCCAACGCAGCGCTCCGGATCAACGGCATTGCCGCAGCCACCGGACGAACTGTGGATGAAACACACCTTGAACCTGCAACGCTCGCGCTCTATCGATACGGCATTGAGATTGGCGCCGTAGAGCTCCTGTCGGCATTGCAGGTCAGAAATACGGTCACACGGGCGCTGGGTCGGTTCTTCGGCGACTACGACATTATGCTGACACCGACGTTACCCGGACTTCCGCCTCGGATTGGTGAATACAACCGGGTGGAAACATCAGTCGATGGGCTTGGCTGGATCGCGCACGTTTTTAGCCAGTCACCGTTTACCGCGTTATCGAACGTGACGGGAACGCCAGCAATGTCAATGCCGCTTTCCATCGACCCTCAAGCGGATCTGCCAATCGGCTCGCATTTTATGTCTGGCTTCGGGCGGGAGGACACGCTGTTCCGTCTGGCCGCACAATTGGAAGCGGCATGTCCTTGGCGCGAACGGCGGCCACCGGTATGGGCAGGATCAATCGTCAACAAGACGTCGAATCAGTAGCAGCCGCTATCCTGGCACCAAGTGGCGGAATCACAGCGGTGCATGCGGCGGCGCCGTCTTCCGCGCGCCCGCCTGAGACAGGCGGGCGCACAATACATCAATGCTCATGCGGTTTCGAAACTCTCAGATCTGGGACCGTGACGGCAACCACCTCGGTAGCCAGGATCTTGTGGCTCGGATCAGCCAACTCTAGCCGAAGCTTGTGCGGCCCCGGCGTGAGCCCGACGACGATGATCGGGTCTTCACTCGTATGTGCCCAAGTGCCACGAACGTCGTCCACTGTTACGTGCAAATGCCCGATGCGTGGCGAGATATCGACTGCCGGCTTGCCAAATACCGGCATGACGCGGAAATTCTCCGTCCGGAATTGGACGATGACTACGCCGCGCGCAAGCGGCTCGGCAAGTGCCGGGTACGCTATCAGCTTGGGCGCTGGCTCGCCGCTGAGCGGAAGAATGGCAGGTGGCCGCACGGCATCCTGTGCTGTTTGCGCGGATGCGCCAATGCAGAATGTCGCCGCAATCGCGGCCGTCGAAAGGTATTTCAGGTTGGAGCGCATGACATATCCTTTTTCGCAGATGGGTTGCCTCGATGCGCGGGCCATGCAGAGCGATCGCGCGCAGTTTGAGGGCAGTCTCCACATTTCATCACACGGCGGTCGACCGTTGTGGTGATGTTGTATGGGAAGGTATCGCTTGCCATTCCTGATACATAGCAATACACCATTCGTCGGTATTCCTGCCGGTAGGCTTCAAGTTGAACTGAGCTTCCCTCTGTTTTTCGCCTTCCAGAGGCCGCCGGTTATGCAGCCGCATCCTCGGTCTGTTGAGCCTTGAGCCAGTTTTGGAGGAACTGAACCGGTGATACAAAGCCCAGCGATGAATGACGGCGACTGCGGTCATAGAACACTTCGATGTACTCGAACAAGTCCGCCATTGCCTTCCTGGTGCGTTCGGTAGCGCGTGGCGTGTACTCGCTCGTTCTTCAGGCTATTGAAGAAGCTCTCCGTAGAGACGTTGTCCTGACAATTTCCTTTGCGGCTCATCGAGCAGCGCATGCCATCCGACAGGACCTCACACAGCGCCAACAACGGATAGTGTCCGCCTTTCAACGGCTACGCATAGCTGTTGGCTTAGCGCAACTCGAAATCGGACAGATCAAGTGGGTGGACCCGCCTGCGACTCGGAAAGCGGATGCCCTGCATTGCGACGAAGTCATGCACATACTGGGCCACCGCCAAGCCACCAGTCACTTCTAGCTCATAGTCGTGGCGGCGCAGCAGGAAATCAGGCCCAAAGTAGAAATCATGAACGGCACTGTGGCTGGCGATAGTCGGGGGGAACTTCGCACGCAGAACCCGCCAGATTTCACCGTGGCCGGAACGCCCGGTGCGCCAGGGACTGCCTCGCCTTGTGGCCGGTGTGCGCCGCAAAGCGCAAACGGCTCTTCACTCGCGCGGCCAAAAAAGAGACAGCCCTGCACGTCCGGTCGGCTATCATGCGAATCCTCTCTGAAGTAGCTCCCTATGATTTCCGTCCGTAATGTCACGCTGCGTCGCGGCGTCAATGTCGTACTCGACCGCGCGTCCGTCACCTTCAACCCCGGCGAAAAGATTGGCCTTGTCGGCCGCAATGGCGCCGGCAAGTCATCCTTCTTCGGCCTTCTCAACGGCACGCTGCACGAAGACAGCGGCGAGTTCTCAATTCCCGCTGCATGGAAGATGGGCCAGGTCGCGCAGGAGATGCCGGAGACCGAGCAGAGCGCGACCGACTTCGTAGTCGAGGGGGATACCGTGCTGTTGGCCGCGCAGGCAGAAGTAGCCGCCGCCGAGGTCAGCGACGACGGCATGCGCATGGCGCACGCCTACATGGACCTGCACGACGCCGGTGCGCACGATGCCCCCGCACGTGCCCAAGCGCTGATCCTCGGCCTTGGCTTCAGTGCCGCGCAGCTTAGTCAGCCGGTCAACAGTTTCTCCGGCGGCTGGCGCATGCGACTGCAACTGGCACGCGCGCTCATGTGCCCGTCGGACCTGCTGCTGCTCGACGAGCCGACCAATCACCTCGACCTCGACGCGCTGGTCTGGCTGGAAGCCTGGCTCAAGCGCTATCAAGGAACCCTGGTAGTGATCAGCCACGACCGCGAATTCCTCGACGCGGTGACGCAGGTGACGGTGCACGTCGACAACACCAAGCTCGTGCGTTATGGCGGCAACTACAGCAAGTTCGAAGACATGCGCGCTGAGCAGCTCATATTGCAGCAGGCCGCGATGGCCAAGCAGGCGGACAAGATCGCCCACCTGCAGAAATTCATCGACCGTTTCAAGGCCAAGGCCTCGAAGGCGAAGCAGGCGCAGAGCCGGGTCAAGGCGCTCGAACGCATGGAGAAGATCGCACCGGTACTTGCCGACGCAGAGTTCAACTTCGAGTTCAAGGAGCCGCTCAACGTCCCGAACCCGCTGTTGTCGATGCTGGACGCGAGCTTCGGCTACCCGGCGCCGACCGGCGCACTGCCGGGCACGCCGCCCACGGTCATCGTGCGGGGCATCAACCGTTCCGTGCTGGCCGGGCAGCGCATCGGCATTCTCGGTGCCAACGGCCAAGGCAAGTCCACGCTGGTAAAGACGGTGGCGCACGCGCTGGCGCCGATTGCCGGCGAAATCAGCGAAGGCAAAGGCCTGAATATCGGCTACTTCGCACAGCAGGAACTCGACGTGCTGCGCCCGCTCGACACTCCGATGGAGCACATGATCCGCCTTGCCAAGGACACGCCGGCGCACATGCGCGCTCCCGGCCAGAGTGGCACCGAACAATCGCTTCGCACCTTCCTCGGCACCTTCAACTTCAGTGGCGACATGGTCCATCAGGCGGTTAGCACGATGAGCGGCGGCGAAAAGGCGCGCCTCGTGTTGTGCATGATCGTGTGGCAGCGTCCCAACCTGCTGCTGCTCGACGAGCCTACCAACCACCTCGACCTGGCCACCCGCGAAGCGCTAGGCATGGCGCTCAACGAATTCGAAGGCACAGTGATGCTGGTCAGTCACGACCGGGCCCTGCTGCGCGCCGTATGTGACGAGTTCTGGCTCATCACCAAGGGCGGCGTCGAGCCCTTCGACGGCGATCTGGACGATTACCAGCAGTTCCTGCGCGATGAAACCCGTCGCATGCGCGAGCAGGCGCCCACACAATGAATGGATTGTGTGGGCTCCAGCTCCGGGTCGAGTTTATGCTTCGAAGACCTCGCGATTGGCCTCTACAAATTCAGCGACCGTCTGCGGCGCCTTGCCCGTGATCTCCTTGATGACGCCGTCAGTACCGGAGAAGATGCCGTTCTGATAGTCGACCGCGGTAGCCAGGAAATGCTGGATCACGAATTCCGGCAGGTTGTACTTCTCCAGATGCTCACGATATTGCTCAAGGGTCGACGGCGCATAGGTGATCTTGCGTCCCAGCACCTTGCCAATCTCATCGGCGATTTCTTGCTGGTTCAGCTCGACAGGACCAAAGAGGGAATAGGTCTTGCCGATATGATTCGAAGGCTCAGCAAGGATATTTGCGATCAGACGGGCCTGGTCCTCGGCGGCGATCGGTGCATGACGACCGGCACCATAGGGCAACGTGATCTTGCCTTCCTGCACGAGAGTGTCGAGTACCCACGGAAAAATCAGCCATTCGGAGAAGTAGGTCGGGCGAATATGGACGGCCGGCACACCGGACCAGTCGAGCACGCGCTCGGCGATCCAGTGGTCGCGGGCGGCATGGCTCTCCGAATCGTCCCGCGCCGAGATTTGCGACATCTCGATGACGACCTCTACGCCGGCGCGCTTTGCGGCATCGGCAAAGTATGAGGTGGCCTGAATGTAGCCCGGGCGAACCGGATAGCAGAGATACGCTCCCGCAACGCCTTCCATGGCGCGAATCACGTCGTCATGCTCGAGAAGGTCACCCACGAAGATCTCGGCGCCTTCATTGCGCAGCGCAGCGCTGCGCTCATCTTCCTGGTGTACGAACGCGCGAACCGCGTGCCCAGCGTTGAGCAGAAATCGGGTGGTGTAGACCCCGGTCTTGCCGGTGGCGCCAGTGATGAGATATTTGCGCTGTTCCATGTATTGCTCCAATCTGTGAATGTGTCCGACAGGTTTACATCGCCCCGAGGTGCTGCTTCACATCCTCCAGAATCGCCGCTGAAGCGTCGGAATCTTCAACGACTCTTGACATCGTTACGGCCCCAATCATGGCCGCCGCTGCGAACACAGCCGAGGACCTGGCCGCCTTTGGCGACTTGCCGTCCATTCGCTTCGCCAGTACATCGACCAGTTCTTCAAAACCTTGCGTGGCTGCCGCCCGCGTCTGCGCATCAGCCCTGGCGAGTTCGCTCCCCATAGCCGCCAGCGGACATCCGCCTGTCTGTGTGTCGCGGTGGTGCTCAGACACATAGGCATTGACGACGGCGGCAAATCCGTTGTCCGCATCGCTATCTCGCGCGGCGGCTTCCAGCCCGTCGATGACCTCGGTCATCGCCTGGGAACACGCTTCTGCGATCAGTTGATCCTTCGAAGAGAAATGCCGATAAAAACCGCCCTGCGTGAGGCCTAACGGCGACATCACGTTGTTCAATCCCGTCGCCTGGATGCCATGGATCCGGAACTCTCGCGCCGCGACCTCCACAATGCGTCGACGGGTATCCGCTGTTTCAACCTTTGATTTCCGCATCACCTTTCTCCGTACCTTTGTGTGTGGTCGCTAACCATCTTATTTAGATGGTAGGCAACATCTAAATGGAAGTCAAGGAAGAGAATTGCGGGTGCCGATGGGCTTTTCGGCAGAAAAAAGTTACCCCTGCGGCGCTTCTGCTACGTCGCGGGCAGCAAGATAGGGCCGCAAGTGAGTCCTTATTCGAATGCCTTCAGTCCCTTCACTACGGCGGGACGTTGTGCGGCTGCCTGAAACCACCGCATAAGGGCCGGGTGATCCGGCCACTGAATATTGCCGCTGAAGGTACTTGCGATGGTGAATGCCGCAATGTCGGCAAGCGAAAACGTATCGCCAGCCATGAACTCTGTCGACGCCAGGAATTGCTCCGCTTCGATGAGTGAGGCTCTTGCCAGTTCATGGATGTGCGAGGCCTGAGCGCCTGCGCCGATCTGCTCAAGCCGGAACGCACAGTGACTTACCGCGATCACGTCAGTCAGAAAATAGAAAAAGCGCTCATAGACCTTGGCGCATGCCACCGGATCGGCGGGCAGGAGCTTGTTCCTGGAGCGCTCGGCCGCAAACAGCATGATGGCATTCGACTGCGTCAACACGAAATTGCCGCCGTTCCGGTACTCGACAAGTACCGGAACCTTGCCGAAAGCATTCAGGACACGATGTTGCTCGCTGCGCTGTTCACCCGCAGCCAGATTGACCCGCCTGACCGTATAGGGGATGTCCGCCTCGTCAAGCGCGATCGCGGCACGGATACAGTTGCCAGTCAACGCTCCATACAGTTCGATCGAACCTTGCATGCGTCCTGCCTCATCCATGCGCGCCTCACACTAGGCTACCGGTAGATACGGGCGACCGCCGCAGCCGTCGTCTCCTGAAGCACCAATCGGACGTTCGTCTTCGTTACCAAGTTGTCGACGTCTAATAGTAGTCGGTGGATCTACCGGTCGCTCGTGACAACTCGCCGTCCATGCCCTGGCGTGCCCGGCTCGGTACGCCCGAGGCGGTGACCTGGATATCTGCGGGCCCCGAGCAAAGCATCAGCCCATTAGACGCCTGGTTCCTTCAACCGAGCCATCAATCGTGGCCCGGCGAAATCAAGAAATGCGCGCAACTTCAGCGGCAGAATCCCCTGTCCAGGGTGAACCAGGCTGATGGGCCACGGCGCTGGCTCGAACGCTTCGAGCGTGGTCTTGACCGCACCGGCACGGATCGCGTCCGCCATCTGGTAGGACAGCACGCGAGTGAGGCCGACCCCGGCCACCGCCGCGTCGATTGCGGCTTCGGCAGTGCTCACGACAAGCCGCGAGCGGATGGGCACCTCCACCTCCGCCTTGCCCGACAGGAAAGTCCAGACTTGCCTGGATGCAATCTGATCCATGGTGATGCATGCATGGCCGGTTAGCTCAAGGGGGTTCGTCGGCGTGCCATGTTCATCGAAGTAGGCTGGACTCGCGCATACCACCCGACGCGTTGTGCCAATCCGCGTCGCTATGAAACTGCTGTCGGGTAGTTCAGCGATCCGCACTGCGACGTCGACTTGCTCTTCAAGAAGATGCATCACACGGTCGGTCAGCACCATCCGCACATCGATGTCCGGGTAAGTCTTGAGGAATTCCGCGACCACCGGCAACAAGTGCAAGCGTCCGAAGACAATGGGCGCCGTCATGACAAGTTCACCTTTAGGCGCCGCGTATTCCCCCGATGCGGCACGCTCTGCTTCTCCAACTTCATCGAGAATGCGCCGGCACGCGGCGACATAGGACTGTCCGGCTTCTGTGAGCGCAAGTTGCCGGGTAGAGCGATGCAGGAGTCGGGTTTTCAGGTGTGACTCCAGTTCTGCGACCTTGCGGCTGACCGTTGCAAGCGGAATCTCGAGCTGCCGGGCAGCTGCAGAAAAACTGCCTGCGTCGACCACGGCCACCAGAATCGACATGGATTCGAAACGATCGGCCACGTTCTCATTTTTTGGGAGGATGATTCTTAATAATGGCAGATTATCTTTCTGGGTGGAAGCGCCTACTATCCAGGCATTCCTCGGCGAACGCGTCGAGAGTCTGGAGAATGTGCTGTGTCAACACTATCGAGTACCCAACCGCAGGCTTTGCAACGGAACGCTTCCATCAAAAACTTGCCCGTCAACCTGTTTGCGTCCGTGATGGGCATTGCCGGGCTCTCGATCGCGTGGCGCCAGGCCAGCCAGGAATTTGGGGTAACGCCACTGATATCCGCGGCAGCCGGGATCCTCGCTATCGTCGTGTTCCTGGCGCTGAGCGCGGGGTATCTCGTCAAGGCAATGCAACATCCGGACGCGGTCCGCGGCGAGTTCCGACATCCCGTCGCTGGCAACTTCTTCGGCACCATCACGATCGCTATCCTGCTGCTCTCCTCGGTCGTTGCTCAACTTAGCCAGCCGCTCGCCGAAGTCATCTGGATAGTGGGCACAATTGCGACGATCGCGCTCTGTTTCACGATTGCGAGCCGGCTGCTGCAAGGCAAGATTGACGCCGCACACGCGGTTCCTGCCTGGTTTATCCCCGGAGTCGCCACTTTGGATATTGCGGTTACAGGTGGAAGCATGCCTATGCCGTGGGCTCATGAAGTCAACATGTTCGCACTGGCCGTTGGGACGATGATTGCCCTCTTGTTCTTTACGATGATCATGTCGCGAATGATTCATCACGAGCCCCTGCCCGCGGGCATGATTCCTTCCCTGTTGATCCTGATGGCACCCTTCGAAGTGGGCTTTCTCGCCTACACCAACTTTACGCAACGCGTCGACACATTCTCCGGCATGCTGTTCTACTTCGGCCTCTTCATATTCCTTACGCTGGCGCCTAAAGTCTTTCGCAAGGGAATTCCGTTCGCTTCCGGTTGGTGGGCCATCAGCTTTCCGATGGCGGCCCTCGCGAGTGCCGCGCTGAAATACTCGATGTTCGCCCAGGCCTGGCCCGTGACGGTGATTGCGATCCTCCTCCTCGCCATGCTGAGCATCGCGATCGTGGTCCTTCTTTTCAGAACCCTGCACATGCTTATTAATGGGAAGCTGCTCGCCGGTTGAGGCAGTGACTGGAAACGTCGGTCAGTTGCTGGGACGATCGCCAGCCCGGGGAAAAAGCGGCCACGCCGTCGCCGCGCAGGCCCCCGCCAGGAGCCAGACGCCGGCCCAGCCGCCGCGATCGAGCAGTAGCGGAATCGCCGCAGGGGCAGCGAAGTACGCGGCGAAGACCAGCGTATTGGCCAGGCCGAGGGCCGTACCCGCCCGCTCCGCGCCCGCCTGCGTCGCCAGTTCGGTGTAGGCAACCCCATGCCAGGCCGAAACCGCGATGCCAGCCAGCACGACCGCGACCATGGTCAGCGTCGCAGGAACACTCTGCCCGACCGCCGCGCAGAGGGCCAGCGGCACGAACATCAGCGCGGCGATCAGCGTGCAATGGCGCAGCCATACACGGCGGTTGCCACGCCGATCGGTATGGCGGCCGCTCCAGATCCGCATCGCCATCGCGCCGAGCTGCACAGCGCAAAGGGTGGCGGCGATGCCCGACACACCCACATGGGCCGCATCGTGCAGGAACACCGAGGCGAAGCTCAAAACCGCGAATTGGGGTGCGCACAGGATGCCGATGGCCACGGCAATGCGCCAGACCCGCAGGCTGCGCAACGGGCTGGCATTGTCGTGCGCATGGCGTCGTGCCGACGTGGGGGAAGCGAGATGCGTGGGTTCGTGCAGCCATCGCCAAGTCAGCCAGGCAGAGGCAAAGCAGAACGCGGCCAGGACTGCGTACACCCAGCGAAAGCCCATGGCAAAAGCCAGCCACGGCAACACGAGCGCTCCTAGCCCGCCGCCCAGGGGCACCGCCGTCTGGCGGATACTCATCGCCAGGCCGCGCTCGCCTTCGGCGAACCATCGCATCACCGCCCGCCCGCTGGCCCCGTTGACGCTGCCGCCCGCCAGTCCCAGCAGCGCCATGCAGGCCATCGCCACCGGCAAGGGCGGCACGCGATCCGGCCTTGGGGCAAGAAACAGTGCCATCACGGCCAGTATGAGAGCGGTGGCGCCGAGCCCATACAGCAGGACGCGACGATCGCCCCACCGGTCGGCCGCTGCGCCCCATGGCAGTTCGGACAACGCGGCGCCGATGCCCAACGCACCAAGCAGCAGGCCAAGCCCCCCATTGTCGATCTGATAGGCGCTGCGCAGCCACACGGCGGTGGCGGGCAACCCGTTGGCGGCAGCGATGAAGCTGGCGTTCGCGGCAACGCCGACGCCCAACACTTTCCAGCGATGCGAAGCGGCGGAGGCGGCGAGGGAATTACCACCAGGGCGGGAAAAACAGACGGACTCGGCCACGACGGCCCTCCGATAAGGCAGTTGACAGAGCGTCAGTATTGCAATCAATATTCGTCTTGAAAATCAGAAAGTTTTGGACCAATTGTTTCGTTTTTCCGCACGATTGCCATGGCGTCGAATCTTGATATTGCCGCGCTGCGCAGCTTGATCGCCGGCATCGACCTCGGCAGCTTCGCGCGCGCTGCAGAGCAGGTCGGCCGCTCCACTTCGGCCGTCAGTGCGCAGATTCACAAGCTCGAGGACATGGCCGGCACGCCGCTGTTTCGCAAGGCCGGCAGGACCCTGGAACTCACCGAGGCGGGGAGTCTGCTGCTTGGCTACGCGCGCAGAATCGTTGCCCTGAACGACGAAGCTGCCGCGGCCGTGCGAGGGGTGGACCTGTCCGGCGGCGTGCGATTGGGACTGCAGGAAGAGTTCGGCGAGGCAATGTTGCCAGAGGTGTTGGGGCGGTTTGCCCGAGCGCATCCGAAGGTCCGGGTCGAAGCCATGGTGGCGCGCAATCACGATTTGTTCGCCCGCATCCAGGCGCGGACGCTGGATCTCGCGCTGGTCTGGGGTGGCGCGGATGGCCCTCGGACGGCCAGAGAGCCCGGCGCCGATTTCGCCGTGGTCGGCGAACCGCCGATGTGCTGGGTCGGACCGGCTGCGCTGCCGTGGCGCATCGAACCCGGCCAGCCGATACCGCTGGCGGCGTTCGACCGGCCCTGCCATTTCCACGATGCCGCCACGGCGGCATTGGACCGCGCCGGAATTCCCTGGCGCGTCTCGTTCACCAGCCCCAACCTTGGCGGCCTGTGGGCCGCAGCGGCAGCCGGACTTGGGTTGGTGGTCCGCACGCCCTACGGCTTGCCGGCATCGCTGCGGCAACTTGGGGCGGCCGAAGGATTGCCGCCGCTCGGCAAGATGCCCCTGATGCTGCTGCGCGCACCGGGGCCCGCGTCCGAGGTATCACAGCGCCTGGCCGACATCATGCTGGAGGCGTTGCGTCCGGTGTGATGGCGGCAGTGTGATGGCTTGTCACGCCCTATCGGATCGGCGCCCGGGCAGATCGCCATCCACGGCAACGGCGATGCCGCCATTGACGACATCCTGTTCGCTTTCAGCGACGGTTGCAGGTCCCTACTTGCCGCCGACGCCGACCTTGCCGCGCCCGACCTTTCGATGCGGCACACTGGGGCGCAGCCTCTTCCTGGAGTCAGCCGTCAACGTGACGTGCTCAGCAGGGTAGCGGGTCGCCCTGTGCGGCGCGCCCTGATAGGCGGAATTGCCCGGATCGATGCGCTTGATAGCTGACATGACTGACACCTCCTCAGAGGATTCTAGTCCGAAACGGCACGGCGCTTATGCCGCCCGTCGCTCGCAGCCCAGGCTGGCTGAACGCCTACCCTCGGCGCGGCAGCACCGATAGCGCAGGCCAATGGCGCTACCCCGCCCGCAGCGCCCACAGGGCCTCCAGTACGTATTCCGTGGCACGTTCTACCCGTTCCCCGCTGTGCGCCAACCCCAGTCGCCGCCACAACGCCGGCCGCAGCGGCCGCATCACTACGCGCGCATCCGGCGCCGGCGTGGTGACCTCGTGTGGCAGCAGGGCCGCGCCATAGCCGGCCGCCACCAGGCTCTTGATGGCGTCGTTGTAGTTGAGCTGAATACGCGGCGCCGGCCTGTGGCCACCGCTGGCGAACCACTCGGCGGTCAGGCGCGACAGGCGCGTGGTGCCGTCATTCAGGATCAGCGGGCGCGTTGCCAGCCAGGCCGGCGTGATGCGCGCCGGGCAGGGCCAGCTCGCTGGCAGGAAAGCCCGTACCGGATCGCGCCGCCAAGGGCGGATGGTCAGCCCCGCCACGCGCGCCTGTGGCAGTGCCACCAGACCGACCTCCAGCGTGCCGGCGGCCAGCCGCGCCAGCGTCTCCTGTGAGGTAAGCACGGCCACCTGCACGTCGATATCGGGATGCCGCTCCGCCAGCATGGCCAGCGCCTGTGGCAGCAGGTGGGCGATGGCCCCGGTCGAGGCGCCGAGGCGCACGCGGCCGGTCAACCCCTGCACCTGACGCTGCACGTCGTCCAGCGCAAGGTCGGCATCGGCCAGCAGGCGGCGGGCGCGATCGACCAGTGTCTCGCCAATGGACGACGGACGCACCTCGCCGCGCCTACGCGTCAGCAGTACCGCACCGACGCGGGCTTCCAGCTCGGCAATGTGAAGGCTGACGGTGGGCGGCGCCAAGTGCAACGCGCGCGCAGCTTCGGCGAAGGAACCCAGATCGGCGATGGCGACGAGGGTACGCAGGCGGTCCAGGCTGATCTCGCGCATGGGGCGGAACTCCGGTTAAGGGCGTATCTGCTGAAGAGGATATCGTTCAGGAAACATGAATTTCATCGTCATGAAATTCAACTTCTTCGATTCTATCCGGTGGCGCAAGATGGCGCTTCCTGTACCGGCCGCACCAACGCAGCGCTGATGCTGCACCGGCCGGGGCTGCCACTTTCACGCCACTGCCAAGGATCCATCCCATGCGCTACCCTCTTGTTTTCATCGACGGCGACCAGGGCACCACCGGCCTGCAGATCCACGAACGCCTCCGCGGACGCGACGATCTGCGCCTGCTGACACTGCCCGCCGGCCAGCGCAAGGATGCGCGCGCCCGCGCCGACGCCATCAACGGCTGCGACATCGCCATCCTGTGCCTGCCGGACTCCGCCGCACGCGAGGCGGTAACGTCCATCGTCAACCCTGCGGTGCGTGTGATCGACGCCAGTTCGGCACACCGCACGCAGCCCGGCTGGACCTATGGCTTTCCGGAGATGGCCGCCGGCCAGGCGCAGCGCATCGCGGGCGCGCTGCGCGTCAGCAATCCGGGCTGCTATCCCACCGGGGCGATCGGCCTGCTGCGTCCCTTGGTGGCGGCCGGCCTGCTGCCGCACGACTACCCCATCGCCATCCACGCGGTGTCGGGCTATTCGGGTGGCGGCCGCACCGCGGTCGATACCTACGAGGGACCGGAGGCCACCCGGGCCCTGCCCTTCCAGGTCTATGGCCTGGACCTGGCGCACAAGCACACGCCTGAAATCCAGCAGCACGCAGGCCTGGCACGGCGCCCCGCCTTCGTGCCGGCCTACGGCGCCTTCCGGCAAGGTATCGTACTGACGGTGGCGCTGGAGTTGGACCTGCTGGCATCCGGCACCGACGTCGGCAGGCTGCACGCCTGCCTGCTCGACCACTACGCCGACGCCCGCCATGTCGAGGTGATGCCGCTCGCCGAATCGGCCGCTGCTACTCACCTCGACCCGCAGGCACTGAACGGCACCAACAACATGCGCCTGGGCGTGTTCGCCAACCGCGAGCACGGGCAGGTGCTGTTGGCAGCGGTGTTCGACAACCTCGGCAAGGGTGCTTCGGGGGCGGCAGTGCAGAACCTCGACCTCATGCTGGCCGGGGTGGCGGCGGAGGTTCGCCGGGCCGCCTGAGGCCTACCCAGGGTAATGGCGGTCGTCGCAGCCGGGCAGTCCCGAGTTCACCGTATCGCCCTCCAGGCGCGTTACTTAAGGCGGCGCAAGCTTCGGCGTCGAAACAAGAAGCGGGCCAGTAGCTTGTCGGCTTCCGGCCCGCCTGGTGCGATCGGGTCAATCAGGCGTGATTCGGCGCATCAGTGAATCTGCATGCCACGCATGGCGTGGATGCGTTCGTGATAATTCTGCATGCCCTCGTACTGAACGCAGTAGCACCGGGCGAATTTCCTCTGGCATGTCTTTCGTCAGCGCCGAGCGGTACTCGCGCGCCTGGCGGCCTCTTCCTCGCGCTCGCACAACTGCAGCACCGCATCGGCGGCAACGTCACTCGGCCTTATAGCCCGATGCCTTGATGGGCCGTTCCCAGCGCCTGAGCTCGGCGACCTGGGTCTCGCCGAGCTGCTGCGGGCCGGCGTAGTTCGCATTCAGGCCGATCTCGCGGATGCGCGCCTGGAGATCGGGCGCCTTGAGCACTTCGGCGATCGCGTCGGACAGGCGCTTGACCTTGTCGGCCGGCAGGCCTGCCGGGGCGAACAGGCCGACGAAGGCCTCCGCTGTGGCGTCGATTCCGGACTCCTTGAGCGTGGGCACATCGGGCAGCGCCGGCGATCGCGCGTTACCCGTGACCGCGAGGATGCGCAGGCGGCCCGCGCGGTGATGCTCGATGGTCTCCGATATCGTGTCCACCATGATGGGAATCTGTCCGCCCAGCAGATCGGACACCGCCGGCGCGCCGCCCTTGTAGGCCACGTGCGTGAGCGGCACGCCTGAGGCCTGCGACAGCAGCACGCCCGCAAAGTGCGGCACGGTGCCCGCGCCCGAAGTGCCGTAGTTGGCGCGGGCCGGGCTGGCCTTGAGCCAGTTCAGCACCGCGCGGATGTCGCCGGCCGGCGCCGCCGGACCCGCCGTCACCGCGAAGTCGAAGGTCACCACACGCGCGATGGGCGTGAAGTCCTTCACCGGGTCGTAGTTGAGGTGGTAGAGCCATGGCGAGATCACCAACGCGCCGCTGGGCGAAATGACCAGCGTGTTGCCGTCGGCCGGCGCGCGCTTGACTTCCCCAAGCACCAGGCGACCGCCGGCGCCGGGCTTGTTCTCGACAATCACCTGCTGGCCGAGCGGCAGGCGCAGGCGCTCGGCCAGCAGCCGCGCCACGACATCGACCGAGCCGCCGGGCGCGAAGCCGACCAGCAGCTTGAGGGGCGGCTTGTCCTGGGCGAGGGCGCCCATGGGCAGCGCGGCGGCCAGCGCCATGGTTGCAGCCACCCGATTGAAAACGCGTCGCTTCATCATGGTGATGAGTCTCCTTGGTCAGCCGAAGTCGATCAGAAACCGAATACTCGCATGGCATTGCCCGAACGCACGGCATCGCGCTGCGCGGCGGACAGCCGCTCGGTATTGGCGAAGGACCCAAGCGTGTCGTGAACCTGGTGCGGCCAGTCGGTGCCGAACATCACGCGGTCGGCGCCGACGACCGAAATCAGGAACTCCAGCGAAGCCGGACTGTACGAGATGCAGTCGTAGTGGATGTGGCGCAGGTAGTCGATGGGCGTGCGCTGCATCTTGCGCCGCTGGGGGATCTCGACCTCGTGGCCCTTCCCGAAACGGCCGGCCAGGTAGGGCAATGCACCACCCGCATGCGAGGCGATGATCTTGAGGTTGGGGTATTGGTCGAAGAAGCCCTCGAAGATCATGCGCGTGATGGCGAGCGTGGTGTCGAACATGAAGCCCACGGACCAGCTCAGGTCGAACTTCGTCATGTCCATCAGGTCGGCGCCCGGCGGGTCCGTGGGGTGCACCAGCACCGGCAGCGCGCGACGGTCAATTTCGGCCCAGATGGGTGCGAAGGCCGGGTCGGTCAGGCTGCGGCCGGCGATGTTGGCCAGGACCATGACGCCGCTCGCACCGTTGTCGCAGGTGCGCTTGAGCTCGTCGAGCGCGCGCTGCGGGTATTCCCAGGGCAGCGAGGTGAACCAGCGCAGCCGGCTCGGGTGAGCCGCCTGCGCCTGCGCCTGCGAATCGTTGGATTCGCGCGCCGCTTCGCAGCTGGTTTCCTCGTCGCCCCAGAACACATTGGGGCAAGTCAGCGACATGACTGAGATGTCGATGCCGGCCGCGTCCATGTGCTGGATGCGTAGATCGTAGTCGAAGTGACCTTTCTGTGGGATGACCACGGGTGTGTCACCGCGGAATATCTCGTGCTGGCCGTCGGGGCGCTGCTGGATGTTGTAGAGGCCGCCCTTGCGCTTGAGCAGCTCCAGCCAGGGTTTTGTGAAGATGTGGGTGTGAACATCAATGACAGGCATCAAGGGGCTCCTGTGGTGTGTGAGTGACGGATGTTCGATCGAGGCCTAGACGCTACTGTAGCGATCTGGCATAAACGTATTGACAGATATCTTGATACCAGGATAAGTAAATACTTATGCCAGATCGACTCACCGCCCTGGCCCTTGAAACGCTGGGCCGCATGCGCTCGCGCCTGAAGGCACGCCAGCTCAACCTGCTGGTCGCGCTGAGCGAGTACGGCTCGCTCTCCCGCGTGGCGCAGGAATGGGGGGTGACCCAGCCCTACTTGACGCAGATGCTGGCCGAGATCGAATCCATGATGGGCACGGCTCTGTTCACGCGGCAACGCGGTGGCGTCACGCCCACGCCCGTGGGGCGCATCGCGATCTCGCGCGCATCGCGCCTGCTGGTCGACCTGCAGGACTGGGCCAACGACATGGCCGCAGCCCGCCTGGGCTTCACCGAGCGGCTCAGCATCGGCGTGATCCACTACCTGTCAGGCCAGTTGCTGTGCGACACGCTCTCGCACACGCGCGAGCAGGTCGGGCCGTTCGTGTTCTCGGTGGAGGAAGCCAGCAGCGACCGCCTGCTGGCCCTGCTTCGCGAGCACAGGCTCGAAGGCGTGGTGGCACGCGCGCGCGGTGCGGCGCAGGTGCGTGACCTGCGCTGCGACATCCTGTTCCGCCAGCGCCCCGCGCTGGTGTGCCACCTCAAGACTGCCAAGCATCTGAGCAAGCGTGCGCTGGACTGGCACGAGCTCGCCACCATGGACTGGGTCCTGCCGCCCGCGGGCACGGCACTGGGCGCCTCGGTGCTGGACCTGTTCCTGCACGTGGGCGAAGAGCCACCGGTGCCGGCCATCGAAACCCATTCGCTCAAGATCGTCGGCCGCATGATCGAGCGCAACCCGTCGATGGTGGCCATCGTGCCCGCCGACGTGGCGCACGATCTCTCCACCCGCGCGCGCGTGGCCAGCGTGCCCTGTGATTTGGAGTGGCCGCTGCCGCCGGTGGCGCTTTACCGGCGCCAGGGTGCGGGTGACTCACCCACCATGGCGACCTTTGTGCGCACGCTGAAGACCCTGTGCAAGGAACGGTTCTGATGACCTCCAGTCACCTGTTCTCGACCTCTCCAATGTCCGCATCTCCCGAACGAACACCATCCCAACAACTCTCCGACCAGCAACTCGTGCAGGAAATCTGTTCAGCTCCCAATGCGCTGGAAGCCCACCGCCGGTTCGAGAAGAACGCGGCCGCATTGGAAGAATGGCAGATCATCTTTGCGGAGGAGAGCGACGCCGGATCCATCAAGCTGCTGGATCAGGCACTAGGCCCCTCCGGCGTTGCGACGTCTGTATTCCGCGGGAAATCGCTATGGCTGATGGACGCGCCATTTGTCTCGCAATCCGGGCCAATGGGCTTTCACGGCGGCTCGGCCATGTTCGTAGACTCCAATGCGGCCACCTATATTCGCAAGATCGCCTACCAGGACGACCCATCTCCGGAAGCGTTGAACTGGGCTGATCTGATCAACCAGATCGGACCAAGGCTGCAACAGCTCAACCCCTATCTCTATCTGTGGGAGTCGCTCCGGTCCTGGAACGATGAGACGGTCGCCAGATGCAAAGAGTCAGTAGCCGCGATCCATGCGCTGTCGTCGTCCGGCAGCAGGCTGACTGCGGAATGGGGTCGGCGCTTCCGCGCGGAGTTCCGTGAGAGTGCAGAGAATTTCGCCACCGGCCTGATTGCGGAATTCGAACGGGGCCTGAAGGCTGGGCTTTTCGCGGGCCTGGAGGACCAGCTCGATCTGATGGAGGCCATCCTGGTTCGGAGCCAGATCATCGAGCTGAGTTCCAAGAAGGCCAAGGAGCACAAGCTGGCGCAGTTGGTCGACTACATGCACGAAAAACTGTCCACGATCATGCTACGGGAGTTGATCGTCTGCGGTGACATCCTGCTTCGCAGCAACCGATCAAGAATTTCCAAGAAGCTCAATTCCATCCAGAACCATGCCGATCCCCTGGCGTTGATCAGAAACTGCGCTTGGGACATGTACATTCCTCGCGCCCTGGATGCCTTGACCTCCGTCACTCCTGACCAGGCTCCTCACGTGGACTTCTATGTGGCGGAGGTGCTCAGCTTCGACGGCGACGTATCAGACATCATCAACACCACGAAGTTGAGGGCGATCGCCGTGCATCGGCCTTCGAAGAAGAACTTCCCGTTCTTCGATAGCGATGTGGCCGAATGGTTGGGCAACCGCCTCGGGCCGAAACGCATGGACGCTCTGTCTGACTACTTCCTGCCGGAAGCGTTCCTTGATCGAGCTAGGCGCCGGCCCTCAACGTCGGTCCGGTCCATTCTGGAAGCAAACCGCGAGGAGCTGATGCAGTTGATCCGGCAAAGGAAGGGTTGAACTCGAAGCCGGGCCGCAGCAGAACCTCAAGCCCTGCCAAGTAGTACTGCCGCTGATTGCGAATCATTATTGGGTGCACTATGCTGATTGCTCCCACGATACGGAGACGTCTCATGCTTAGAATTGGCGCGCTGATGGCAATGATCCTGGTGTCCGGTTCCGCGCTGGCCAGCGCGAAATGTCCCGCGCACCCCAAGAGCGATTGGATGAAGGAGAGCGATGCCCGCGCCAAGATTGAAGCGCAGGGCTACAACATCAAGAAGTTCAAGGTCGACGGGAATTGCTACGAGATCTACGGCACGACCAAGGAAGGAAAGAAGGCGGAGATCTACTTCGATACCAAGACGCTGGACATAGTCAAGGCGGAAATCGAGAAGTAACGCCGCACCTCCCCGCCGCCGCGCCATGAAGCCTTCGCGCCAGTCTGTCCAGGTCTGGGATCCCATTGTCCGTTTCACGCACTGGGGCGTGGCGGCACTGGTGCTCTGGGACCTGTACGAGGATTCCGGCGGGCCGCTGCACCGCAACCTTGGCTACGCGGCCGCGTGCCTGGTGCTTGTCCGCGTGGCGTGGGGCATGGTGGGCAGCGGCGCCGGGAATATCCGCGAATGGGTTCCCGGCCGCGGCGGCGTGGTTGCCTACGTCAAGGCTGCCATTGCCGGGCGTCCGCCCCGCCACCTTGGCCACAATCCACTTGGCGCGCTGATGATGCTGGTGCTGTGGATCCTCATCCTTTCACTTGCCGCCACCGGCTGGATGTCGAGACTGGATATGTTCTGGGGCGAAGACTGGCCCAAGGACCTCCATGGCGTCCTCGCCGACGTGCTGTTGGCGCTGGTGAGCGTGCATGTTGTCGCCGCGATTCTGATGAGCCGGTTGCACAGGGAGAACCTGATCCTGTCCATGGTGACCGGAAGGAAACCGGCGGATCAACGCAAGCCATCTGCCGCGGACGGCGAACCGGCCAGCTCATCGGACCCGCCTGCTATCTCCGATCCCCGTGCCGTCTCACCGGGCGGCCGCCCGTAACGCCGCCATGAACTGCAGCATGGCCTCCGACGGCAGCTCATTCTTGCGGGTGACAATGCCGTAGCTCGACATGGCGCGCCGGATCGGCACCGGCACGTGCGCCAGCATGCCTTCCGCGACGAAGCGCTCGACCACGGCGCGCGGCTGCAGCGAAAGCATATCCGTCGCCTGCAGCAGTTCCAGCGTGGAAAAGATTGACGGTGTTTCCACCATGCCGACCAGGCCCTGGATGCCTGCCGCCGCAATGGTTTCATCGAACAGTTGCCGGATGGCGGTGAGCTGCGGGTAAAGGATCCACGGCCATGCGCCGATGTCGGCAATTTCCAGCCTGGGCCTGTCCAGCAGGGGATGTCCGGGCCGGCAGACGACCCATACCGGCTCTGGTGACAGTGCCTCGAAATCGAAGATCGCCTGGTGCCGTGGCTCGGTCAGGCGCCCGACCATGATGTCCAGCTTCCGGTCTTCCAGCCAGACGGCGAGCTGGTCACTGCTCTGCTCGATCAGCTTGACGACCAGCCGCGGGCGCTGCTGCAGGATCTCGCGGATCGCCGTGGTCACCACCTGCGCGGCCGACGCCGAAATCGCGCCAACGGTGAGATGGCCGTGCCCGCCGGCCCGCAGCGCTTCCAGCTCGCTCACAAACTTGCCGAGCTCGGCCAGCGCCGTCGACGCGTAGCGCAGCGCGAACTCGCCCAGTTCGGTCGGGCGCATATCCCTTGGCAAGCGATCGAACAGCCTGGCCTGCAGGGTGTCTTCAATGTCGCTCAATATCTTCGTGGCAGCCGGCTGGGTGATATGCAACTGTTCGGCCGCGATGCGCAGGTTGCGGCTGCGTCCCAGCACATCCAACAGCTGCAGGTGCCGGAAGCGGAGCTTGGCGAGCACGGCGGAAGGGGCGGAAGCGGTTTGTCTGGCCATGAAGGGGGTAAACCCGGCTGAATCAATAACTAAACGGAATCGATTCTACCCAATAATCGATTGGATGTTTATCGGACTGCCACGTAGAGTTCCACCCAACGCTGCGGTGGTCGCGGCGCTCATGACAACAACATCAGTGGAGACAATCGATGGCATTGCCGCTCACGCTCAGCGCTACGCAAACGCTTCCTGCCGACGGGCTGGCGGGGACGCTGGTCGGCCGCGCATGGATCCCGGCCGGTGACGGCGTTCCGGCCGGCCCGGCTGTCGTGGTCCTGCGGCCGGATGGGGTATTCGACATATCGGATGTCGCCCCGACCATGAGCACCCTGCTCGAACAGGGTGACCCGGTGGCAGTCGTGCACAATACGCCCGGCCGCTGGATCGGCAAGCTCGACGACTTGCTGGCCAACACGGCCGATCAGCGCGGCAGCGACGGCGTGGCCCGCCTGCTGACGCCATGCGACCTGCAGGTGATCAAGGCGGCAGGCGTGACCTTTGCCGGCAGCCTGGTCGAGCGTGTCATCGAAGAGCAGACCAAGGGAGACCCGCAAGGCGCCGCCGAGGCCCGCAACCGGGTCCAGGCGCTGGTGGGCGAGCGCCTGTCCCGGATCCGGCCGGGTTCCCGCGAGGCGGGCGAACTCAAGGCCTTGCTGATCGAGCATGGCATGTGGTCGCAATACCTCGAGGTGGGCATCGGCCCGGACGCCGAGATCTTCACCAAGGCACCGCTGCTTTCGGCGCTTGGCACCGGCACGGAAATCGGCCTGCATCCCGGCTCGGCATGGAACAATCCGGAACCGGAGATCGTGCTGGCCATCAACAGCCGCGGTGATGTGCTCGGCGCCACGCTGGGCAATGACGTCAACCTGCGCGACTTCGAGGGCCGCAGTGCGCTGCTGCTGGGCAAGGCCAAGGACAATAACGGCTCCTGCGCGATCGGTCCGTTCCTGCGCCTGTTCGACCAGAGCTTCTCGCTCGACGACGTGCGGCGGGCGACGGTGGATCTGCGCGTCGATGGCCTGGACGGCTTCGTGTTGTCCGGCACCAGCTCGATGGACCAGATCACGCGCGACCCGCTGGAGCTGGCCGAGCAGGCAATGGGGGCGACCCACCAGTATCCCGATGGCGCCATGCTGTTCCTCGGTACGCTGTTCGCGCCGGTGGAAGACCGCGACACGGCGGGCGGCGGTTTCACCCACAAGGATGGTGATCTTGTCACCATCTCCAGCCGCCAGCTTGGCAGCCTGGTCAACCGCGTGGGCCGCAGCGACCGTATCGCTCCGTGGACGTTCGGCGTACGCGCCCTGATGGCCAACCTGGCCGCACGTGGCCACACCACTTTCTGAACGGCGATTTCTGAACGGGCGCCACGGCGCCCCGCCCTGAACACCGCAGCTACCCTCGCGCAAGCAAAAGACGGGGATGCCGCAATCCATGACATGAGGCCGCGACGCGCGGCTTCGTACCGGAGACAAACCCATGCAGACTCAAGCTGCCAACCGAGATCCGCTCGCAAGCGCGGTAAGCAAGGCCCGCCTGCGCCTCGCGCCTTTCCTTGCACTGATGTTCGCGCTGTCAATGCTCGACCGCTCCAACGTCGGCTTCGTCAAGCAAGCCCTGATGGTCGATTCCAATATCGGCAACGCGGCCTATGCGCTTGGCGCCGGCATTTTCTTCATCGGCTATGCCGTCTTCGAAATCCCCAGCAACCTGATCCTGCACCGGGTCGGCGCCAGGGTCTGGCTCAGCCGCATCATGGTCACCTGGGGGCTGGCGTCGGCGGCCATGATGTTCGCGCATGACGAGACCTCGTTCTACGTGCTGCGCTTTATCCTTGGCGTCGCCGAAGCGGGCTTCTCGCCGGGCGTGATCCTGTTCTCGACCTACTGGTTCCCTGCCAGCCAGCGCGGCAAGGCGCTCGGCGTCTACTACTTCGGCTTGCCGGTGGCACTGGTGCTGGGCGGGCCGGTCTCGGGGCTGCTGCTCGATGTGATGGGTGGCCAGCTGGGCCTGCGCAACTGGCAATGGATGTTCATCATCGAAGGCCTGGCAGCGTCGGTTGTGGGCGTGATCGCCTTCTTCTATCTGGTCAGCAAGCCGCGCGATGCCAAGTGGCTGGACGCCGACGAGAAGACTGCGCTCGAAGCCGCTATCGCCGCGGAAGACAGCCAGAAGACCGCGCATGGCCCGGCAACCGCACTGAGCGCGCTCGGCAACTGGCAAGTGCTGCGTTTCGTCGCCATCTACTTCGCCATCCAGGTCAGCGTTTACGGCGTCATCTTCTACCTGCCGACGCGTATTTCCGAGCTGACCGGCACGGCGATCGGTGCCAAGGTCGGCCTGCTCACCGCGATTCCGTGGCTGTGCGCGCTGGTTTCCCTGCGCCTGATCACCGGCATCGCGGATGCCAGGGGCAAGCAACGGGAATTCGCCATGGCCATGCTCGCGATGGCGGCCACCGGCATCGCACTGTCGACGCTGGGGCATGAACTGGTGCCCGTGCTGATGGCTTTCTGCCTGGCTACCGTCGGCTTTGTCGTGGTCCAGCCGCTGTTCTGGACGCTGCCCACCGCGTACCTGAGTGGCACCGCCGCAGCCAGCGGCATCGCCCTGATCGGTGCGCTGGGCAATCTCGGTGGCTTTATCGCGCCGACGCTGAAGACCGCGGTTGAATCCGCATTCCATAGCCAGCAAGCGGGCATGCTGGCCCTGGCCATCGCGGGCGTGGTCGGTGTGCTGCTGCTGATGAGCATCGGCGCACGCGCCCGCCGCGCTTCGACGTTGCGGCTTGGCTCCTCCGAGGCGGCCTGACTGCGTCCCGTATTCCCTGCATTCAAAACACCTGACATGACCATCCTCGGACTTCACTACATCGGCGGCGAACGCCGTGCCGCCGGCACCCCGCTGTTCAGCATCGACGCCGTGACCGACGAGCGGCATCCGGTCAGCTTCCACGAAGCCACCGAAGCCGAAGTTGCAGCAGCCGCGCTGGCCGCGCACCAGGCCTTCCCCGCATTCCGCGCCACCAGCCCGGCCGAACGCGCCGCGCTGCTGGAGACCATCGCCGATGAAATCGACGCGCTGGACCAGGCGTTCATCGCGGCAGCCAGCCGCGAGACCGCTCTGCCGCCGGCGCGGCTGGAAGGCGAGCGCAAGCGCACCAGCAATCAGCTGCGCATGTTCGCGGCCACGGTACGGCGCGGCGACTTCCTCGATGTCCGCATCGACCGCGCGCAGCCTTCGCGCCAGCCGCTGCCGCGACCCGACCTGCGGCAGTACCGCGTCGGCGTGGGTCCGGTGGCGGTCTTCGGCGCAGGCAATTTCCCGCTCGCATTCTCGGTGGCCGGCGGCGACACGGCTTCGGCGCTGGCAGCGGGCTGCCCGGTGGTGGTGAAGGCACATCCGGGCCACATGGTCACGTCTGAATACGTGGCCAATGCAATCCAACGCGCCATCGCGCGCTGCGGTGCGCCGGCGGGCGTCTTCAACATGGTGTTCGGCACCGCAGCCGCCGGCGCGGCACTGGTACGGGCGCCGCACATCAAGGCAGTGGGCTTTACCGGATCACTGGCTGCGGGGCGGGCTTTGTTCGATCTGGCGCAATCGAGGCCGGATCCGATCCCGGTGTTTGCGGAGATGTCGAGCGTGAACCCAGTGTTCCTGATGCCCTCGGCACTGTCCGCGCGCGGCGCGCAGATTGCGCGCGAACTGGCGGCCTCGGTCACCTTCGGCTGCGGCCAGCTTTGCACCAACCCGGGATTGGTGCTTGGCATCCGCTCGCCGGCATTCGATGCGTTCCTCGCCGAACTCGGCACGGCACTGGCGCTGGCCGAGCCGCAGCCCATGTTGGGCGCCGGCATCCGGGACAACTTCCAGCGCGGGCTGGCCGGCTTGCGCGAAGTCCCCGGCGTGGAAGTCCTGGTGTCAAAGCAAGCGGACGGCCGCATCGGCGGGCATTTGCTGAAGGCCGATCGCAGCGTGCTGTTTGCGGAAAATCGTCCGCTGGAGGAGGAGGTATTCGGCCCGTCGACGGTGATCGTCGCGCTGGATTCCGAAGACGACTTCCTGGCCTTTGCCGAACGGATGCGCGGCCAGCTTACGGCCACGCTGATGGCCGATGACGGTGACCTTCATCACCACGCCGCGCTGATCGCGCTATTGGAAAGCAAGGTCGGCCGTTTGCTCTTCAACGGTTACCCGACCGGCGTGGAAGTCAGCGACGCCATCGTCCACGGCGGCCCTTACCCGGCTACCACCGATGCGCGCGGCACCTCCGTCGGCAGCGCTGCCATCGAGCGCTTCCTGCGCCCGGTGTGCTACCAGAACTATCCCGATGCCGTGCTCCCACCGGCCTTGCGCGACCGTAACCCGTGGCAGCTGGCGCGCCTGGTCGACGGCGTGCCGACACGCGCCGCGCTGGAAGGCGCGCACGATCTGGAGGCCGCAGCATGAACATCGCCCTGGAACAGGAAGCAGCAACCGCCGCCGAACCCGTCATATGGCTGCATCCGGATGACGATGTCGTCATCGCGCGTGCGCAACTGGTGGCAGGCGCGCGCCTCGGCGCAGGCCTGGTGGTGCGCGGCCTGGTGCCCGCCGGGCACAAGCTGGCAGTGCGCGCACTCGAGGCCGGCGCGCCGGTGCGCCGCTACGGACAGGTCATCGGCTTCGCCACGCGCCCGGTTGCGCCAGGCGAGCACGTCCACACCCACAACCTGGCCATCGGCGCGTTCGAGCGCGACTACGCGTTTGGCGCCGGTAAGCGCCCTGCCCCGGTCGCGGCGCAGCGCGCGCAATTCATGGGCATCGTCCGCGCCGATGGGCGGGTCGGCACGCGCAACTACATCGGCATCCTTACCTCCGTCAATTGCTCTGCCACCGCGGCACGCGCCATCGCCGAGCATTTCCGGCGCGAGCTCAATCCGCAGGCGCTGGCAGACTACCCGAACGTGGATGGCGTGGTGGCCCTGACGCACGGGCAAGGCTGCGCGGTGGATGGCGAAGGCCAAGGCCTGGCGCTGCTGCGACGCACGTTGGCGGGCTATGCGCGCCACCCCAACTTTGCCGCCGTGCTGATCGTCGGGCTGGGCTGCGAAACCAACCAGATCGACGGCCTGCTCGACAGCGAGGGACTGACGCGCGGCGCCGCGCTGAAAACCATGACCATCCAGGCCACCGGCGGCACGGCCCGTACCGTGGCGGCAGGCATCGAGCAGATCAAGGCGATGCTGCCCGACGCCAACCGGGTGCGACGCGAGCCCGTCGATGCCAGCCACCTGGTGGTCGGACTGCAATGCGGCGGCTCCGACGGCTATTCCGGCATCAGCGCCAATCCCGCGCTTGGCGCAGCCGTCGACCGGCTGGTGGCGCACGGGGGGACCGCCATCCTGTCGGAGACGCCGGAGATCTATGGCGCCGAGCATTTGCTGACGCGCCGTGCCGTCTCGCCGGAAGTCGGGCACAAGCTGCTCGACCGGATCCGCTGGTGGGAAGCCTACTGCGCGCGCATGAACGCCAGCCTGGACAACAACCCGTCCGCCGGCAACAAGGCGGGCGGGCTCACCACCATCCTGGAGAAATCGCTCGGTGCCGTGGCCAAGGGCGGCACCACCAACCTGGTCGACGTATACCGCTACGCAGAGCCGGTGGAGGCGGCTGGCCTGGTCTTCATGGACACCCCTGGCTACGATCCGGTCTCGGCGACCGGACAGGTAGCTGGCGGCGCCAACCTGATCTGCTTTACCACCGGGCGCGGCTCCGCCTATGGCTGTGCACCGTCCCCGTCCCTGAAGCTCGGCACCAATACCGCCTTGTGGCAGCGCCAGCAGGAGGATATCGACATCAACTGCGGCACCGTGATCGATGGCTCGCAGACGATCGACGCGCTTGGGGAAGAGATTTTCCGCCTCATGCTGGCGGCAGCGTCGGGACAGCGCTCAAAGAGCGAATTGCATGGCTATGGCCAGAACGAGTTCGTTCCCTGGCAGCTTGGCGCGATCACCTGACGGGGCATCGGCGCGGCAGGCGTCATTCGCCACTGGCCTTTGCATTCGACCCCACGCTGAGCGTGCCTGTCATGGTCGGATGCAAGGTACAGGTGTACGGGAACACGCCGGTCTTCCTTGCCGTGTATTTCCACGACTTACCCGGGGCGATGGACTTGGAATCAAAGCCGCCGCCCGACGCGGTCACGGTATGCGGAAACGGGTCCTTATTGACCCACACGACAACGTCACCGCGCCGGACGGCGAGTGTCCGCGGTACATATGCAGTACCGTCCATCAGCACGGTATGGGTAGCCGGCCGGCCAAGCGCCGGCCAACTGGCGCAGCTCCCCGCCACCATAAGCAGCGGAATCCAGGCAGCAAGCCGATGCCGGCTCCCGGTGCGATCCACGCGCTCTGTCACTTCTTGCCCAGCGAACCCTGGATTTGCTTGGCATGCTCAAGATGCGCCACGAAGGCCGGACGAACCTTCACCAGCAACGCCTTCAGCTCATCGTTCTTGGCGCCGGGAATCAACGTCTTGTCCATCGCGTCGATCACGGCCTGGTGATAAGTCACCTCATTGTCGATATAGGCGCTATCGAACTCCGCACCCTTGAGACCTTTGAGCTTGCTGAGATTCTTGTCGCCATCCGACTTGAGGCTTGTGCTGGTCGGATTGCCCTCTGGCTTCACCTTCAGCTTCTTTACCAGGGCGGTGGCCGACTTGTTGACACCGGTGTGATCCGTGATCATCTGTTGCGCGAACGCCTTCACGTCCTTGCCAGATGCCTTCCTTTTTGCCAATTTCCCGGCGTCGATATCGACCTGATTTGCTGTGACCACGATCGAGGCGATCTGCGCGTCGTTGACAGCATCCTGGGCAAACGTCGTGCCTGCCGAAAACAATATGGCCGCAGCCAAGGCGAAATTTGCAAGTTTCATGGCGTCATATCCTATTGTTCAAATCGAATTGGCAATAAGGAGTATAGAAAACTCTGTCACGTTGTGAACTATTTGTGTCGCGATCGCCTGCCCGGCGGTTGACGTCACGCCGCCCGCCTTGGCGCACGCGCTTCGCGGCGGTCTTCATGGTGTCTCGACACTTCCGCATCGTGGTCGGCTACCTGTTCGATTGGGATCCGGGCAAACGTATCGGCCGCCTTATCTGCGCAGAAGATCAATCAATCAAAAAATGCGGATTCTCGGATAGGTTCGCCCTCCCTATACTTCGGCAGGCACCCCAAGACGCCGTCAAGCGGTCAGCAGATCCGCAACACGGCAGGGATACGACCATAACCGAGGTGGAGAGATATCTATGAAGAGCAGACTGGGACCTGCTTGCGCAGGCCTGTTGCTGGCATTGGCCGCAAACGTCGTGGCGGCGGCGGATGCCTACCCGTCCAAGCCCATCCATTTTGTCGTGCCCTATCCGCCGGGCGGGCCCACTGATCTGATGGCGCGGCTGCTGCAGGCCAGCCTTCAGTCGCGGCTTGGCGTGCCGGTAGTGGTGGAGAACCGTGCCGGTGCGGGCGGCAATATCGGAACGGATGTCGTTGCCAAAGCCGCCCCTGACGGCTACACGATCCTGCTTGCCGCAAGCGGGCCCATGGCCGTGAACCCGACCCTGTACAAGCGCTTGCCGTATAACCCGCAGGCAGATCTTGCGCCAGTCATCCAGATTTCCGCGTTCCCGCTGGTGCTGGAAGTCCATCCGGACAGGTCGGCCAAGGATGTGAAATCCTTCATCACATCGCTCCGGAACAAGCCGGGCGACTACAGCTTTGCATCGGCCGGCAATGGCACGCCGCAGCACCTGGTCGGAGAGTTGTTCAATACGGAAGTCGGCACGAAGATGCAGCATGTCGCCTATAAAGGCGCTGGGCCAGCGCTAAACGACGTGCTGGCTGGTCAGGTGCCGGTCATGTTTGACATCCTGGCGAGTTCCCTGCCCTATATCAAGGCTGGCAAGCTTCGCCCGCTCGCGGTGACGACGAAGACTCGCGTGCCGGCGTTGCCCGACGTACCGACGCTGGCTGAGTCGGGCATGCCAGGGTTCGACTTCGTAGCATGGCATGGCATCGCCGTGCCGGCCGCGACGCCGCGTGACATAGTGATCAAGCTCAATACCGTGATCAACGCGAGTTTCAAGGATCCCGAGTTCCGCAAGCGCTGGGAGGCGATCGGAACCCCGGCGGTTGGTGGCACCCCGGAGGCCTTTGGCGCGCTGATCCGCAGCGAAACCACGCGACTGGGGAAGATCGTTCGGGACACAGGCGCAACGGTTGACTAAGAGGGTATGAACTTTAGTCGGGGGCGACCGCCACGCGTACCTGCTTCAATGCCTGGAACGGTTCCAACTGCTCGGCCGTGGCCGCCGCATCAGTAATCAACGTCCATGCGCGGTCGAGCGGCGTCCAGTGCTGCTGCTGTGCCCGGCCCAGCTTCGTAGCGTCGGCCAGCACAAAGATATCGGCCGCCTGGCGGATGATGCACTCCTTCAGGTAGGCCTGCTCCGCGCTGGCTTCGCACAGCCCCACGCCTGCGACCACGCCGTCCGCGCCAAGGAACGCCTTGTCGACGCTGATGCGCGACAGCGTTACCTGGGCCAGCGGACCGAAGGTGCCCATGCTGGAGGGGCGCACGTCGCCGCCAATCAGCGTCACGCGGATGCCGGGCAGGCCGGTGAGCGCGGTGACGGCCAGCAGGTTAGTCGTGTAGACATGGAGGTCCTCGCGCGCCCCCAGCTGCCGAGCCAGCGCAGCGGCCGTGGTGCCGCTATCGAGCAGCACGGCGTCGCCGTCCTGCACGAAGCTCGCCGCCAGGCGGGCAATGGCTTCCTTCTGCTCACGCTGCAGCGACTTGCGCTCCTCAAGCGAAGCCTCGGGCTCGTGGCCGCCCACCTGCATCAGCGCGGCGGCGCCGCCGTAGGTCCGCACAATGCGACCCTCGCGAGCCAGCGCGGTAAGATCGCGGCGCACCGTGGCCACGGAAACCCCGAGGCTGCCGGTCAACTGTTCGACATTGGCGACCTCGCCCGAGAGCACGAGTTCGAGAATGGCGCGGCGGCGGTCGGCGGCTTTCATGGCAGGCGAAATGAAAATGGGGGATCCTCAACGATCCCCGATCTTACAGGAGCCGCCAGCCCCGGCGCGCGCCGATGGCTCAGGCGCGGCGCGTGGCCAGCTCAGCGCCCTGGCGCAGCGCCTCCAGCAGGCTGCGTTCGTCGGCGATCCCCTTGCCGGCGATGTCGAAGGCGGTGCCGTGATCCACCGACGTGCGGATGACCGGCAGGCCCACCGTGATGTTGACGCCGGCCTCCAGGCCGAGCACCTTGACCGGCCCGTGGCCCTGGTCGTGGTACATCGCCACCACCAGATCGAAGTCCCCGCGGCCGGCGCGATAGAACAGCGTGTCGGCGGGCAGCGGACCTTCCACGTCCCAGCCGCGCGCGCGCAAGGCCTCGACCGCCGGGATGATCTTTTCCTCCTCCTCGCCGTGGCCGAACAGGCCGTTCTCGCCGGCGTGCGGATTGATGCCGCACACGCCGATTCGCGGCGATGCAATGCCAGCGCGCTGCAGCGTCTGATGGCCGCGCTCGATCGTGCGCTGGACCAGGCCCGGCTCGATCTTGCGGATGGCGTCGAGCAGGCCGATGTGCGTGGTGACGTGGATCACGCGCAGCTTCGGCGCCACCAGCATCATCGACACCTCCGGGGTGCCGGTCAGGTACGCCAGCATTTCCGTGTGGCCGGGAAACTTGTGACCACCCGCGTGCAGGGCTTCCTTGTTCAGCGGCGCTGTGCAGATCGCATCGATCTTCTCGTCGCGGGTCAGCGCCACCGCGCGCTCGATGTAGCGGAAGGCGGCATCGCCGGCGACGGCGGACAGCTTGCCGAAGGGCAGGTCTTCCGGGATCAGGCCCAGGTCGATGCAGTCGATGGTGCCGGACTGGAAGCGCGCTTCCTCCGGGGCCTGGATGGCGTGCACCTTGAGCGGCGAGCCGACGAGCCGGCCGGCCAGTTCCAGGCGGCGCGCGTCGCCGATGACGAGCGGGCGGCATTGCGCACGAACGCTGTCATGCGCAAGGCTCTTGACGATGACTTCGGGGCCGATGCCCGTGGCATCGCCCATGGTGATACCGATGACGGGGAGGTAGTCGCTCATTTATGTGTCTCTTGTTCAGTGTGGCGCGGCGCGCCGTCAGGCTGACGGCGCGCGGGATTCAGTCATAGCCTGCCACGCAAGCCACAGGGCGGCCTCGGAGCCGAATGCACCGGCCTTGGTAGCAACGCGGCGCGCGGGCACGCCGGGCAGCGCAGGCGTGTCGGACAACGGCACACCGGGCTCGACTTCGCGCCGCAGCATCAGGGCGCCGATGCCGGCCGCCGTGAGCATGGCCCGGGCTGTCTCGCCGCCAGTGGCGATCAGGCCGCGCGTATGCTGGAAGCCGGGCAGGGACAATTGCGCCAGTGCGGCGCTCAGGCGCGGCCCTTCGCCCGGGTCGAACGCGTCGTCGCGACCTATGCTGACCAGCAGGTCGCCGCCTGCCCGCAGGCACTCGGTGATCAATTGCTGCACGGCGTCCCACTCTGCGTGGCCCGCGCCTTCACGCAAGATCCGCGGCGAAACCACCAGCGACTGCATCCCGGTGCGTTCGCGCAGGCACGCGGCCTGTCGCCCGGAGATGCCTGAGAGGCTGCCGACCAGCGTCAGGACCGGGCCGCCCTCAGGGGCAGGCAGCGGCTGCGGCGCACCGCCCTCGAACAGGCATGGTGCAGCCAGCGCACGAGCCAGGCCGCCCGAGCCGACCCAGAATGCGGGGACGTCGAGTTGCGCCGTGGCCGCGGCCAGCGCTGCCAGGTCTTGCTCGGTCTGCGCATCGCATACGACGGCCTGCACGCCTTCGCGCCCCAGTCCGGCGATGGTTAGCCGCAGGGCCGCGTCACCCGCGCGCACCGCGCCCAGCGGCAACAGGGTCGCCCGCAGCCCCTGCGCGGCCAGTAGCGCGACAAGGTCGGCACGTCCGGTAAGCGCTTCCAGGCGCCAGATGTCGGAGTCTTCCAGCGGCTGGCCGTTCACGAACATGCAGCCGCCGGACGTGGTGCGGCCAGTGGCCGGAAAGGCCGGCGCGACGATGGCGAGGCCTGCCAGTGGCGCCAGCGCCGCGGTTTCGGCAGCCCAGTTGCCTCGCAACGTGGAATCGATCTTCTTGTACAGCCGCCGGCTGGCGCCCTGGCCGCGATGCCAGGCTTCGAGATTGCGGGCCGCCGCCTGCTGGGGCGCCAGGCGGCGGCTGTCGACATCGCAAGCCACTACGTCGGCCTGCGACAGGTCCACGCCCGCGGGCGCCGCCTCCAGCGTTACGACGGTCCGGGCTTCAGACATGGCGTAGCCGATCGCGCAGTCGGCAGCGCCTGACAGGTCGTCGGCGATGATAAGCCAGCTCATGCGGCGGTCCTCACCAACGCCTCCGCCTCCTTGCCCGCCACGCGGCGGGCAACCCAGGCGGTCACCAATGGCGTCAGTACGGCGGTGACCACCACGCAGGCGGCCACCAGGATCGTGGCGCTCTTGGCCGATTCCGCGTAGACCGGATTAGCCGCTGCTACCAGCGTCGGCACGGCGGCGGCATTGCCGGCGGTGCTGGCGGCCGCGACACCTGCCACACCCGTGCCGCCGGTGAGGCGGTCAGCGAAGTACAGCGCGCAGCCGGTGACAGCCACCACGGCAACACCAAGGCCGAGACCCAGCATGCCCGCCTGCCAGACCTTGTGCAGGTCCAGGCCAGCGCCCAGCGCCAGCGCGAAAAAAGGGATCATGACCGGCACCGCCTTACCCAGGAAATCGCGCATCTCCCGATCCAGGTTGCCCAGCAACATGCCGAGCATGAGCGGAAGGATGCTGCCGACCATCGTCGGCCATGGGAACGCGGACAAACCCGCCACGCCCAGTGTCACCATCGTCAGGAACGGGCCGGACTCCAGCGACATGATGCTGTAGGCGCCCACGTCTTCAGGCTTGCCGTACTGGCCCATCAGCGCCATGTACAGGCCGCCGTTGGTGTCGTTCATCGCTGCCACCACGGCAAGCGTCGACAAGCCGGCAAACATTCCGGCACTGATCGGCGCCTCGCCCAGGAAGTGCCCCATGATCACGCCCAACACCATGGCCGTGCCGACCTTGGTGCCGAACAACACGCCGCCCTTCTTGAGAATGTAAGGCGTGGCTTTGATGTTGATGCTTGCGCCCATGCAGACATAGAACACCGCGAGGATGGGCAGGGCACCCGTAAAGAGCGCGCCGGTAAACGATCCAAAGAACTTCGGCCCATCCGGCGCGAACGTGGCAACGAGCGAACCGATCAGCAGCGGCACGATCATCATGCCGCCGGGCACGCGCTCGATGGCGCGTTTGATAGAAATCTGCATGGTTGTCTCCTGCCGCTGAGGATGCGGCCTTGTATGTTTCGAGCAAACATTTGATTGAAACGATCAAATGTCGTCGAAGTGTAGTGCAGCGGATTGAATTTGACCAGTTCAATCATTTATGTGATCGAATGGATCACATGCGCGGCCAAATGCTGGCGTTCAGTCGGCTTGGAGCAACCGACCAGGGTAGCGAGCTCAGAAAGGCACCACAGGTCACTCCCTTGTGTCCTGCAACATGCGGGGTGGACACCTCGCTGCATGGGCACGAGGGGCGCTCATTGAGCCGCCTCGCTACGGCATTGAGCTTGGCATCCGGCTACGTGGGCGAGCGGCCTGCTCGAGCCCGCGCAGCGGCAAGCCAACGGCTATCGCGAATACGCACCGGAAACGTTGACCAGGCTGGAGATCATCACGTGCGCGCAAGGCTCGGGCTTCTGTCTGGAAGAGATTCGAGCCATCCTGCCACCAGACCTGGACAAGTGGCCGCATGACCAACTCCTCCAGGCCCTGCGGCGCAAGGTCGATGAGATCGAGTTGCTGGAGCAGCGCCTGGCGCAGAGCAGGCACCGCCTCGTCGCACTGATCGAAGAGATCAACGGCACCAGGGAAGGCGAAGATTGCGAGGGCAAGGCCAGGAGGGTCCTGGAGCGAATGAATCAGGATGGCAACAGTGGCGCCCCGGCGAGTCTCCCAGGTCGTAGGACGAGGACGTCAAGAAAAGGAATTCCTCTGTAACGAGGCGTCAGGTTCGCCTATGCTGTCCAAAGCGGCAGATGCAAAATCCGCACAGGTCCCACGGATCTGAAAACAAGAAGGGGGAAGTCCCCGGAACGGAAAGCGCCATCAGGATTGCGCTTTCCGTGCGCTTGCTTAGCCGAGTCACGGGGTGGTGACCCATCGCACACGAGGCATGTTGCCAGCTCGTGGGCGGGATACTCCGTTGACGACAATATGACAGACGCCTTCCTGTTTAGTAAGCCGTTCACGTTTCTCGCCTGCGCCGGCATGTCGGAAGTCAGGGAGGGGGTTGATGTACTGGAAGCCCTCCCCGGCCACTTGCTCTGGCTCGAGAATGAGGACTACATCCGCCGGGTCTACGTGCCCGATTTCCTGGAACAGAGCCGCGCCGCCCTTGAGGCGGTGATGCCGGGCGGGCCAGCGCAGATCGATGCCATGGCCGACGAGATCCGGCACAGCCCCCGCCTGCTGCCGGATCTGCAGCGCCTCTCTCCGGAGGTGGCCGCTGCCGCCCACTCGTACTGCTATTGGCGCTACAGCGCAGACGTGGTCGGGCGCGCGCAGGGCATCCCGCGCAGCACCATCGAGCGCCAGTTCGACCGCGCAGCGCGGCCTCGGGACGGCGCGCACAAGCTGCAATGGATTTGCCCGTGCTGCGACGGACTGGCGCACTATCAGGTCGACGGGCTGCTCGCCTCGCAGCGGCCGGCACGGCAAGGCGGCTTCTCACTTGAATGCGCACACTGCGGACACCAGGAACGGCTGTATGCCGGTTTCCTGCATGCGGGCCGCCTGGAATGCCGCTGCGCGCATTGCACGGGTTTTATCAAGACGCTGGCCGGCCAGCTGGCCCGGCCCGCGCGCAGGCTGTGCGCAGCGCTGGAGGACTATGCATGGATGCATGCCGTGGATACTGCGGCAGAAATCCGCGAACTCTGGGAAGCGTCATTGCAGTTGCTGGCAAGCGGTGCCAGGCCGTCCGACAACGCGATGGCATTCGCCCTGGCCATCCAGTCAGACGAGGCGCGCCCCATCCCGGAAATTCTCAGCCAGATCGACCCGACCCTCGAAGGCCGGTTCGACAAGAATCCAAGGGCCTGGGTACTGCTGTGCGAGCTGCTGCGCGAAGGCGTACTGGATGCAGACTGCGCGATCTATGACCAGGACGGCCGCCAGCACGTGGCGCTTGAGCTTGCCCTGCTGGAAGACGACCAGGCAGCCGACAGCGCCACTGCGCAGGACAGCCTGGCTACCTTGCTGAAGGGCTACCAGCCACCGGAGCGCGATGCCTTCGTCAACTGGCTGAAGGCGCTGAAGCGCTTGCGGCTTTGCACCGCCAGGTTCAATGCCGCCGTGGACGTCGCCTGGAAGCCCAACCTGGAGCATTGCCGCATCCTGACCGCGCGATGGCCTGACGGCCAGCCAGCGCCCGCCGCGCAAGCCAGCGCCGTATGGCTGCCGGCCGCGCCGCGCCCGCGCCGTCCGGAACGGCCGGTGTACCTGGACGCAGAGCTGGAGGCGGTGCAGTTGCTGAAGTCGCTGGGCTATATCGTCCTGAGCCCCGAGGAGATTCGCTCGCAACGAGATCCCATCGAGGATATGTTGTGAACCGGCAAGCGCAGTCCCAGGGTGTAGGGAATTTTGTCCGCACTCCGATCATCTGCGAAACGTAGTTCGACTGCCTGAACCGCGAATGTGTGTGGTTGCCAACAATCGCGTCCTGCCGGCGCCGCACCCTGCCTTGGCGGCAGAAAACGTGCTTGCTAGACTGCCTTACGCATGCCTGGGCGGGCCTGCAGCAGCACAGCATCCACCCGCCATGGGCCGCGCAAACAGGCAGGGAGAAGCCAATGAGCAACGACAACAAGCCTGGCGGCACATTGACGCGGCGCGATTTCCTCCTGACTGCCGGGGTTGGCACCATGGCATTGGGGCTTGGCGCAGGCGCGGATGCCAAGGATGCGCCAGCCGGGGCAAGCGACGCGGCCCAGGCCGCCGGGAACCCGGCATCGGGACCGTACAACATCCTGTTTATCCTTGTTGACCAGGAACGCTACTTCCGACCTGGCGAGTTGCCCAAGGGCTATGGCCTGCCTGCACATGAACGCTTGATGAAGCGCGGTACGACCTTTGTCAATCACCGCATAAATTCATGTGTTTGCACCCCGTCCCGCTCAGTTCTTTACACGGGCCAGCATATCCAGCACACCCGGATGTTCGATAACACGAACTTCCCGTGGATTAGCAGCATGTCAACAGAGATACGGACACTCGGTGACATGCTTCGTGACGCCGGCTATTACACCGCGTACAAGGGCAAGTGGCACCTCACCAAGGAATTCGAGACCGTCAACAAGCTTGGCACGCCAACCAAGATCTTCACTCAGGAAATGGAAGCCTATGGCTTCTCCGACTACATCGGAATCGGCGACATTATTGCCCACACCAGCGGTGGGTACCTGCACGACGGGGTGATTACTGCAATGGGTGTGAGCTGGCTGCGCGGAAAAGGGCGTGAGCTGGCGGCACAGGGAAAGCCATGGTTCCTTGCCGTCAACCTGGTCAACCCGCACGACGTGATGTTCTACGACACCGACGCGCCCGGCACCGAGGTTCAGGCAATGCGCGGCCTCGCACATGTCGCGCGCGACCCGGCCGACCCGCTATACGGCAAGCAGTGGCAATTCATGCTGCCGGCAAGCCGGAAACAGGCGCTTGACGCGCCGGGGCGCCCTGCGGCACACCGCGATTTCCTGCGCTCGCATGACGCCCTGGTCGGCGCCATTCCAAATGAAGACGCGCGCTGGCACCGGCGTCACAACTATTACCTGAACTGCATGCGGGATGTCGACCGGAACATCGCTGCCCTGTTGGGCGAGCTTGATGCTGCAGGTCTCTCCGACAAGACCATCGTAATCCTGACATCGGATCATGGTGACATGGACGGTGCCCACCAGCTCCACGCAAAAGGGGCCGTCTCCTATCGGGAGCAGAACAACGTGCCGTTGGTCATTGCCCATCCCGCCTATCAAGGTGGAAAGCAGTGTCGCGCCGTCACCTCACATCTGGACCTCGCGCCCACCCTGGTTGCATTGACTGGCGTCTCGATTGACAAGCGCGCAACCATCGCCAAGGGATTACCGGGAAAGGATTTTTCCCGCTTGCTTGCGAAGCCTGACGCAGCCGAAGCGAATGCGATTCGCGATGGTGCGCTGTTCTGCTACAACATGCTGGCTTACCTGGATGGCGATTATCTTTTCAAGGCTGTTGCCCATCTGCAGGGCGGTGGCAAGCCCGACCAGCTCAAGCAGGCCGGTATCCGCCCGGATCTGATGAAGCGCGGCGCGGTGCGTTCGGTCTACGATGGACGCTACAGCTTTGCACGGTATTTTTCTCCCAGGCAGCATAACAAGCCGAAAACCGTGGAGGAGCTCTACCGGTTCAACGACGTGGAGTTGTACGATCTGCAGACCGATCCCTTCGAGATGAACAACCTGGCGGCAGGCGAAAAGCAACGGGAACTACTGGTCGCCATGAACGAAAAGCTGAATCAGCTGATTGATGCCGAGGTTGGCGAGGACCGTGGCCAGATGCTGCCCGGTGGCATTGACGCAGGATGGGATGTCACTGCGGAAACGATGGCGGGAGCCTGACCGCACCGGCCCGACGCCGGCCATCAAGGCACGCAACGGGTATCGTTCTGGCGGGATGAGAGGACCACAGACTCACCTCGAAACTTTGGCCCGGCCCGCGGTTCTAATTTCGTATGGTGAGCAAATTGTCTGTTAATCGGCGCGCCATCTGGTTCTGGCTTGCGGGCGTCGCCGTGGCGGTGCTGATCGGCCTGCTGTCGCCTCCGTTCAAGGGCTTCACCGACCAGGCCATCGCCTGGGCGCGGGCAACGATGGAACAGCACCCCGAGGCAGGCGCGCTGGTCTTCTTTCTGTTCTCGGCCGTGTCCGCCATGCTCGCTTTCGCCTCGAGCGTGGTCCTGGTGCCGCTGGCCACCGAGGTGTGGGGCAAGCCGCTCACCGTTGTTCTCCTCTGGGGCGGCTGGCTGCTGGGCGCTGCTGCCGCCTTCGGCATCGGCCGCCTGGCCTATCCGTTGCTCGCCCGTAGTGGTTACGCGGACAAGCTGGCGAAGTACCGGGACTACGTGTCGCAGCGCATGAAGTTCTGGGCGGTGCTGCTGTTCTGTATCGCAGTTCCGTCGGAAATTCCCGGTTATCTGTTCGGCTCCATGCATTACCCCTTACGCAAATTCCTGGCCGCGATGGCCATCGCCGAAGCGGGCTATGCGTTTGGGATCGTCATCGCCGGCGAAAGCCTGGCAATCGATCGGCCCTTACCTTTTCTTATCGCCGTCGGCATCCTGGCGGTCGTCGCGGTGCTGGCGGGCCTGGTGCTTCGTGCGGTCAGGAAGCACAGGTCGGGCGGCCTGCAGCGGCACTGAACGGTGCTGCCAGAGGTCTGCGGGAGACTACTTCCGCCCCATGGCCGGTCAACCGACGTTTGTGCCGAATCGGTCATTCAAGGCCCTATCCGACGCCACTGGAACCGCCGACAACTAGCGTAAGATAAGTTCTCAAGCGTGCATTTCCGGGGCTTGCTCAGTTGCTTCAGGAGGAGACGTGCGACTAGCTGACTTCATCTTGCGGGATACAGGGCGCATTGTGGCGGCGTGGGAGGAGTTTGCGACCACCCTGCTGCCAGCCGCAAGAAACATGGACTCCCTCGCGCTGCGTGACCACGCACCGCAGATCTTGCAAGCCGTGGCGAAGGATTTGCTGACCCCGCAAACGAGGGAAGCTCAACGCGAAAAATCAATGGGGCAGGCTCCCAAGCTACTCGGTGCGCCGGAGACCGCTGCACAAACACACGCCCTCTTGCGCGCGCGCGGTGGCTTCAACATCAATCAATTGGTCGCTGAGTACCGGGCGCTGCGCGCCAGCGTGCTACGTTTGTGGATTGACGAGTGTCAGCCGGCCGCCCCGGATCTGGACGACGTGATGCGGTTCAACGAGGCTATCGATCAGGCAGTCGCGGAATCCGTGGCATTTTTCCATTCGCAGGTAGAGCAGGCTCGCGACCTGTTGCTCGGAATGGTTGGGCACGATATGCGCAGCCCACTGCAGACCATCCAGACGACCGCCTCATATCTGGCGGCGCTGAACGCTGGGGAGAAGGTATCGGAAGCTGCAGCGCGACTGATTCGAAGTGGTTCCCGCATGAATTCTCTTCTGGATGATCTGTGCGATTTCAATCGAACGAAACTCGGCTTGGGCATCAACATCACGCCTTACGACGTCGATCTGGCTGACCTGGTTGCCGATACCGTGGACCAGTTGCGTGCAGCTCATCCGACCCGCCGCATCGAGCTTGAGGTGAAGGGCAACGTGCAGGGTATTTGGGACGGTCCGCGCCTGCAGCAACTGCTTTCCAATCTGGTGCTCAATGCGATAAGGTACGGCGCGCCGGACGAGCCGGTCTGCGTTGCAGTCACCGGCCATGACGCGGAAGTCAGTCTCGAGGTCAGGAACAGTGGTCCCGCCATTGACCCGCTGTCACTGGAGCGCCTTTTTGATCCGCTGCGGAGAGGCCCGGATCAGGAGAACAAAAACGCGGAGGGCCTCGGACTCGGGCTGTACATAGTGAGCGAGATTACCAAGGCCCATCAGGGATCGATCGAGGCGCGCTCCGACCAGACAGGGACCACGTTTGACGTGCGTCTGCCGCGTCGCACGTAAAGGGCGCGGGCAGCCTGTTCTCTATTGCCGACAGCTGGATTGACCGCATCGCCAACCCCCGTTCACCACCTCACCCCCTGCTTTCGCGCCTGAAGCGCGTCGGCGCATGCCCGGTCCAGCGCTGGAACGCCCGCCGAAACGCTTCCTCGCTGGCAAAGCCAAGCTGCTCCGCGATTCTCCCTACCGACCAGTTGGTCGTGCACAGGCATTGTTCGGCGTACTCCTGCAGGCTGTGTTCGCGCAGTACCCGGTAGCTGCTGCCGTCGGCAGCGAGATGGCGGCGCAGGGTCGGTTCGCTCACATCAAAGCGCATGGCCAGCTCAGCCAGCGTCGGCAGCCGCGCGCCATGCACCAGCGCTGCATGCAGGATGCCGTGCACCTGCTGGCTCAGTGATACGACTTCGACCGGCGCACCGATCAGCCGGTAAGGAAAGTCTTCCAGGAAGGCATCGAGCTCAGCGGCCTGGCGCACGACCGGCCGGTCGAGCAAGGCCTCATCGAATTCGAAGCCGTAGGTCTGGGCGCCAGACGTCACCGCGGCATGGAACAAGCCCAGGAAAGGCATGGCGTCCTCGCGCCGGGGATGTGCCAGGTAGACGTGGGTCGGGCGCAGCGGCTGGCCGATCAGCCAGCCGAACAGCAGCATATAGAAGAAGAGCCCGGTCAGGTCCACCAGGCAAGCCGCGGAGGAGTTCGCACGCCGCAGCGAATCCATGCGGAACACCGCCTGCCCTGCGCTTTGCCCGAGGCTGAGCGCGCCGGCGCGCGGATACAGCATCGCGCAGAAGTCGGCCGCGCAGCGGACCGCCTCCCTCAGCGTCTGGCTGCTCAATACGCAACGGCACAACAAGTCCACTTCCTGCTTGCGCATCGGGGGGTGGCCGTTGCCTTTGGCGACCAGGGCTTCCAGCCGCTCGATTGCGGCGCGATAGAGCGCGGTGAACCGGGCGGGCGGCGCATGCCCGGATGCGCTGGCGGCAGGTGGAACCTCTACGCCCTGCCGCTTCAGCTCGTCCAGCAGGCGCTGCACCATGCCGTGCGGAACAGGTACGGGATTCCCCGGTATGTGGGCATTCATGGTCGCTAGTTCTGATTGCTTCGGTAGCGATGGTTGATCGTTCGGGTGGGGATTCGGTGCGGCCTGGCCTCCCATAATCATCCCGGCACTTCCACCCGCGCAGCAGCTTGCGCACGGCCTGGGCGATGGAGGTTGCCATGCGATGAACACCATGCCTATACGGGACAACCCATGACCGCGCTTCCCTCCCGCAAACCCCCGGCTCCGGCATCGCAGCCCTGCTGCCCTGCCTGCGCCGCGTGATACACACCATGATCCACATCCTCGATGAAATCGTGCTCGCGCCCGGGCACCTGCCCACTGTGCTGAGCCTGCTGGAAAGCCAGTACCTGCCCGGCAGCGCCGCCAGGGGCCTGGCGCTGCTGCAGCGCTGGGTGTCGCCACCCGTGGCGCTGGAAGATGCACCCAATACGTTGTGGCTGCTGTGGCAAGTGGCGGATGCGCCGGCTTACTACGCCATGCGCGCCAGCATCGATGCCGCGGTGCTCGCCTTCTGGTCGACAGTCGACACGCTGTGTGAAGCCCGCCGTCGCCATGTGATGGCCGATGCGACAGCTGCGCTGCCCCGGCGCAAGGAGCTTTGCGATGCGGCTTGAAACAGCACAGGTCCGATTGCACGCCGGCTTCTGCGCCGGGACGTGCACACAGGAGCAAGCCCTGCTTGCGCGGATTGAAACGCTGCCGGGCCTGCGCCGTGTGGCGATTGGCAGGAACCTGGCGGGAAGCTGGGGCGCTGGCGACTACACGCTCGACCTGCAATTCGACCCGACTGCATCCGGCTCGCCCGGTCAAGGCACCGGCCTGGTTGCCGCGCTGGACGGCATGGCAGAGGTGGATAGCGTCGCCTATCGCCCGATCTCGGGCGGACTGCGCGCCCCTCAACTGCGCCACGGGATCTGGCGCACGCTGATGTTCCGGGTCCGGCCTGAAGCGCCGGACTGGCAGGTCCGCGGCCTTGAGCAAGACCTGCTGCGGATGCCCGAGTACATGCCCGGCATCCTCAACTGGCGGCTTGCCCGCGTCCTGTCGCCCGGCACCTGGACCCATGTCTGGCAGCAGGAGTTCGCCAGCGCGGACGACCTGCTGGGCGAATACCTGATGCATCCCTTCCATTGGGGCCGCGTCGACCGATGGTTCGACCCCGAGTTTCCCGAATGGACAGTCCAGGCAATCTCCCATGCCTTCTGCCCGCTCGCGACAAGCCTGATTGCCAACCACAACCGCACAGAGGAATACGCGCCATGACCGCACACGGAAAACTGACAGGAAAGATTGCGGTGGTGACCGGCGCCAGCCGCGGCATCGGCCGCGCCATCGCGCAGCGCTTCGCGGCGGAGGGCGCGCTAGTGGTTGCCACGGCACGGCGCGCAGGAGAGTCCGAGGACGAACCCGGCACGCTGGCCGAGACGGTTGGCCAGATCCGGCGGCAAGGGGGCAGTGCCATCGCGCTGGCGGCGGATCTCGAAGATCCCGCGCAGCGCGACGACCTGGTGGCGCAGGCGGCAAGGGTTGCGGGCGGTCTCGACATCCTGGTCAACAATGCCGGCATGGCGGAATACAGCCGCATCGAATCGATGCCGCTGGGAATCTTCGACAGGACGGTCGAGCACTACCTGCGCATCCCCTTCGTGCTCAGCCGCGCAGCGATCCCGCTGATGCGCACGCGCGGCGCGGGGTGGATCCTGAACCTGGGCTCCGTCACCGCACTGTCGCCTTCGCGCCCGTATCAGGACTTTGACCGGGCTGGCGGGGTCACGGCCTACGCCGCGGTCAAGGCCGCCATCAACCGGTTCACCGAGGGCCTGGCAGCGGAACTGGAGGCCGACAATATAGCGGTCAATTCGGTAGCGCCAAGCACCGCGATCCGCACGCCAGGCAGCGAGCGCTATATCCCGGACGGCTATCCCACCGAGCCAGTGGAGTACCTGGTGGAAACGGCGCTTGCACTCTGCAGCGTGCCGGCCCGGCTGCGCACCGGCCACATCGCCCATAGCCTGCACTTCCCGCTGGCGCACGGGCTGAGCGTCCGTACGCTTGATGGCCAGGGCATGCTGCCGCCGCCCGTGATCCCGTCCTGGGCACATCCCGGTTTGAACCACGAACTGTCCGCAAAGTAGGCCTATGGAGAAGAGCATGCGCGCTGTCGTCATTGATCGTACCGGCGGACCCGACGTACTCAGGCTTGGAGACCTCCCGACGCCGGAACCCGCTGCCGGCGAAGTCCTGATCCGCGTGGCCTGTGCCGGCGTGAATCCCGCGGACTGGAAATGCCGCGAAGGCTATCTGAGCCACTTCATGCAATACAGCTTCCCGTTCGTGATCGGCTTCGATGCCAGCGGCGTCGTGGCAGCGGTGGGGACCGGCGTCAAGGACTTCGTCCCGGGACAGCGCGTGTTCGCGCAAACCGCGGTCGGCGCAGGCAAGTGGGGTTCCTATGCCGAGTACGTGGCGGTCAGCCAGGATTGCGTGGTGCCGATTCCCGACAACCTGGGATTCCCCGAAGCCGCGGCAGTCCCGACTCCGGCGCTGGCCGCCTGGACGGGACTCTTCGACGAAGGCGGACTCACGCCAGGCCAGACGGTGCTGGTTCATGGCGGTGCCGGCGCGGTCGGCACGTTTGCCGTGCAACTGGCAAAGGCGGCCGGGGCAACCGTCGCTGCCACCTGCAGCGCGGCACGCCGCGACGATCTGATGGCGCTCGGGTGCAATCTGGCAATCGACTACCGGGGCGGCGGTATCGCTGCCGCGATGCAGGCATGGGCGCCGGCTGGCGTCGACCTGATATTGGACGCGGTTGGCTGCGGCACCCTGCCGAACGGCATGGACCTGCTCAGGCCCGGCGGCATCCTTGTCGCCATTCTGACGCTGGTCAGTGGCGACAACGGCCCGGATCCTGCCGCAGCCGCGCAGCGTGGTGTCCGCACCGCCGTGGCGTTCAGCAAGATGCCCAGCGGCGCGCGGCTGCGCGAGATCGCAGCGCTGCTCGGCAGCGGGCGCCTGCGACCGCCCCGCATCGAATGCCTGCCGCTAGAGCAGGCCGGGTGCGCACTCGATCTGGTCCAGTCGGGCAAGGCGGCAAGCAAGCTGGTGCTGCGTATCGCCGAGCCAGCCAATGTTGGCGCATGACCATAACACCATTGAAATCGGAGGAGATACAATGAAGCGCAAAGCCTTGCTGCTATGCACGATCGCCGGTGCGGTGCTAGCCGCCTCACAAATCAACGCGCCTTCCCTTGCCGCGATGACGCCTGATGAAGTCAAGCGCCTGGACGGCCCGCTCACGCCCATGGGCGCCGAGCGGTCCTCCAACAAGGACGGCAGCATCCCCGCGTGGAGCGGCAAGTGGCAGGCCGCGCCCGCCGGCCTTGCGTTCCGGCCGGGCGATGCGTATCCCGACCCCTACGCGTCGGAACAACCGCTGGCAATGATCACGGCCCAGAACCTGGAGCAGTACCGTGCCCGCCTGAGCGACGGGCAGCTCGCCATGTTCAGGCTGTACCCGGCAACTTTCAGGATGGCGATCTATCCCAGCCATCGCGACTTTCGCTATGGCGATGCCGTCTACAAGGCGATCCAGCACCACGCCCCCGGCACGCAGCTGACGAGCGACGCGAACGGCCTCAAGGACTATCCGCCGACCGCGCCGTTTCCCGTTCCCAAGAATGGCCTGGAGCTGATGTGGAATCTTCGCTTCTCTTCTGCCATTGCCGATGAGGCCGCCGTCTATGACCAGGCCGTCGTGTATCGCGACGGCAAGATCGCGTGGGGCAAGTGGAAATATGACATCTGGTCGCCGGTCAACGGCACCGCATTTGAAAAAGGCTCGCCCCTGATCAACCGGACCTTCGCCCGCGTTGAAACCGAGCTGCCTTTACGCGAACGCGGCAATATCATCGTCTCCCACAATTTCTGGGATCGCGAAGGTTCGGATACGGCCAGGACCTGGCAATACAATCCCGGCACGCGCAGGGTGCGGCAGGCACCCGAGTTCGGCTTCGACCAGCCGCTTGGGCCGGGCGGCTTCCGCACCGTGGACGATGATCGCCTGTTCAATGGCTCAGGTGAGCGCTACGACTGGAAGATTGTCGGCAAGCGGGAGATCTATATTCCCTACCACAACTACAAGCTGGCCGATCCCGCCGTCAAGTACGCCGAGCTGCTGGGCCCCAACCATGCGGCCCCCGACCTGATCCGCTACGAACTGCACCGCGTCTGGGTGCTCGAAGCCAAATTGAAGCAAGGCTTCCGGCATCAGTACGCGAAGCGCGTCCTGTACCTGGACGAGGACACCTGGATGGCCGTGCTTGCCGACAACTACGATGCCCGCGGCCAGTTGTGGCGGACCAATATGCAATCGTCTCTCTTCGCCTACGATGCACGGCGCTACTACCCGGCGGTGGCGTTCTACCATGACCTCACCGCTGGTTCCTATCTGGCGGACCGGCTGACCAATGAAGGCAAGCCGGTACGCCTGAACAGCAGTCCGCAGTTCAGTGAAGCGTATTTCTCGCCGGATTCGATCCGGGGGTCGGGGCACTGACTCTCGCACCCATGCGGGCATCCGGATGACTGAGGGAGGATGCCTGCCGTTGGGGCTTGTGGTCGTGCATTGATTCCCTCGCTGGATGTTCCCCATGCATAAGTGCTGAGATCGACTGCTCCAGTGGCTTGCGCGAGCGCTTGCTTCAGCGCGAGCTCGATTATCGCGTTCATGGGCGACGAGGCGGAAACCAGCGGCGTGACCTCTGCCCGAAGTCGCAGTACTCCCCTAGCCCCGCCGTTAAGGCGTGCCGCCCGACACATCGATCCGATACACGCGCCCGCTCGTCGCCGACGTCCCCGGATCGGCCAGCACGTACAGCGCCTGCCCGTCATCCACGCCAAAGGAGAACACACTGCCTGGGACAGTGACCTTCCAGTCGACCTGTTCGACGACAACGCCGTCGCGATACATGAAGCTCAGCAGCTTGCCCGTGCAAAGGTCGGTATAGAAGTACCGTCCATGCAGCGCCGGACTGGCACTGCCCCGGTACACATAGCCGCCGACGATGGCACAAGCGCCCGCGTCATGGCCGTATTCGAAGACCGGCATGGTCAGCCCGGTCTTGTCGCACCCGGCCGCACCCACGCAGGCGGTGCCCTCGGTCCGGTTCCAGCCGTAGTTCAGGCCCGCGCTGGTGGCCGGCGCCACGTCGACTTCCTCGCGCTGGTCCTCGCCGACATCGGCGATATACAACAAGCCGGCGTCGAACGAGAACCGCCACGGGTTGCGCAGGCCGAGAGCCCAGATTTCGCCGCGGCTGCCGGACTGGCCGACGAACGGATTGCCGGCAGGCAAGCCGTAGCCGGACGCGCCGCTGACGTCGATGCGCAGCATCTTGCCGAGCAGCGTTCCCGGGTTCTGGGCGTTGCCCGAAGGATCGCCACCGCCGCCGCCGTCGCCCGTGCCAATATAGAGCATGCCGTCCGGGCCGAACGCGAGCTGGCCGCCGTTATGGTTGGAGAAGGTGCCGTGGGGGATCGACAGCAGCACGGTGCCGGATGCATTGGCGATATCCGGATTTGCAGCCGACACGCTGTAGCGGGCGATGGTGATGGCGCCATTGGCGTCGGTGTAATAGACGTAGAAGCGGCCGTTGGTCCCATAGTTGGGATCGAACGCCATCGACAGCAGCCCGCGCTCGCCATCGGTCGTCGTCAGCGCTGCGATATTGAGAAATGGTGTAGCGACCAATGCGCCGTTGCGCACGATCCGGATGCGGCCGGCCCGCTCGACCACGAACAGGCGCGAATCGCCGTGGGGCGCGGTCAGGAAGATAGGCGCTGATAACCCGCCGGCAACCTGCGTCAGCGACAACTGCACGGTTTCCGGCGAGCCGTAGGACACGCTTGCCGAAGCACGGCCGCCCGCGGTCACCGCCACGGTCTGCGAAGGCGGCTGCGGCTTGAGGAGCGTGCTGCCCGTCAGCACGCTGGCGGCACTGATGGTGTAGCTGCCAGCAGCCAGGTTGGACAGCGTGGTCGACTGGGTCACGGTCTGGCGGAACTGGCCAGGCCCCGATACCGTGATGGCCGCCGACGTCCCGGACGGCAGGCCGGAGATGGAGAGCGTCAGCGTGCCGGTGCCGGTGCTGCCCGTGGCGCTGTCACTCCCCCCGCCGTCCCCGCCCCCTCCGCAGGCCGCGAGACCCAGGCAGCAGGCGATGAGGAATCGGCAAAGCGAGTATCGAAGTGCTTCGGACATGGCGCGCTCCTGTCACGGCTCAGGCACTGTCCTGCAAGAACCGGTCCACGTCCCTGGCTCAAGTCCCGCCGCGCGCTTCCGGTGGCAGGCGCGCCTCGCCTTTGTAAAAGATACTTCATGCGCGCGGCTTCGGCGATACATGCGGTGGCTTGGATCAGCCATGGTCGCCGCATGCATAAGCTGCCCCTGCCAATGGCTTACGAGCCCGGCTCCACCTGCGCCCCAGTGACACCACGTCAATCAACGGTCGTCAGCAGGGCGTGCAGCATGCGCGCCAGCAGCCTCTGCGTATCGGGCTCGGCCAGGTATTCCGGGTGCATGAGCGCCATCGCCCGCGGCAGGGCCAGAATGGTGTGAAATGCCAGGAACCGCGTCTTCGCCAGATCCCGCACCAGCACTTCGTCGGGAAACCGCTTCATCAGCGCGTCCGTCGCCAGTGACGTCCAGTACTCCTCCGGCTTCACCAGGTCCAGCCGCACCAGTTCGTCGTAGTGGGATGACTTGATGAACAGTTCGCGGTCGAGTTGCACCCACTTGTGCAGCATCGGGATGCCGATACTGAGCAACAGCATGATGCCTTCGAACAGCTTCGTAGATGGCGGCAGCGCCTGAAGCTCTTGCACCAGCCGCCTGCGCGCCTCGGCACGAAAGTCATCGAAGATGGCAACGACGAGCGACTCCATCGTGGGGAAATACTCGTAGATGGAGCTGACGGCCACGCCGGCGCGCACGGACAGGCGCTCCAGTGTCACCGCATCGCGCCCTTCCCTTTCCAGGATCTCCCATCCCGCCTTCTTCAGCGCGTCCACGAGCAGGACCGAGCGCTCCTGCCGCGGGCGCTTGCGCGGCCTGGCCGGCACGGCGACCTGCAGCGTCTGTGCGGGGTTGGGATTTATGCGGGATGTCATGGCGGGCGAAGTATTGGGAAAGTCGGCGTGCAGCGCCCGATGTGACCAAGGCAAGCTGCTCAGCTTGCCAGCAGATTCCCGGACTATCCCCTCCCTTTCCGGATGCCGCAGGCAAGGCAGTCCGCATCCGCCACCGGCCTGCCGCGAAGGCAGAGCCGCGTTCCTCCGGTTCAACCATTTTCCCTTGCAAATCAATCAGTTGACACGCGGAATCCGGCGCCGGAATCCGGAGAAAACATCGCCTTCCGCGCTCCTATACTGACCTGCCGGCACACAGCGGGCGCCTGTTCACAGCGGGGCGCCTTGTCCCCTTTTTCTTTGCCGGATCCTTATTCCGGTTAGCGAGTTATGTCCATGTCCACTGCGGAAATGTCCCTGGAAAAGAAAGCCGACCTGTTGCTGCAAGACCCCGCGGCACTTGCCAACCATAGCTGCCATGCGTGGCAACACCTGCCCCGGGAGGAAGTCGATGCCATCCAGCTGGCAGCCCTTCAGCGCCGCTTCGCCCTGCTGCGCGACCGCGTGCCGGTGCTGAAGAAACTCGCCGACGCCGAGGGCGTGACGCAGATCGATCAGCTCAACGACGTCGTCCCGCTGCTGTTCGAACACACCGTCTTCAAATCCTATCCGCCCTCGCTGCTCGAAAAAAGGAGCTTCGGCCAGATCAACAAGTGGCTGGGCAAGCTGGTCACGCCGGACATGGCCGAGCGCATCGCCGCCGCTGACGTGAGTGGCTGCCATGGGCTGGACGACTGGTTCGCCGCCATGGACCAGGCCGTGCCGGAACTTCGGATCAGCCATACCTCCGGCACCTCCGGCACCGTCTCCTTCCTTCCCAATAGCGTGCGCGAGTGGGAAAAGGCGGCCGCCATCCGCAAGCTGTTCGTGTGGAAGCAGGAAGGGGCCGATATGCCGGACCCGAACCTGCACACCGTCTACCCATACTTCCACAAGGGCTACCTGAGCCACGTGCGCGCCAACGAGTTCATGATCCGCGCGCTGCTGCCGGGCGAGCAGAATTTCCACCCCGCCTACCCGGCCACGCTTTCCAGCGACATGCTGCATCTTGGCGCCAGGATCCGCGCCGCCCATGCCAAGGGCACGCTTGACCGCCTTGAGATCAGTCCGGAGCTGCTGCAAAAGAAAAAGGCATTCGACCAGCTGCAGGCAGAGATGCCGCAGCACCTCGCTGCGTTCTTCGAGGATGCGGCGACGAAGCTGCGCGGCAAGCGCGTCTATATCGGCGCGACCTGGAACCTGCTGCACGGCATGGCCAGGGCCGGCCTGGAGCGCGGACTGGAGGGCATGTTCCACTCCGATTCCTTTATCACCACCACCGGCGGCGCCAAAGGCGTGGTGCAGCCGGAGGGCTGGCGCGACGACGTGCTGCGTTTCACCGGCGTCAGCCGCCTGAACGAGACCTACGCCATGTCGGAACTGGTCAGCGGCTCGAACCCGCGCTGCGAGCACGGCAATTTCCACTTCACGCATACCGTGATCCCCTTCGTGCTGGATCCGGAGACCAGCAAGCCGCTGCCGCGCGAAGGCCGCGTGACCGGCCGCGCCGCATTCTACGACCTCGGCGCCGACATCCACTGGGGCGGCTTCATCACCGGCGACGAAGTCACCGTGGAATGGGACAAGCCCTGCACCTGCGGCCGCCCGAGCCGCTACGTCACCGGCGGCGTGCATCGCTACAGCGAGAAGAACGGCGGCGACGACAAGATTACCTGCGCCGCCACCGAAGGCTCGCACCGCGAGGCCATGGATTTCCTGAACACCGTCGAACAATAACCCGCATCGGAATCGAGCCCTTAGACATGTCCCAGACCAACACCCTTCCCATTGCGCCGATGGTCATCCGCGGCCAGGTCATCACCGACAACCTGGTCGAAGTCGGCGGCCGCGGCGGTGACCTGACCTACCTGACGCCGGACGCCCACAAGTATCTCGACAAGCTGCCGCTGGGCAACCCGGCCCGCCTTGCGGATCTTTACAAGCTGGGCTTCAACGATATCCTCGACTTCGCTGAAGCCCTCGGCGAGCGCCTGGATCTGGCCACCAACCCGCACCTGCAGGAAGCCTGCGCGCTCTCCTACCACACCGCGCCGGTGACCCCGACCATGGTCAAGGGCACCTACATGGGCCTGCGCAACATGCTGTCGCGCGAGGCCATCACCGAAGCCGTGGAAAGCACGGTCGGCATCCAGTACCTGGAAGGCTGGGTGCAGCAGAAGCTGATCGACGGCACCGAGCTGGAAGTCCGCTGCTTCGGCGCGCGCGCGCTGCATATCGTCGCGGGCAACGCGCCCAGCCTGTCGCTGCTCACCATCATCCGCAACATGGTGCTGCGCAGCGACGCGATCATCAAGGCGCCGTCCAACGACCCGTTCACCGCGCTGGCCATCGCCCGCACCATGATCGACATGGCGCCCGATCACCCGCTGACCCGCCACCTGAGCGTGGCCTACTGGAAGGGCGGCGACAAGGCGTTCGAGGAGCGCCTTTACCAGCCGCAGAACCTGGAGAAGATCGTGGCGTGGGGCGGCTTCGCTTCGATGAAGCACGTGACCCGGTACATCCAGCCGGGCCTGGAGCTGATCTCGCTGGACCCGAAGCGCAGCGCCAGCATCATCGGCCGCGACACCTTCGCCAGCGAGGACACCATGCGCGAAGCCGCGCTGCGGCTGGCCAGCGACATCGGCGCGCTGAACCAGAAGGGCTGCGTCTGTGCCCGCGTGGTCTACGTGCAAAGCGGCACCGCCGAGGACGGCCTGCAAAAACTGAATGCCTTCGGCCGCCACGTCTACGACGCCATGATGAGCCTGCCCAACACGCTCTCGACCGCGCCCAAGCGGTACGACCAGAAGCTGAAAGCCGAGGTGGACGCGCTGCGGCTCGACGACGAGTGGTACCACGTCATCGGCGGCAAGGATGGCGAAGGCGCGATCATCTGTTCGCAGATCCCGGAGCCGGTTTCTTTCGCGACGCAGCTCGACGACCGCACTGCCAACCTCGTTCCGGTCGATTCGCTCGACGAAGTGATGACAGCGGTGGATGCCTACACGCAGACCGTCGGCATCTACCCCGAAAGCATCAAGGACGAGCTGAAGGACAAGCTGCCCCTGTACGGCGCGCAGCGCATCGTCTCGCTCGGCTACGCGGCCGCGATGAAATGGGCCGCGCCGCAGGACGCCATCGAGCCGCTGCGCCGCATGGGCAAGTGGATCTCCAACCAGATCGCCTCGCCTGAGACGTCGCCGGCGCCGTGGATGCGTCCAAACATCGAGGCCTAAGCGCATGCCCGGATGCGACCGGCCCCGTTTCGGTCCCATCCGTCCGATCCCTCTATCCTTACCCAATCACCATGACCAGCTGCAAAGCCTACGGCGCCTGCGCCGCGCACGCCGACCTCACGCCGATGGACATCGAGCGACGCGCGCTGCGCGCCGACGATGTCGCCATCGCCATCGACTACTGCGGCATCTGCCACTCGGACGCGCATACCGTCAACAACGACTGGGGCAGCACCGTCTATCCCTGCGTGCCCGGCCACGAGATCGTCGGCCACGTCACCGCCGTGGGGCCGAAAGTCTCCGAATACAAGGTCGGCGACCGTGTTGCGGTCGGCTGCATGGTCGACAGCTGCCAGGACTGCCGGTCCTGCGATGACGGCCATGAGCAGAACTGCGCGAAGGGCCTGACCGCGACCTACAACGGCAAGGACCGCCATACCGGCGACATCACTTACGGTGGCTATTCCGAAAGCATCGTCGTGCGCGAGAAGTTCGTGCTGCGCGTGCCCGATGCCCTCGATATGAAGTTCGCCGGGCCGCTGCTGTGCGCCGGCATCACGGTCTGGACGCCGCTGCGCCGCCATGGGGTGGGCAAGGGCTCGAAGGTGGCGGTGGTCGGCCTGGGCGGGCTTGGGCACATGGCGGTCAAGCTGGCCGTGGCGCTGGGCGCCGAGGTAACGGTGATCACCACCTCCACCAGCAAGGCCGACGACGCCCGCGCGCTCGGCGCCACCGATGTGCTGCTGTCGAAGGATCCCAAGGCCATGCAGGGCGCGGCCAACCGCTTCGACTTTATCCTCGACACCATTCCGACCAGGCACAACGTCAATCCCTACCTGATGCTGCTGGGGCGCAACGGCGTGCTGGTGCTGGTGGGCGCGCTGGAGCCGCTGGAGCCGATCCACGGCGCGCTGCTGGTGATGAACAACCGCTCGATCTCGGGCTCGCTGATTGGCGGGCTGCCGGCTACGCAGGAGTTGCTGGATTTCTGCGCGGAACACAATGTGCTGCCGAGTTGCGAGATGGTCGACGTGCGCGACATCAATACGGCCTTCCAGCGCATGCAGGCCAATGATGTGAAGTACCGGTTTGTGATCGATATGGCGTCGTTGCGCGAGGTCGCCGTCGGGTAGGCCGGGCGCGATCCACCGGCATGAAACAAGCGCGGCGCCTCAGGGCGCCGCGCTTGGCTTTTGACTGCGCAAACATTCCAGACTGTCTGCAATCGCAGTCTTGACGTTGTTGGCAGTCACGCCACGTTCCGCCCCTTCCCCTGCCAATACTTGTCGCGCACCTGCCGCCGCAGCACCTTCCCCACCACGCTGACCGGCAGCGCATCCACGAACGTGATCGACTTGGGCCCCTTGAACCTGCCAAGCCGCTCCTTGACGAACTCAATCAGGTCCTGCTCGCTGACCTGCGCGCCGCTGCGCAACTGCACTTCGGCGTGCACGGCTTCGCCCCACTCCTCGTTCGGCACCCCCACGGCAGCCGACATCGACACTGCCGGGTGCGCATTGAGTGCCGCTTCCACTTCAATGGCATAGACGTTGAAGCCGCCCGTGATAATCATGTCCTTCTTGCGGTCGACCAGGTGGACGTAGCCTTCCTCGTCGATATAGCCGAGGTCTCCGGACTTCCAGAACCCGTCCTCGAACTCGGCGGCAGTTGCCTCAGGGTTCTTGTAGTAGCCGGAGATCACGCCGCGGCTGCGGGCCCAGATCTCGCCGACCGAGCCAGGTGCGGCGTCGTTGCCCTCGTTGTCGATGATCCTGACCTCGACGTGCGGCTGGAGCCGGCCGGCGGAGCCGAGCTGGGCGTCCGTCGCGGTCAGGTGATCGCCCTTGCCCAGGATGGCGACGGACTGGAGGCTTTCGGTCGCGCCGTAATACTGCACGAAGATATTGCCGAAGCGTTCCTGCGCCCGCCGCAGCTTGGCCGGGCTCATGGGTGCCCCGCCATAGGCGATGGTCTGCAACGAGGAGAGGTCGTAGTTTGCCGCTTCGGGCATGTCGAGCAGCCGGTAGATCAGCGTCGGCAGCAGCAGCGTCATCGTGATCTTCTCGGCCTCGATGTTCCGGCACATCAGTGCCAGGTCCGGCAGGTTCTGCGTCACGGTGCAGGCGCCGCGGAACAGCGTCGCCAGGACCCCGAAGCCGGAACCGTGGCTGATCGGCGCCATGTGCAGCATGCGGGTATCGGGAAGCTGGACCTGTTCGGCCTCCATGAACATCGTGTCGCGGCAGGCCAGCCAGTTGTCCATGGTGTACTGGGCGCATTTGCCAACGCCCGTGGTGCCGCCGGTGAAGCGGTAGACCAGGATGTCCTTGTACGCGTCGTTCTCGACGCCGGGATCGTGGTCGGACACGCCTTCCATCAGGTCCCAGAAATAATGCAAACCCTCGCGCGCTTCAGCCGGAGGATCCATGCAGACCACCGTGGCACCCAGGTCGCGCAGCATGCCGTAGTAGCGGTCGAGCAGCGCGGTTTCGATAAACACGACCTTGGGGCGGATGTACTCGGCCTGGCGGCGGTGCTCGTCGAACGAATCGCGGAAGTTGGTATAGGCCGCCGCCGCGTCGCCCTTGAGCGCCGTCCAGAAATGCAGCAGCGACATATTGTCATTCTCGAGCACGCAGAGATAGATGTCGCCACGGCGCAGCTGCAGGCGGTCGCGCATCATGTTGACGATGCGGTTGGTGACCGAATGGAACTCGCGGTAGTTGTAGCGGCGGTTGCGTTCGATATTGACCAGCGCCTCCCTGTCGCCGAAGCGCAGGACCAGGTTGCCAAAGAGGCGCGCAAAGTTCGTCTTCATCCTCAGTCTCCATTCCTTCTCAGTCCGCACCGTAAGAAGCGCTTCGGTGCGGATCGTGCATTCCAATGCACAACCCCGGCCGCAGGCCGGGGTTCCCTTGCTCAGGACAACGCCTCAGGCTCCGCCTGATCAGGCGGCCTTGGCACGCTGCATCATCGTGGTGACGAAGGCATGCACCTGCTGGTTGGCGTCGTCGCGATGGGCCGACGCGCTCCAGTCGTTGATCTGTGCAAAGTGCGCCGCCACGGCATCCACGGACAGTTCCTCGCGCGGGATGTACACCGGGGTGGTCTCCTGCAGCCGGATGGCCGAGAACACGCTGCCGCTGGCGCCAAGGATAACCTTGTTCGGCGCTTGCTCGCTGACCAGGAAGAGCGCACCCGGCGTCACCTGCTCCGGACCGGTTGCCTTGAGAATGTCTTCCGGCAGCACGTCTTCAGTCATGCGCGTGGCCGCCATCGGCGCCAGCGTGTTGATGCGGATGTCGTTCTTCCTGCCTTCTGTCACCAGCATGTTCATCAGGCCGACCACGGCCATCTTGGCCGCGCCGTAGTTGGTCTGGCCGAAGTTGCCGAACAGGCCGGCGGCCGACGTGGTCATCAGCACGCGGCCGTAGTTCTGCTCGCGCATGGTCTCCCACACGGCCTTGGTGCAATAGACCGAACCCATCAGGTGCACGTCGACCACGGCGCGGAAGTCGGCCATCTCCATCTTGGAGAAGGTCTTGTCGCGCAGGATGCCGGCGTTGTTGATCAGGATGTCGATGCGGCCGAACTCGGCCCTGGCCTGCTCGACCATGGCAGTGGCCTGCTCGAAGTCGGCGACGTTGGCGCCGTTGGCGATGGCCTGGCCGCCGGCCTGGCGGATCTCTTCGACCACCGCCAGCGCGGCGTCGGAAGAGCCGCCCTTGCCGTCGCGGCTGCCGCCGAAGTCGTTGATCACGACCTTGGCGCCGAGGCGCGCCAGTTCCAGCGCATGCACGCGGCCCAGGCCGTTGCCGGCACCCGTCACAATGGCCACACGGCCGTCAAAGCGAATCGTCATGGTATTACCTCGAAGTACTGGATGATGAATGGCTTGCGTGGCCGGTAGCCGGGCAACGCACGCCGGTTGCGCGATACTGCAATGTCCGGGCGGTTCCTCCCGGGCAGCGGTTTAACGTTACGCCGCTGGCATCCGCCCTTCACCTCCCCTTGTGGACGGACGCGGGGCGCCGTGGTCAGAACATCCGTTCCGCGCCCGGATAGAGCGGCGTTTCCTTGGCAAAGAAGCGGCGCACGGCCTCGGCGTTGTAGCTGCTGGCTGCGCACAGCCCTTGCACCGCGGTTTCCAGCTGGATCAAGGCATGCCGGTCCGTCTCGAAGGTGCGGTTCATGATCCCCTTGGCCATCCCGAGCACGTGCGTCGGCGCATTGTCGAAACGCCGGGCATACTCGACGGCGGTTTCCCGCAAGCGATCGGCCGGCACCACGGCCTGCACCAGGCCGATCTCCAGCGCCTCGTCGGCCAGGATCTCCCGCGCTGAGAACACGATCTCCTTGGCGCGTACCAGGCCCACCAGCCGGGGCAGGATGTACATCAGGCCGAGGTCCGGCGCAAAGCCGATGCGCGGGAAGTTGGACACCAGCCGCGCCTTGTCGCTGGCGATGATGAAGTCCGCCCCCAGCGCAAGCGACAGACCCGCGCCGACGGCAAAGCCGTCGATGGCGGAGATCACCGGCTTCTCCAGGTCCATCAGCTCGGAATGCCAGCGATGGGCGCCAAGCAGCGCGTCGCGCACGAGGAAGGGCATCTCGCCTTCTTCCCCGCCGCCGTTGAGGTCGGCGCCGGAACAGAAGTGCCCGCCGGCGCCGGTCAGCACCACGGAACTGACTTCACGGTCCTCCCGCGCCCGCCGGATGGCGGCGGCCAGCAGTTGCTTGGATTCCTCGTCGAGCGCATTCCGCCGCTGCGGACGGTTCAGGGTGATGACTGCCGTCTTGCCGTCCTTCTCGAACAGGACCTTGTGGTCACTCATGTCTGTCTCCTGTTGCGGGCTAACCCCGCTTGTTGATCTGGCGATGGCTGTCAGGCCGCTGCGTTGCACCAGTCCCTGAGCACGGATGCCGTATGCTCGCCGCGCTGCGGCACCTTCCCGGGCCGTGCCGCCGGCGTGCCGGAGAAGCGCGGCGCCGGGTTGGCCTGCAGCACGCCATCGATCTCGCTGTACACGCCACGGGCGACCAGGTGCGGATGCGCCGCCGCCTCGTCGGGATTGAGCACCGGGGCGAAGCAGGCATCGGTGCCCTCCAGCAACGTGCACCACGCATCGCGCGTCCTGGTGGCAATCAGCGCTGCAAGGCGCTCGTGCTGTTGCGGCCACAGCTTCTGGTTGTGCTGCGTGGCGAACGCCGGGTCGTCGGTCAGGCCCAGCTTCTCCAGCAACAGCTTGTGGAAGCGCGGCTCGGCCGCGGCGATCGTGACGAAGTTGCCGTCGGCGCAGCGATAGGTGCGGTACCAGTGCGGCCCGTCGAGCAGGCTGGCGCCTCGTTGGTTGGTGAACACGCCGGCCGATTTCAGGCCCAGGATCAGGTTCATCATGTGCGCGCTGCCGTCCACGATGGCGGCGTCGATCACCTGGCCCTTGCCGGTCGTGCGCGCACTCATGATGCCGGCGAGCAGCCCGACCATCAGGTACATGGTGCCGCCACCGATGTCGCCCACCAGGCTCGGCGGCGACATCGGCGCTTCGCCGGGCTGGCCGGACCACCACAGGGCGCCGGACAGCGCGACATAGTTCAGGTCATGGCCCGCGGCCTGTGCCAGTGGGCCTTGCTGCCCCCAGCCGGTCATGCGGCCGTACACCAGCTTCGGATTGCGCGCCAGGCAGACGTCCGGGCCCAGACCGAGCCGCTCCATCACGCCGGGGCGCATCCCTTCAATCATCGCGTCGCACTGCTGCGCCAGCCGCAGCACGGTTTCGACACCTTCTGCCGTCTTCAGGTCGACGGCAATCGAGCGCTTGCCGCGATTCTGGATCGCGTGCCTGCCGACATCGAGATCTTCCGGGCCCGGCTGCAGGCGGTCGACCAGGACGACGTCGGCGCCGAGGTCGGCCAGCATCATGCCGGTGACCGGGGTCGGGCCCAGGCCGGCGATTTCGAGGATGCGCAGGCCCTTGAGCGGACCGCTTTCATTTGGTTCCATTGACTTCTCCGGAATGAAGGGCAGCGGTCGTCAAAGCCCGAACATCATCTTCGCCACGATCCCGCGCTGCACCTCGCTCGTGCCGCCGTAGATGGTCGCGGCGCGGCGCAGGAACATGTCGTTGGCAATGCCACGCGCCAGCGTCTGCTGCGGATAAGGCTGCGCCGGTGCCGGCTCGTGCAGGTGCGCATACGCCACGGCGCCGTAGTCGCCCAGCGCCTCGACCTGCGCTTCCGTGATGCGCTGCTGCAGATCGGTGGCGCGCAGCTTGAGCATCGATCCCAGCACGTGCGAAGCCGGGTTGTGCGTCATCTCCAGCCTGGCGACGCGCTGCACCATCATGCCGATGGCGCGCAGTTCGGCATCCAGCCGCGCCAGCTTGAGCGCGAACTCCGGCCGGTCGATCAGCTTGCCGCCACCTGCATCCAGCGTCGTCGCGAATCGCCGAAGCTCGCGCATATAGCGCATGAGATCCGGCAGGTCCGCGGTGGTCGCATGCTCGTTGTTGAGCAGGAACTTGGTGATGTTCCAGCCGGCGCCCTCCTCTCCGATCAGGTTCGTCACCGGAACGCGCACGTTGTCGAAGAAGGTCTCGTTCAGGTGATGCGCGTCGTCGATGCTGCGGATCGGCCGCACCGTGATGCCAGGCGTTGTCATGTCCACCAGCAGGAAGCTGATTCCGGCCTGCTTCTTGCCCGTCGTGTCGGTCCGTACCAGCAGGAAGATCCAGTCGGCGTGGTGCGCGTAGCTGGTCCAGATCTTCTGGCCGTTGACGACATAGTGGTCGCCGTCGCGGATAGCACGGGTCTTGAGCGACGCCAGGTCGGAGCCCGAACCAGGCTCGGAAAAGCCCTGGCACCACAGGCGCTCGCCGTCCAGCGCGGCCCGCAGGTGCTCGGCCTTCTGCGCCGGCGTGGCGAACGCGTTCAGCACCGGCCCGAGCATCTTCTGCACGAAACCGTCCTGCGTGGGCGTGCCGGCTGCGGTGCATTCGTCGTCGAACACCAGCATCTGCTCCACCGACCAGCCCGTGCCCTCATGCTCCACGGGCCAGTAAGGCGCGCCCCAGCCATGCGCCCGCAGCAGCTTCTGCCAGCGCAGGATCTGCTCGCGCGGCGAGCGCGTGCAGCGCGGCAGCCCTTTCAGGTCCGCGGGCACATTGTCCCGCAGGAACTGGCGGACTTCCTGGCGGAAGGCCTCCAGTCCGGGATCAGCTTGAAAGTCCATGCCTGGCTCCGTCAGTCCTTCCGGTACATGGTGACGACCGCGGCGCCGCCGATGCCGACGTTGTGCTGCAGGGCCACGCGCGCGTTCTCCACCTGGCGCTTCTCCGCCTGGCCGCGCAGCTGCTGGACCAGTTCGGTGCACTGGGCCAGGCCGGTGGCGCCGATCGGGTGCCCCTTGCACAGCAGGCCGCCCGACGGGTTGACCACGTACTTGCCGCCGTAGGTGTTGTCGCCGTCATCGACGAACTTGGCGGCGCCGCCTTCCGGGCACAGGCCGAGCGCTTCGTAGGTGAGCAGTTCGTTCTGCGCGAAGCAGTCGTGCAGCTCAACCACGTTCACGTCTTCGGCGCCGATGCCGGCCATCTCATACACCTTGTTGGCCGCCGCACGCGACATGCCAAAGCCGGCGAGGTGGCGCAGGTCGCCGGAATTGAAGGTCTCGGCACCGTCGGTGGTGAGCGCCTGGCCGGCGATCCACACACGCGTGTCCAGGCCATGCTTCTTCGCATAGGCTTCGCTGCACAGCACCACGGCGGCCGCGCCACAGGTCGGCGGGCAGGCCATCGAACGCGTCATGACGCCGGGCCACATCACCTTCTCGGCCATCACTTCCTCGGGGGTGACCACTGTGCGGAACACCGCCATCGGGTTGTTGGCGGCATGGCGGCTGGCCTTGGCGCGAATCTTGGCAAAGGTCTCCACCGGCGTGCCGAAGCGCTTCATGTGGTCCAGGCCGGCGGCGCCGAACAATTGCAGCGCGGGCGCCACGCCGTCCGGCACCACGCTCTCGCACGCACGGTTGAACAGTTCCAGCGGGGCGGGACGGTCGGTGTAGATCGTGCCCAGCGCGCCCGGGTTCATCTGCTCGAAACCGAAGGCCAGCACGATGTCGGCCATGCCGCTGGCGATCGCCTGGTTGGCCAGGTACAGCGCGGTCGAGCCGCTGGCGCAATTGTTGTGGACGTTGATGACGGGAATGCCGGTCATGCCGATGTCGTACAGCACGCGCTGGCCACCGGTGGAATCGCCGAAGACGTAGCTCGCATAGGCCTGCTGCACCGACTCATAGCCCACGCCTGCGTCTGCCAGCGCCAGCCGCACGGCCTGCGTGCCCATCACCGTGTACGGATCGCTCTGGCCAGGCTTCTTGAACGGGATCATGCCCACGCCGGCAACCATGACTTTCTGCGTCATGTCTTTCTCCTTGAATGTCTTGATGTTTGAAATGAATGAAACCAGACGGAAATCGGCGATTCCCGTCAGAACAGGCGTTGCGTGCCCGGGAACAGTGGAGCTTCCTTCGAGAAGAAGCGCCGTACCGCCTCGGCGTTGTACTGGCTGGCCGCGCACAGGCCCTGCACGGCGGCTTCGAGCTGGAGCAATGCATGCCGGTCGGTCTCGAAGGTCCGGTTCATGATGCGCTTGGCCATGCCCAGCACGTGGGTCGGGGCCTTGTCAAAGCGTTGCGCGAATTCGATGGCGGCATCGCGCAGGCGCTCGGCCGGCACCACGGCCTCGGCCAGGCCGATGGCCACCGCCTCTTCGCCCTGGACTTCGCGGGCGGAGAAGACGATCTCCTTGGCGCGCACCAGGCCGACCCGGCGCGGCAGCGCGTACATCAGCGACAGGTCGGGAACGAAGCCGACCCGGGCGAAGCTCGACACAAAGCGCGCCCGCTCGCTGGCGATGATGAAATCGGCCGCCAGCGCCACCGACAGGCCAGCGCCGGTGGCGAAGCCGTCGACGGCGGAGATCACCGGCTTTTCCAGGTCGGTCAGTTCGGCAAACCAGCCATGGTGGTCCAGCAGCAGGTCGCGCACATAGAAGCCGCGCTCGGCGTCCGCGCCGCCGTCGCCCAGATCCGCCCCGGCGCAGAAGTTGCCGCCGGCACCGGTCAGCACGACCGCGCTCACCGACCGGTCTTCCCTGACCGTGCGGACGATGTCCGCCATCGCCGCCTTGATGGAAGCGTCGAGCGCATTCCTCCTGTGCGGCCGGTTCAGCGTGATGACGGCGGTTGCGCCGACCTTCTCCAATAGCACGGTGTTGTCAGACATGCAGATTCCCCTCTCCAGCGAAGCGTCCTGATTTGCGCTTGCGGAGTCATCTTAGGGAGGGGTGTGGGATCTGCGCCCCTCCCTTTTTTGCCGTAGGCGGCGGGGAGGGATGGGATGCCGGCAGGGATGAAAGTGCGCCATGCGTTGCACCCCCGCCGTTCAGGGAGGGGACGCACCGGAGACGCGCTGGCTATCGTGGTCCGGGCACCCGTTGCAAACCCATCCACATGGAGGAGACACCATGAACTTCAGCGACTACCAGCACATCAGCTTTGCCCGGCGCGGCAAGGTGCTAGAGATCACCCTCAACCGCCCGGAGCAGCTCAATGCCTTCAACAGCGGCCTGCACGCCGAGATGGCGCGGGTCTTCATCGATGCCAACAATGACCCGGAGTCGGAGGTCATCGTCCTGACCGGCGCCGGCCGCGCCTTTTCCGCCGGCGGCGACCTGGAGGCCGTGAAGGCTGGCTTTGACGATCCAGCGGCGTTCCGCGTGACGGCCCGCGAAGGCAAGCAGATCGTCTTCTCCCAGCTCGACTGCGAGAAGCCGATCATCGCCAAGGTGAACGGTCCGGCGATCGGCCTGGGCTGCAGCATTGCCCTGTTCTGCGACGTGATCTTCGCCGCCGACACCGCGAAGTTCGCCGATCCGCACGTCAATGTCGGCCTGGTGGCCGGCGACGGCGGCGCCATCATCTGGCCGCAGCTGATCGGCTACGCCCGCGCCAAGGAGTACTTGTTGACCGGCGATGCGCTGACGGCTATTGAGGCGGAGCGCATCGGGCTGATCAACCATGCGGTGCCTGCCGCGGAACTGGACGAGCGCGTCAACCAGTTTGCCGACCGCCTGGCCGCCGGGGCCTCGCAAGCGATCCGCTGGACCAAGGTATCCGTCAATATCGGCCTCAAGCAGCTCGCCCACTCCATCATGGATACCTGCATGTCCTACGAATGGCTGGCCAGCAAGTCGGACGACCACCGCGAGGCGGTCAATGCCCTGCTGGCCAAGCGCAAGCCAACGTTTACCGGCCAATGAGCGGAGCGACGGAATGGGGAACACCATGAACAACGGCGCCAGCCAGGGCCTGCCCATGGATTTCAGCGGCAAGCGGGTCCTGGTGACCGGTGGCGCCAGCGGCATCGGCGCGGCCATCGCGGAATTCTTTGCCGGGCAAGGCGCCGTGGTCTGCGCCTCCGACCTGAATCCCGCGCCTGACCTGCCCGGGCGCAGGATGCTGCGCGGCGATGTGTCGTCCGAAGCGGATGTGCTACGCATCACGGCGGAAGCCGTTGCCCACATGGGCGGGATCGACATCCTGGTCAACAACGCGGGGATGCTCGAACCTGCCAGCCGCACGGTGAAGCAGCCGGTGGCAACGTGGCAGCGCACTCTCGACGTCAACCTGACCGGAACGTGGCTGATGTGCAAGGCGGTCGGCGCGCAGATGCTCGAACAGGGCGGCGGGGCCATCGTCAACATCGCCTCGATCTATGGTCTCGGGGGCGGACCGGGCATTGCCGCCTATACCGCGTCCAAGGCCGGCGTGATCATGCTGACGCGCTCGCTGGCCTGCGAATGGGCGCAGAAAGGCATCCGCGTCAATGGCGTTGCCCCGGCCATCATCCGTACGCCGCCACTTGACGCCATGACGAGCGAAGGGCGGCTCGACGTCACCACGCTGGAACGCCGCACGCCGATGGGCCGGCTGGGGTATCCCGTCGAGGTTGCGCAGGCAGTGGCGTTCTTGGCGTCGGACTGGGCTTCGTACGTGACCGGAGCGACGCTGCCGGTCGATGGCGGGTGGACGGCATTCGGGGCGGACGGCGACGCTTCCAGGGGGTAGTGCTCCGGCCGGTTTGCTCCCCTCTCCCGCTTGCGGGAGAGGGGAGCGTCCACCAAGGGCGTCAGTTGCATGCTGGCGCCATTGGTCCGCAAACAGTTACGCAGACTCCGCCCGCAACGGATTCCCACCCGCACGCCTCGCCGCGGCCCCCTTGATCATCAGCGCCACGGCGGAGACCAGCACGAACCCCATCACCACGGTAAAGACAGTCGCCAGGGCAAAGCCATCGCGCAGCATCAGCGCGCCGACCATCGGACCGGCGATACCACCGAAGCGGCCAACGCCATGCATCCACGAGATGCCTGTCGAACGGCCGCTGGCCGGATAGAACGCCGCCGCCACTGCGCCCATCGACATCAGCGCACCGCTCAGCCCGATGCCGCCGAGGAAGACGCAGGTGGCCACCCAGGTCAGGTCGCCCTTCTGCTGACCGACGAGCCACATGCCCACCCCACCCAGCACGAAGGCGCCGGCAATGACGTTGTTCTTGTCGAAGCGGTCCATCAGCCAGCCGAACACAAAGGTGCCGAAGATGCCGCCCACGGTCAGCAGCACGGTGATCAGGGACGAATGCTGCAGCGAGGCGCCCATGTCCTGTACCAGCGTCGGCAGCCAGCCCAGCAGCAGGTAGTAGGCAAAGGTGCCGAAGAAGTAGGCGCTCCAAAGCATGGCAGTGCCCGTGCGCAGTTGCCTGGAGAGCACCACGGCGACGCCCGACTTGCCCGGCTCGGGCGCTGCCGGCAGCACGAAACGGGTATCGTCGGCGATCTGTGCCTCGGGCGCGATTCGGCGCAGCACCGCGGCGATGGCGGTCGCCGGATAGTTCTGCTGGACCATGAACTGCAGCGGCTGCGGCATGGTGACCAGCATGAACAAGGCCAGCGCGACCGGCACGATGCCGCCGATCAGGAAGACGCTGGTCCAGCCATATGACGGCACCACGGCCGCCGCGGTCAGTCCGCACAGCGATGCGCCGATCAGGGCGCCGCAAGCAATGGTATTGACGAGGAACGCACTGATGCGAGCCGGCGCATACTCATAGATCAGCGTTACCGCGCCGGGCACTGCCGCGCCCACGCCGACGCCGGTGAAGAAGCGCCAGGCACCGAGCGATACGAGCGAGTCCGCCGTCATGGTGCCGAGACTGCACAGCCCGAACAGCAGCATCGAGCCGACCATCACCGTCTTCGGGCTGGTGCGGGTGAACAGCGGCCCGGCGATCAGCGCGCCGAGCGCCAGCCCGAGTACCCCCACGCTCAGCACCGGGCCGAATGCGGCCCTGGTCGTACCCCATTCGCGCACCAGCACCGGCACGACGAAGCCGATGGCCACGCTGTCGTAGGCGTCGATGGCGATAAGCAGGAAGCAGGTGACCAGGATCTTCCACTGGTACCGCGAAAATCGATGTTCGTTGATGAACTGCTGCACGTCCAGCGTGCGTGACAGATTCGTCATGGCGTCTCCTATAGGTATTGTCGTGTCGTCCGGCGCCGAGCCCGGCGCGGGTCCACCGCAAGGACCGCCGGTGGACGCGTCTGACGATACGCAGTGGCTTCGCCGCGCTCTCCCCCACTTTCGGGAGGGGACGTATCAAAGGCGGGCAGGGTAAACGGCAAGGGGACGTTTCAACGCCCCCTTGCCTTTCCCATGTCGCACGCGCTTGCGCGCCGGCCACTCCGTCAGGAGACCGGCCGGGGCGGCGGCAGCTTCCACGTGCCCTGGAGGATCTCCGGCTGCGGCAAGTAATAGCGGACCATGCAGTTCCAGCCCGGCATGATCGGCAGGCAGTTGGTCGCATCCTGGCCGCAGTCGCCGAAGTGGATCGAAACCGAGCCGTCCGCGCCCCGCTTCGCGGTCAGGCTGTTGATCGAGTAAGCGCCGAGCGCGTTGCGCTGGAAGTGGCCCGAAGCGTCGTACACGCTGACAGACCAGAACGCCCCCACCGGCACGGTGGGGACGTCGAGCCGGTAGCTCGTCGTGCCATCGTTGCGCTCGGGCGTGACGATCTGGTAGAAGGCGTCTTTCTCCGGGATGCCGCCCCATGCGATGGCGCTTCCAATCAGGTGGCGCACCGGATCGACCTGGTCCCGCTTGCCAAACATCCGCCTCGAATCGGGTATGGTGGTCCCCAGCGCGATCAGCATCTTGCGCAGGGCGTCCTGGCTGGCGCTGTCCCAATCTGGCACGTCGAAGCGGCCCGGGCCATTCGGCTGGCTGACACGGATGGCATCCTGCAGCGCCCACGCCTGCTTCACGTCGTCGGCCTTGCCCGGGTCGATCAGCGTCCGCACGCCCAGCATGAGGTACCGCGTGCCGACGCTCTCCCGCGTGAAAGTATGGCTGCCAGCGCCATAGCGCACGCCCAGGACGTGGCTGTCCTGGTCCAGCACCGCGAGCGACATGAAGCGCTTGCCCGCATCCGGCATGGTGACGGTGACTGGTCCCGCGTCAAAATCGAACACGGCAGTGGAGTACAGCGTGTCGCGGTTCGGGCGCACCACGGTCTGGGTGCCCACCGGCACCAGTTCGCGGAAATGGGAAAACTTGCCAAAGCCGCCTCGCTTGACGGTGAAGCCGAAGTAGCGGTCCGACTCGGCGCGCCGGAAATTGTCGACGGTCACAGGAACCGGTGCGCCTGCGTCAACCTGGGCGTGCACATTGAGCGCGACGGTGGCCAGCATGGCGCAGGCGGCGGCATGCAAAGACTTCACTGACATATTCATTCTCCATCCTATCGTGGTCTTGAATCCCGTTTGCGTACTCCCTCTCCCGCTTGCGGGAGAGGGTTGGGGAGAGGGCCGGCGCATCAACGAAGCGAAGCGCGCCGGTATGCCAGCGCCTGCCCTCTCCCCCTGCCCCTCTCCCGCAAGACGGGAGAGGGGAGCAAACAAGCGCGACCGTAGCCGCGCCTGCTGCCCTCTACCGCGCGTCACGACACCCGCACGATCGGCGGCGGCACATACTTGCGGGCCGCCTCGCCGTCCTTCGGCCCGTAGAACCGCAGCATCAGCCGATACTGCTGGCCGGCCGGCGTCGGCAGCCAGTTGGCCTCCGGCGCGTGGTCCGGCTTTTTCGGGCCGAAGTACAGGGTCAGGGAGCCATCCTTGCCGTACTGCAACGCTGACTGGTTGTTGAGCAGGAAGCGATTCAAGGGATTCGGCAAGACCTTGAAGTAGCGCGAATCCACCGCGAGGATCGACCAGAAATAGCGCGCCTCGGCAGCAGGTAGCTGGTCCTTCGGGAACGTCAGCGAATAGGTGTGGCCGCTGTCCAGCGGTGCGCCGGCACTGTCAACCGCGCCCCGGAAGTAATTGGCCTCGTCGAACGTGTTGACCCATATCCCGCCATAGTTGAACAGGGTACGGCTGAGGTAGTCGCTGCCATAGGCACCCGACACGGCAGCACGCGCCCATCCGTTGCGAATGGTGCCCGGGCCAATGGTCCGGCTGGCCTTTGCAAAGTTGGCAAATGCACGCTGGCGGATCACACCGTCCACGCGGGCGCGTTCGTCGGGGTTGGCGATGGACCGGGCAATGGCACGCACTTTCGCCTGCAGCGGTTCCATGCCCGGGTTCAGGTCCGGCTCGCTCGCCAGCGCCGCCTCGGCGACGTCGAATGCTTCAACGCCCGGCAGCTTCCGCAAGTCGAACACAGGTGTTTGCGGAATGCGCGGCAGGCGCGGTGCTCCGGTCGCCCGCATCTTGAACTGCTGCTGAAGCGCTACCGCCTGCTTCCAGTCCGCACCCAGTTCAACGCGGGACAGCACCCGCGTATAGCGCGCCGGCAGGTCGACCCGCGTCACATTCGCCGGCAGCGCGACCCTGGCGCCGCGCAGGCATACGGCAAAGTCGCCGCTGGGCCGACTGGAGAACGTGCGGTCGTTGATATTGGCCAGTGTCTCGCCCCAGCCGTTGAGGAACTGCACCGTGTAATAGCGGTCCGTGATCTTCGGCACGGTGACGATCGTGCAGCTGTTCTCATCCACGGCGACCCACGCTTCGGAATAGGCCACATCAAGATTGGGATTCGGCCAGTCCACCGCGCCTGGCTTGCGATGCACCAGCTGGTTCCAGGTCATGCCCTCGCGAAAGTCCAGTTGCTGCTGGCGCAGCACGAGCAGGCGCCCGAGCAGGTAGATGTAGGCATCGCTGATGTCCTGATCAGGGACCTTCGCTTGCTGGGCCGCGGCCGGAGCGGCGATTGCGTTGGGAAGCTGGTGCTGGCAGGCGCCGATCAGCAGCGACGCCGCGACGGCAACCAAAGTCAGTGGCAAGCGGGGCAAATCCATCCTCTACTCCTTTCCGTTGTCGAACATGGGCCAGCGGGCCTTTCGCTACACCGCAGCCCGCTGCATGCGGCGGCGACCGCACACTCGGACGCACCTGAAGTAAATCCTGGCCCGGCTTGCAGCCGGCCGTCCCCTCCCGCAATGGGAGGCTGGGGCAGCGTTGGGATCGGCCACGCCCTTTCCTGGCCCCCTTCCCACAGGAGAGGGGCGAAAGCCTGCCTCACCATCCAGAATCGGCCAACAGCCCTCATTCCGCCAATGGAGCGACGGCATCTGCCTCTGAATCGCGGAACCCACCATGCCTCATCAATTCTTCCTGCTCGACATCTCCGACAAGGTCGCAACGGTCACCATCAACCGTCCCGACAAGGGCAATGCACTCTCCCCCGCCGTACTGGAGGAAGTCATTGCCATCTTCAACGGCCTCGCGGCGCGGGATGACGTCAACGTCATTGTCCTGACGGGTGGCGAACGCATTTTCTCCGCGGGCTTCGATCTCAACGAGATCCGCAAGCTGGAAAAGGTCACGAACGAGGCCTACACGGCGCTTTTCCACCGCGCCTACCGGGCCGTGCTGTTTTGCCCGCAACCCGTCATTGCCGCCGTCGGCGGCGCCGCCATCGCCGGCGGCTTCGACCTGACCATGATGTGCGACATCCGCTACGCCGCCAGCCGGGCGAAGTTCGGGCAGCGCGAGGTGGCGCTGTCGCTCACGCCGATCATGGACCCGCTGTGGCGCATCATCGGCCTGGGCCGCGCCAAGGAAGTCGCGCTCAGCGGCCGGATCTACGATGCCGCGGAGGCCGAGCGCATGGGCTATGTCAGCAAGGTGTTCCCGGAGGGCGAACTGCTTGCCTCGGTCAGGGCCATCGCCGTGGAGATGGCTGGCTACGACCGGATGTGCCTGGCGGAGACCAAGCGGCTGTCCAACCAGTTGCTGAACCTGGACCTCGACGGCGCCATGCGCGCCCAGGAGTGGCTGTTCCGGACCTACATCGGGTCGGAAGAGAATCACCAGCGTATCGACGCGCTGCAGGCCCGCCTCGCCGCCGAGCGGCGCAAGTGACAGAAGGATCCGCCATGAATGTACTGATCGTATTCGCCCACCCTGAGCCGCAATCGTTCAACGCGGCGATGAAGACCCTCGCGGTCGAGGAATTTGAGGTCCAGGGGCACCAGGTGAAGATCTCCGACCTCTACGCCATGCAATGGAAAGCCGTTGCCGACCACGACGACTTCGGCGGCCGCGCCAATGCCGACTACCTGGTCTACGCGCTGGAGCAACGGCATGGCTACGAGAAGAAGACGCTGGCGCCGGACATCCTTGGCGAGCTGGAAAAGCTCGAGTGGGCGGACCTGGTCATCTTCAACTTCCCGATCTACTGGTTCTCGATGCCGGCGATTCTCAAGGGATGGATCGACCGCGTGCTCATCTCCGGCAAATGCTACGGCGGCATGCGCTTCTATGACCGTGGCGGGTTGCGCGGCAAGAAGGCGATGCTGGCCATGACTATCGGCGGCCAGCCGCACATGCTTACGCAAGGCGGGATCCACGGCGAACTGGACGACATGCTCCGGCCGATCCTGCGCGGCACGCTGGCCTACACCGGCATGACCGTGCTGCCGCCGTTCGTCGCACATCACGTTCCGTATATCCAGCCGGAACAGCGTGCTGAGCTGCTTGAGCAGTATCGCCGTCGGCTGCGGCAGATCGACAGCCTGGTCCCGCTGCAGTTTCCGTCGATGGATGACTTCGACGATATGCTCCACCCCCTGAAGCGGGCATGACCGAAACCACAACGAAGACAGCAATCAAGGAGACCAAAATGGCTGTTCACCACACACGTCGGGTTGCCACCCGCCTCGCCATCGGAATGGCTGCGGTCGCGCTCGTCCATGGCAATGCCATGGCGCAGGCCGCGCCGGCCGCCGGCCAGCCCCAACCGGCAGCGCCGAAGCCGCCCACCGCTGCCACGATCGCGGCAAACCGTGCAGTGCTGAACCAGCTGCCATTCAAGGACCGGCAGGATTTCGAGGACGCGCAGCGTGGCCTGATCGCGCGGCCGGACCCGGCTGCGATGCGTGCCGCGTACGGCAACGTCGGTGCCAGCGTCGCGGCACTCGCGGCGCAGGTCGGCAATGACAAGCCGGCGCCCGACGCGGTCAATCCGAGCCTGTGGCGCAACGCCCAGCTTCTGGCCAACTACGGGCTCTACAAGGTCACTGACCGGATCTACCAGGTACGGGGCCTCGAACTCGCGAACATGACGCTGGTCCAGGGCGATACCGGCTGGATCGTCCTCGATACGATGACCTCCGCCGAGGCCGCCCGGGCGGCGTTCGACCTGCTTACGCAGCACCTGGGGCGCCGCCCGATCGTCGCGGTGGTCTTCAGCCATTCCCATGTCGACCACTACGGCGGCGTCCGCGGCATTGTCGACGAGGCCGATGTGAAGGCCGGCAAGGTACGCATCATTGCGCCGGAAGGATTCATGGCGGAAGCGGTCAGCGAGAATGTCATCGCCGGCAACGCCATGAGCCGCCGCTCGGTCTACATGGGTGGCGCGTCACTGCCGATCCATCCGCAAGGGCGGCTGGCAGGCGGCCTTGGCATCCTCGGCGCCCCCGGCACCGTCACCCTGCTGCCGCCGACGGAAACGATCGCCAAGGACGGGCAGGAGCTGGTGATCGACGGGGTGAAGATGGTGTTCCAGCTCACCCCCGGCACGGAAGCGCCGGCGGAGATGAACACCTGGTTCCCGCAATTCAAGGCCATGTGGATGGCCGAGAACACCACCAACACGCTGCACAACCTGCTGACGCTGCGCGGCGCGCAAGTGCGCGATGCCACCAAGTGGGTGGATGGCATCAACGCGACCATCGCCAGCTTCGGCAAGGACCTCGAGGTCAAGTTCCAGTCACACCACTGGCCGATGTGGGGTCACGACCGCATCATCGACTACTTCGAGAAGCAGCGCGACCTGTACAAGTACATCCATGACCAGTCGGTCCGGATGATGAACCAGGGCTACATCGGCACCGAGATCGCTGAAACCGTGAAGCTGCCGCCCGAGCTGGCCAACTTCTGGCCGAACCGCGGCTACTGGGGCACGGTCAAGCACAACACCCGCGCGGTGTACCAGCGCTACCTGGGCTGGTACGACAGCAACCCGTCGTCGCTCGATCCGCTGCCGCCGGTGCCCGCCGCGAAGAAGTACGTCGAATATATGGGCGGCGAAGCTGCCATCCTGGCGCGCGCGCGCAAGGACTTCGACAAGGGTGAATACCGCTGGCTGGCGGAGGCCTTGCGCCAGGTTGTCTACGCCAATCCCGATAACAAGGAAGCGCGCGAACTGCTGGCTGACAGCTATGAGCAACTTGGCTACCAGGCCGAGGCGCCGACCTGGCGTGCTGAGTACCTGCAAGGCGCCTATGAGCTGCGCAACGGTGTGCCGAACGCCCGGCGCGTGCAGACGGCCAGCCCGGATACCGCCCAGGCGATGCCGCCGGAGATGCTGTTTGACTACATGGCGGTGCGCCTGAACGGCCCGAAGGCGGCGGGCAAGCATCTGGTGCTGAATGTTGATCTCACCGACCTCAAGCGGCAGTACGCGTTGGAGGTCAAGAATGGTGTGCTCAACCATTTTCCGAAGGCCATGCCGAAGGCGGATGCCAGCCTGAAGCTGAGCAAGAGTGTGCTGGAGCGGCTGCAGCGCAAGGAGCTGACCGTCGAGCAGGCTGTGGCGTCGGGGGATCTCGTGCTGTCGGGCCGGCGGGCTGCTTTGGAGCAGTTGCTGGCGATGCTCGATACGTTTCCTTCGTGGTTCAAGGTGGTGACGCCGAATTCTGACCCGAGTTGAAGCGGGGGCTGGGGCACTGCGGTCGGTTATCGATCTTGGCGGGCGTGGCTGTTTCGCCGGCGTAGCCGGCGACCTACTTTCTGTCCGAGCGACAGAAAGTAGGCAAAGAGCGCGTCGCCTGGGCGGCTGGCCATAAATTGCACGGTGTTGGTGGTTCAAGCGGCGATGCTTGCCGTTTTGTGTGGTTGCCCGTTCGACCCAGCTACGCTCCCTGTCCGGTGCCTGCGTCGACGGACTATTGGACGAACCCGACTTTAGTCTATTGGCAGCCTGCTAACCAGGTTATCGGTGGCACGCCTTCGGCTGCGCTGCGCGCACTCAGCATCGCAGGTTGAGTGCCCTGGCACAGAGTGCATCGCTTCGCTCGCACGGCGCTATCGCCGGTGACCCTGCGGATTTGTCGTACTGCTTGTTTTCTCCCCTCTCCCGCCTGCGGGAGAGGGGCGGGGGTGAGGGCCGGAGCTTCAACGAAGTGAAGCCATCCGGTTCGCAGACAAAGCGGGGGATGCCGCATTGCGGCATCCCCCGTTTCGCTTACATTCCCCCTATGACGTTGCGCGTGTGGCTGCCCTCAAGCCAGGCCGAAGATGCCGACGTGCTCCGTCGATTCCTCGACGCGCCACAGGCCGCCGCCATTGCCCTGCAGGGCAATACGCGCACCCTCCACCTGACGCTTGCCGCAGTCGCCGCGCAGCTGCTCCACCAGCTCGAAGATCTGGCCGATGCCGGTCGCGCCGATCGGGTGGCCCTTCGATTCCAGGCCGCCGGACGGATTGATCGGCAGCTTGCCGCCCAGCGTGGTCTCGCCGCGCTCGGCCATCTCGCCGCTCGCGCCCGCTTCGCACAGGCCCAGGGATTCCATCGCCAGCAGTTCGCCAATGGCGGTGGCGTCATGGATTTCGGCCACGTCGACGTCCTTCGGCGAAATGCCGGCCTGCTCGAAGGCCGCCTTGCCGGCCAGGTGCGTGCAGCCCTTGTCGAAATCGTCGGCGGCGCGCGCCGAAGCCGAACGCACCACGCTCGCCAGCACCTTGACGGCGCGCTTGCGGTCGAAGCCGTACTTCTTCAGCGCCGATTCCGTGCAGACGATGGCGGCAGCGGCGCCGTCGGAGATCGGCGAGCACATCGGCAGCGTGATCGGATACGTGATCGGCGGCGCGGCCAGGACTTCCTCGATGCTGATCGCGTTGCGGTACTGCGAGCGCTCATTGTGCACCGAATGCCCGTGGTTCTTCGACGACACCGCGGCCAGCTGGCGCTGGGTGATGCCGAAGCGCTCCATCAGCCCGCCGCGGCCCAACGCCGCGTACACGTCCATGAACGGGCTGTAGGGCTTCTCCGACTGCGAACCCGGCGGCGGCACGATGCCCTTGCCCATCTCCGCGAGGTAGTTCTTGTTGTCCTCGAAGGTCTCGATATCCCAGGCGGATTCGAAGGCAGAGAACATCTTGGCCTTGTCGCTGTAGAACATCTTCTCCGCGCCGACTGCAATGGCCACGTCCGCAGCACCGGCACGCAGCTGCGTGACGGCCAGGTTGAAGGCGTGGCTGGACGAGGCGCACGCGCCTTCCAGGTTGAAGATGGGAATGCTGTCGAAGCCCAGCGGCAGCAGCGCCACCTGGCCGCGGATCATGTGCTGGCCGTCGAAATGCCCCTGCGTGCAATTGCCGAAGAACGCGGCCTGCACCCACTTGCGGTCGCAAGCAGCGTCCTTCAGCGCGTCTTCCACGGCCCAGGCGGTGAGTTGCTTGACGGTCTTGTCGGCGTGGCGGCCGAACGGCGTCATGCCGACGCCAACGATGTAGATGTTTTCCATGTGTCTTTGCTCCGGTGCAGTCTTCGATCAATAGCCCTTGAATTCCGGCGTACGCTTCTCGGCGAAGGCGCGCAGGCCTTCGGCAATGTCGTACGAACGCTGGTGGTTGCGCAGCTCCAGCAGCTCATGGCGCAGCGCGTCGGCAACCGGCTTGTCGGCGGCTTCGTCCGCCACCTTCTTCATCTTGCGCAGCACCAGCGGGCTCTTCTTTGCCAGCTTGTCGCCGATGGCCTGCACGCGGGCCACCAGTTCCTCGTCGGCCACCACTTCGGCGACCAGACCGTATTGCTTCATGTCGGCGGCGGGCAGTGATTCACCGGTGTACAGCAGGTACTTGGCAATGTTCAGCGGAATCTTGCGCGGCAGCACGGCTGCGCCGCCGCCGCCCGGGAACACGCCGAAGTTGGAATGGGCATCGCCAAAGCGGGCGCTCTGCGCGGCGATCACGAAGTCGCAGGCCAGCACCGTCTCCAGGCCGCCAGCCACTGCCAGGCCGTTCACGGCGGCAATGGTGGGCTTGGGGAACGCGCGCAGCGTGTCGAAGAAGGCCACGAGCGTATCGAGCAGGTCCGGCTCGCCGGGCCCGGGCGTGCCGGATGCCTTCAGGTCAGCGCCGGCGCAGAAGGCGGGGCCGGTGGCAGTCACCGCCACCACGCGCACCTGGTCGTCCTGCTGCCAGGCACGCAGCTGCGCGGCCATGGCCAGCGCCATGTCCTTGCTGATGGCATTGCGGGCCTCCGGACGCAGCAGGGTAATCCAGCCGACCTGGCCCTTGACCGAAAATGAAACGGGTTCGCTCATGTCTTCTCCTTGATCCAAAATCTGAACGCCGATAGCGTTTCTGGCTGGATGCAAGGTACGCCAGCGGCGCGCCTGGCTGCCCCTCCCCTTGCGGACGTTCCCGGGCGCGCGCAAACCGGACGCCCGCTTTGTGCCGGATATCGCACGTGCCCAGGCTGCGCTTTCGGTATCACCACCACTATCCAAACCGCGAGGGGGAACGCCATAATGTGCCGACACGCCGCCCCTGGTCCGGTACATCGATGCCGGCGCCAAAGGCAAATCCATCCAAGCAAGCTTCCGCGATGAATCCCGACAATCTCCTGGTGGCGACGAAGTTCTCTCCGCCCCGCATCAGCCCCCGTCACATCCCGCGCGAACAGTTGCTGGCCCGCTTGCGCGACACCAAGGACTGCGCGTGCACGCTCATCACCGGCGGCGCCGGCTTCGGCAAGACCGTGCTGCTGGCGCAGTGGCGGCAGGAGCTGATGAAGGCGGGCATCGATGTGGCATGGCTGTCGCTGAGCCATGACGACAGGCAGTTCCCCAGCTTCTGCACTTACCTACTGGCGGCCTTCCAGCGCATCGGCATGCGCGCCGACGATGTCGTGCCCGATGCCGCCGGCAGCGAGCAGTCCATGGAAGCCCTGGTGGCCGTGCTGACCAGTGCCGTGGAGGAGATCGACCGCGAGCTCTACCTGCTCATCGACGACTACCAGCATGTCGAAGCCGCCGCCGCGCACCGGCTGCTGCAAAAGCTGCTCGACCACTGTCCGGGCAACCTGCATATCGTCATCGCCTCGCGCACCGTGCCGCCGCTCAGCCTCGGCCGGCTGCGCATGCAGGGCCAGGTGTCGGAGATCGACTTCGCCGAACTGCCGTTCAACCTGGAAGAATCGCGCGCCTTCTTCGACCAGAACCTCAGCACGCTGAAGCTGAGCGCCGACGAAGTGCGCCTGATCCATGACCTGACCAACGGCTGGCCGGCCAGCCTGCAGCCGGTCGCCACGATGCTGCGCATCCGGCCGGCCAAGCGCGCCAACCTGCGTTCGCTGTTGTGGAAGTCGGCCGACCTGCAGTCCTATCTCGCCGAGGATGTGGTGGCCTATCTGCCGCCGGCGCTGACGTCATTCATGGAGCAGCTGTCGGTATTCCGGCGCTTCAATGCCGGCCTGGCCCAGGCCGTCACGGAGAACCCGGACGCCGCCGACCTGATCAAGCGCGCCGAGGACGAGAACCTGCTGATCTACCGCGTGGAGACCGACGATCCTTCGCCGTGGTACCGCTTCCATCCGCTGTTCGGTGAGTTCCTTGCCCAGCGTCTTGCGGAGCAGGGCAAGGATGCCGTGGAGACCGTCCATCGCCGTGCCAGCCGCTGGTTCGCCGCCAATGACCTGCTGGTGGAGGCCGTGCGCCACGCCAGCCTCGGCGGGGATCTCGGCTTCGCTGCCGACGCCATGGAACAGGCCGCCACCCGGTCGACCTGGAGCATGTCCTATATCGGCCCCCTGCTGCACATGCTGGATCGCCTGCCGCAAGAAACGCTGTTCTCGCATCCGCGCCTCTTCTTCCTCGGCTGCCTGACCCATGCCTTCACCGGACGGGCCGACAAGGCCGAGCGCTGGCTTAAACAGATCCGCCGCACGGAAGCCGCGAAGATCCCGGCCCTGTCGTCCAAGTTTCCCATTATCGACTCCTCCGTCGCGGTACAGCGCGACGACATGGGGCGCGTCATCGAGGTGCTGGAGCCGCTGTGCAACGCGCCCATGGAGAACGCATCGCTGCGCTACGTGTGCCTGGCGGGGCTGGTGGTCGCCTATCTCGCGGTCGGTCGGCACGACGACGCGCGCCGGCTGTTCGATGCGAACCCGATCCCCGCGGAAGACCGCGACAACGACATGGCGATGGTGTTCGAGAGCTGCCGCGCGCAGACCTGCCTTGTCGAAGGCGACGTCAGGGAAGCCGAGCGTCTCGGCAGGAGCATCCTGGCCCGGGCCGAAGCGGTATATGGCCGTGCCTCGCTGCCCGCCAACCTGTGCGCCGCGACACTGGCCTCCGCGTGCTACGAACTGGACCGCATCGACGACGCGCGCGAGGCGCTCGCCAACCGCACCGGCATGACGCAGTCGTCATGGCCAGACGTGATGATGCAATCCTCCCTTTGCCGGGCACGTCTGGACTTCCTGCAGGACGTTCCGGAAACCGCGCTGTCCTTCCTCGAGGCGCAGGCGTCGCACTTCCACATCCTCGGGTTGGACCGCGCCCTCGCTTACATGCTCGCCGAGCAGGTCAATATCCTCCTGACCATCGGCGAACACCGCCGCGCGGTCGAACTGGGGGCGCGGCTTGAAGGCCTGCGCAAGGTCCACGAGCACGCCACCGGCGCCCTGGCCCGCATACCGGCCATTGCAGCGCTGGTGCGCGCACAGCTAGCGCTGGCCGACTCCAACCACCGGGTAGCGCTGGGGGCGCTGGCCGAGGTGCGCCGCTTTGGCGAACAGTACGGGCGCGCCCCGACGGTGGTGCGGGCCAACTTGCTGGCGGCTGTAGCGCATGATGGCTTGCAGCAGGGTGCCGAGTCGGCGCGCTGCCTGACGGAGGCGGTGACACTCGCCGCCAAGCTGGGGCTCGTGCGCACGCTGCTCGACACGAAGGTGCAGACGGTCGGGTTACTGGCCCGCCTGCAGGCAGACGACAGCCTGCCTGCGCCCGTGGCGCGCTACCTCGCCGATATCCTGGCGCGGATGACGCCAGGCACTGTCCGGGCGGACGCACCGCCCGTCAGCGCGGCGGCCAGCGCCAGTGCCCGCATCAACCCGGATGCCGAACGCGGCCCTTTGACGCCGCGCGAACTGGAGATCCTCGCGCTGATCGCGGAGGCGATGTCGAACAAGCGAATCGCGCTGACGCTCAATATCACGTTCGGCACGGTGAAATGGAACGTGAAGAACATCCTGGCCAAGCTGGGGGTGTCGAGCCGCTACGATGCGATCGCGCTGGCGCGCCAGCGTGGGCTGCTGAAGTAGGCCGGTAGAAAAAAAGGGCCAGCCGGTGGCTGGCCAAGGGCCTAAAATCGCCCGTTCAGCGCGCCCCCAGGCTGCGCGAAATGATGACCTTCTGGATGTGGCTGGTGCCCTCGTAGATCTTGGTCACGCGGGCATCGCGGTAGTAGCGCTCGACCGGGAAGTCGGTCAGGTAGCCATAGCCGCCATGGATCTGGATGGCGCCGGAGCACACCTTCTCCGCGATCTCGCTGGCGAACAGCTTGGCCATCGAGGCTTCCTTGGCGCAAGGCACCCCGGCTTGCTGCAGACGGGCTGCATGCAGCATGAACTGGTGCGCCACGTCTACCTGCGTGGCCATGTCGGCCAGGTCGAAGGCGACGCCCTGCAGGTTGATGATCGGCCCGCCATACGCTTCGCGCTCCTTCGCGTACTGCACGGCCGCCTCCAGCGCGGCGCGGGCCACGCCGCAGGCGACCGCGGCAATGCCGATGCGGCCTTCGGACAGCATGCCCATCACGCGCTTGTAGCCTGCGCCTTCCTCACCGATCAGGTCCTCTGCCGGCACGCGGTGGTTATCGAGCTGGATCGCGGCGACATGGGCCGAACGCTGGCCGAGCTTTTCCTCGACGCGGGTAACGGTGTAGCCCGGTGCGCGCGGATCGACGATAAACAGGCTCGGGCCTTTCTTTCCTTCCGGGGTTTCGGTGATGGCAGCAATGGCGATGCCAACGCCCGCTTCATTGCCGTTGGAGATGAACTGCTTGCTGCCGTTGAGCACGTAGTGATCGCCCTCGCGCCGTGCGGTGGTGCGGAAAGCGCCGGTATCCGAGCCTGCCTGCGGTTCCGTCAGCAGGCCGGCGACGATGGTCTCTCCGGACGCCATGCCCGGCAGGTACTTGCGCTTCTGCGCTTCGCTGCCAGCGTCGGCCACCGCGCCGGCCAGGCCGTTATGCACGTGCAGGATGGTGGCAAAGCCGGCGTCGGCTGCGGCGAACTCCTCGATGGCGAGGCAGTATTCCGGGAACGTTGCCCCCGAGCCGCCGTACTCCTCGGGCACGTGCATGCCGAGGAAACCCAGCTCGGCTACCGCCTTCAGTTCGCTGCGCGGCCAGGCGCTGCTGCGATCGCGTTCGGCTGCCGTCGCGGCAACGACTTCCTGCGCCACCTTGCGGGCAGCATCGCGGATCATGGTTTCCTGCTCGCTCAGGAGCACGGTGGAGGTATCGTTCATGGTCTGGCTCTCTTTCCTGTTACTAGTCTGTCTTTCCGCCGGCTTAGGCGAATACGCGCATGATCGTGTCGGCCACGCACACCGGCTTGTCCGAGCCGTCCATTTCGACCGTCATTTCGTAGGTGAGCTGCGTGCCGTTGTTGGCGAGCGGCTCGAAGCCCGCCAGCTTGAAGCGGGCACGCAGGCGGCTGTTCACCGGCACCGGTTTCAGGAAGCGCACCTTGTTCATGCCGTAGTTCACGCCCATCTTGATGTCCTGGATGGCGAGCGCCTGCTGGATGAAGGTTGGCAGCAGGCTGAGCGTCAGGAAGCCATGCGCGATCGGCGCGCCGAACGGGCCGCTGGCTGCGCGCACCGGGTCGACATGGATCCACTGATGGTCGCCCGTCGCGTCGGCGAAGGTATTGATGCGCTGCTGGTCGATCAGGGTCCAGTCGCTGGTGCCGACCACCTCTCCCACCAGGGATTGGAGTTGGGCCACGGTTTCATAGGTCTTCATGGGGTCTCGCTCTTGTGGATGGGATGGTTGCGCGTCAGGCGGCCTCGGCATGCAATGCCGTTTGCAAGGCTGCCGCGCAGGCGGCTTCATTGCTGTCGCTGCTGCCCAGCAGCAGGTCCGCCACCACGGCGCGCTTGTAGTAGTGGCCGACTGCGTATTCCTCGGTCATGCCGATGCCGCCGTGCAGTTGAATGCCCTGGCCGCAGACGAGCTTCGCCGCCCGGCCGATCAGCATCTTGGCGGCCGACAGCACCTGCTGCTGCGTCGCCGCGTCGTCATTGGCCAGCGAGGCCAGTGCCGCGTGCAGCATCGAACGCGCCACTTCCATCTCGGCCGCCATCTCTGCCATGCGGTGCTGCAGTGCCTGGAAGGAACCGATCGGCACGCCGAACTGCTGGCGGGTCTTCAGGTACTCGGCGGTCAGCTCGATGGTTTTTTCCATGGCGCCGATCAGCTCGGCGCAAAGCGCGACGGTGCCGCTCGCCAGACCGGCGTGCAGCGCGGAAAGTCCCTGCGCCGGCTCACCCAGCACGGCTTGCGCCGCCACGCGCACACCATCCAAGGTCAGTTCTTCGACCCAGCTGCCGTCGTGCAGCGGCAAGGCCCGGCGGTGCAGGCCCGGGGCATCGCCCTCGACCAGCAGCAGCGTGATGCCATCCGTGCCCGGCACCACGGCGGAAACGATGAACGCATGCGCGCCGACCGCTCCTAGCACCAGCGACTTGGTGCCCTGCAGCACGTAATGGTCGCCATCGCGCTCCGCCCGAACCGAGACCGGCTCCGGCAAGCCGCGCGAAGCCGGTTCGCTGTAGGCCAGCGCGATGCGCATCGAGCCCGCGGCGAGCAGCGGCAGCAGGGCTTCCTTCTGCGCCTCGGTGCCGCCGGCCAGCAGCGTCTGCGCCGCCAGCACGGCGCAGCCGAGGTAGGGTTCGACCACCAGTCCACGCCCCATCTCCTGGGCGATGATCGCGGTTTCCAGCAGCGTGCCGCCCAGGCCGCCGTATGCCTCCGGCAGCGCGGCCATCAGCCAGCCGTTCTCGGCGAACAGGCCCCAGTTGCCGGTGGTGGCGTCACAGCCGGCCTTTACCAGCGCGGTGCGCGCCTCGAAGCTATACGCCCTGTCGATAAAGCGGCGCACGCTGTCTTGCAGCAGTTGTTGTTCCGAAGTCAGATCGAAGTCCATGCTATGTCCTTTGCGGCGGACGCAGCGCCATCCATGCTGTCCTGCCGATCGCTCAAATATCGCGGTGCCGCCGCTCGTGCCGGGTTCATCCGGTTGCGTCTGCGCCTTGGCTTGCGAAGTCATCTTAGTCAGGCAGGATCGCTTTCTTCCCCTCCCCTTTTGCGGGGGCGGTGCCCCTCTTGCATGGAAAGGGATTGCCCCACCGACGCCTCAACCGCCGTGCGGTCGGCCGGCGTCCTTCCCCCTCTCCTCAGGGGAGGGGAGCGACGAAACGCCCCGCTCCTACACTGCTCCGGCAGAACACCGATAGAACAGAGCCACGGAGACAGCAATGAACATGGACTTCGCCCGCGTCATGGGGCAGGTTGCCGTGCAGTTCGCCGCACAGGAAGCGCTGGTCAATATCGAGCGCGGCCGGCGCTACACGTTCGGCGAGTTGCACCGGCTGACCAACCGCATCGCCAACATGATGCGCACCCGTCTTGGCCTGCGCCGCGGCGATGTCGCGCTCTGCATCCTGGAGAACGACAACCTCTCGCTGCTGCACGCCTGGACCGCCTTCAAGGGCGAAGCAGCGGTCGCGCACACCAATATCCGCGACGCCTTTGACGAGCACCGCTGGCAGGTGGAGTTCATCCGCCCCAAGGTGGTCTTTCTCGAGACTTCCCTGCTGGACCGCTACGCCGGCATGCTGCGCGAGCGCGGCGTGACCGTGGTGTGCATGGACCCGCCACCGGCGCCGCGCGAAGGCGTGTATCACTTCTGGGACTTGCTCGAAGGCGCCTCCGACGCCGAGCCCGGTGTTCAGTCCGACACCCGGTCCGACATCCTGATCTACCGCTTCACCGGCGGCACGACGGGCCGCAGCAAATGCGCCCAGTACACCATCGACAACTGGCTCGCGGCGCGCGACACCATGTATGCCGACCCCGAGCAAAGCGTGGCGCTGAACCAGCGCACGCGCTACCTGCACATCGCGCCGGTCAGCCACGGTTCCGGCCTGTCGTTCCTGCCGACCCTGTTTCGCGGCGGCTGCACGCTGACGCAGAACGCGGCCGACCTCAAGGCGTGGTGCCGCAATGTCGAAACGGAGAAGGTGACCACCACGCTGATGGTGCCGACCCTGGTGAACGTCCTGCTGGAACTGCCCGAAGCGACGAAGCATGACCTGTCCAGCCTGCGCACCCTCTACTACGGCGCCGCACCGATGAGCCCGGCCAAGCTGGCACAGGCGCAGCAGCGCTTCGGCAATATCTTCTTCCAGCTCTACGGCGCGACCGAATGCGCGCAGGCGGTCTGCACCCTGACGCAGGCCGATCACCTGACCGCCATCGAGACCGGCCGGCTCGCATCCGCCGGCCGTCCGACCATCGGCATCGAAATCCGCATCGTCGACGAAGCGGGTCATGACGTCGCGCCCGGCACCACGGGAGAGATCTGGTTGCGCGGCCGCGGCACCATCAGCGGCTACCACGGCAACCCGGAAGGCACGGCGTCCGAGTTCTGCGACGGCTTCTGGAAGTCCGGCGACCTGGGCTATGTCGACGAGGGCGGCTATGTATTCATCGTCGACCGCAAGAAGGACATGATCATCAGCGGCGGCTTCAACGTGTATGCCGTCGAGGTCGAAGCATCGCTCAACGCCCACCCCGCCGTCTTCATGTCGGCCGTGGTCGGCATTCCCCATGAAAAATGGGGCGAGGCAGTGCATGCGGAAGTGGTGCTCAGGCCTGGCGCAGTGGTGGAGGCCGAGGCGCTGATCGAGCATGTCAAGGACCGGCTCGGACGCTTCAAGGCGCCCAAGACCATCACCATGACCGATGCGCTGCCGCTCAGCGCGGTTGGCAAGGTCCTGCGCCGGCGCGTGCGCGAGAAGTACTGGACGGACCAGCCCAGGCGGGTCTCCTGACGAGTCGTTGGTGCCCGGCTCGGCAAGCTTCGGGATAACCGGAGCGCGGCGAGCCGGCCACACGGCATCGCACCGGTCTCCGCGATGTCTTGGTACTCCGGCTTCGTGCCGGAGTTTTTTTTGGCGTCACCGGTTCCAGCGTGGTGCGGGAATGGTGCCCGCAAGCGGGCACAGCCACTGGATGCTTTTCAGCGAAGAGCGGCAGCGCCTGCTGCCCCTCCGGCAGACCGCTCAGCCCAGGCTGCGCGAAATAATCAACTTCTGGATATGGCTGGTGCCCTCGTAGATCCGGGTCACGCGCACGTCGCGCAGGTAGCGCTCGACCGGGAAGTCGGTCAGGTAGCCGTAGCCGCCGTGGATCTGCAGCGCATCGGAGCAGACCTCTTCGGCGATGTCGCTGGCATACATCTTGGCCATCGCCGCTTCGCGCGCACAGTCGACGCCGGCCTCGGCCAGGCGCGCGGCGTGCAGGCTGTACTGGAAGGCGGTCTCGACGCGGGTCGCCATGTCCGCCAGGTCGAACGCCACGCCCTGCAACTGGTTGATCGGCGCGCCGTAGGCCTCGCGCTCGCTCGCGTACGCGGTCGCCGCCTCCAGTGCGCCGCGTGCCGCGCCGGCGGCAATGAAGGCGATGCCGATGCGGCCATCCGACAGTGAGCTCATCACCGTGCGATAGCCCTGCCCTTCGGCGCCCAGCAGGTCTGTTGCCGGCGCGCGGTAATCTTCCAGTGCGATCTGCGCGGTTTGCGCCGTGTGCTGGCCAAGTTTTTCCTCGATGCGGGTCACCACATAGCCGGGCTGCTTCGGGTCGACCAGGATGGTGCTGGCGCCCTTCTTGCCCGCGCTCTTGTCCGTCAGCACGAAGGCAATGCCAACGCCGGCCTCGCTGCCGTTCGAGATGAACTGCTTGGCGCCGTTCAGCACGTAGTGCCCGCCGTCACGCACGCCGGTGGCGCGCAGCGCGGCGGTATCGGAGCCGGCATGCGGCTCGCTCAGCAGGAAGGCGCCGATCGACTCGCCGCGCGCCATCGCCGGCAAGTGACGCTGCTTCTGTTCCTCGGTGCCATGGGCGGCGATGGTGGCGGCAACGAAGTTGTGGACGTGCACGATCGTGGCGAGGCCGGCATCGACCGAGGCGAACTGGTGCTGCGCCAGGCAGAATTCCAGCAACCCTGCGCCAGTCCCGCCGTAGGCTTCGGGCACCAGCATCCCCATGAAGCCGAGTTCGCCGAGCACCTTCAGCTCGTCGCGCGGCCAGGCGGAGGCGCGGTCGCGTGCCGCGGCCGTGGGCGCGATGACTTCGGCTGCCAGGCGGCGGGCCGAATCGTTGATCAGGATCTGTTGCTCGGTGAAAAGCGCGGTATTGATGTCTGCCATGGCGGTGGTCGCTTGTGGTCTCGTCGTACGGATGCGGCATGTAATGGTGCTGGCGCGCACGCCGCGGGAAGTGCCGGCTGGGGCCAACGTGGCGCTGGCTGCTTGCCGGATCCAGCATAGAGCGCGGGAAGCGCCCGTTCCCCTCCCGCGAATCTTGCCTTTACCCACAACTTCCGGCGGCTTACTCGTTTTTCTGGAAGATCCGATACATTTCGGTGATTTCGTGCAAA